>DCUZ01000018.1 GCA_002327305.1 Holophagales bacterium UBA2201 | reverse complement strand
GCTCTACCACCTGAGCTAACGGCCCGTCTTGGGCGCCATGATTTTACCACATCCCCCCTTCCCGGGCAACGCCCCCTCCCTCCCAACTCCTTCAATTGACAAGGGTTCCGGCGGTGGGTATGATAATCATCGAGGTTCGCAGCCACGGGGCCCGCCCCTCGGGCGTCCCGGACGGAACCCCAAGGGAGGAACGCATGAGAATCGTCGAGATCCGCGCTCTGCAGGGGGCCAATTTCTGGAGCAAGAAACCGGCGGTGAGGATGCTTCTCGACATGGAGAACCTGGACGGCGTCCTCACCAATCAGGTCCCGGGATTCACGGACCGCCTGGTCCAGCTCCTCCCCTCCCTCAAGGAGCACCGGTGCACCGAGAAGGACGCGGGCGGGCTGGTCAAGATCATGAACGAGGGGACCCCCCTCTACCATGTCATCGAGCACATCGCCATCGAACTCCAGTACCTGGCCTACATGGACACCACCTTCTGCAAGACCTTTCCCACGAAGCAGCCGGGGCTCTACCAGGTCGTCTTCGAGTACTGGGTGGAGGACGCCGGCATCTTCGTGGGGGAGGAGTGCGTCCGCATCGTCCAGGGGATCGTGGACGGCGCCCCCGACGAGGACCTGGACATCGACGGCGTCATCAGCGAGATCAAGGGGATCCGGGACGACCATTACCTGGGGCCCTCCACCATGGCCATCGTGGACGAGGCGCGCCGCCGCGACATCACCGTCATCCGCCTCGACGACTACAACCTGGTCCAACTGGGCGAGGGGAAGCACCAGAAGCGGATCCAGGCCTCGCTGACCTCCAACACCTCCCTCATCGCGGCGGAGACCGCCTCCAACAAGAAACTGACCAAGATGATGCTGGAGGACAACGGCATCCCCGTCCCGCCGGGGACCATCGCCCGGAAGTTCGAGCACGCCCTGGAGGACGCCGGCCACCTGGGCTATCCGCTGGTGGTGAAGCCCTTCGACGGCCACCACGGCAAGGGGATCACCATCGGCATCAAGGACGAGCAGGAGTTGAAGGCGGCGTTCGAGCGCGCCATCGCCGTCTCCTCCAAGGTCGTGGTGGAGAAGATGATGGTCGGCAACGACTACCGCATCCTCCTCGTGGACGGCCGCTTCATCGCCGCGGCCCACCGCATCCCCGCCCGCATCGTCGGCGACGGCACGCACACCCTCCTCGAGCTGATCGAGATCGAGAACCGCAACCCCAAGCGCGGGCGGGGGCACGAGAATTTCATGACCCTCCTCGGCATCTCGCCCATCACCGAGATCCTGATGGCCGAGAAGGGCTACACCCCCGAAACCGTCCTGGCCGCCGACGAGCGGTTCTATCTGGAGCGGACGGCCAACCTCTCCACCGGCGGGATGGCCTTCGACGTCTCCCACAAGGTCCATCCGGCCAACCGGTTCATGTTCGAGCGGGTGGCCCGCATCATCGGCCTCGACATCGCCGGCCTCGACGTCCTGGCCCCCACCCTGGAGACCCCGATCATCAAGAACGGCGGCGTCATCATCGAGGTCAACGCCGCCCCCGGCCTGCGCATGCACCTCAACCCTTCCGAAGGGAAGCCCCGCAACGTCGGGGCTCCCATCCTGGACATGCTCTATCCCGCCGGCTCCAAGCACGACATCCCCATCGTCTCGGTCACCGGCACCAACGGCAAGACCACCACGGTGCGGCTGATCAACCACATCCTCAAGGGGAGGGGCCACACCGTGGGGATGACCACCACCGACGGCATCTACATCCGCGACCGGGCCGTTCTCGAGGGGGACACCAGCGGCCCCCGCTCGGCCCGCCTCATCCTGCAGGACCCCACGGTGGACTGCGCGGTCTTCGAGACGGCCCGGGGCGGCCTCCTCCGCGCCGGCCTGGGCTACGGAACGGCGGACGTGGGGGTCTGCCTCAACGTGGCGGCGGACCACCTGGGGCTGGGGTTCATCGAAACGGTGGAGGAGCTCGCCCGCCTCAAGTCCATCGTCGTTGAGACGGTGCGCCGGGGCGGCACCTCGGTCCTCAACGCGGAGGACAAGTGGTGCCGCGAGATGGCCGCGCAGTGCACGGAGAAGGTGGTCTGGTTCTCCCTCAATCCGCAGAACCCCGTCGTCCTGGCGCACGTCGAGGACGGAGGGACGGCGCTGGTGTACCAGAACGGCACCATCACCATCCTGGACGGCGACGCCGTCATCCCGGTGGCCCGCGCCTACGAGATCCCCATCACCCTCGAAGGGAAGGCCTACTTCAACATCCAGAACGCCATGGCCGCCGTGGCCGCGTGCTACGCGCTGAAGTTGAAGGTGGAGGAGATCAAGGCCGGGCTCGCCTCGTTCTTCCCCTCCCCGTCGCAGACCCCGGGCCGGATGAACATCATCCCCATGAAGGGGTTCGACGTGATGATCGACTACGCCCACAATCCCAGGGCGTACGCCAACATCTGCGACCTCATCGCGAAACTGGATTACAAGCGGCGGGTGCTGGTCCTGGACGCCGTGGGGGACCGCCGCGACGAGGACATCGCCCTCCTGGCCCAGATCTCGGCCAAGGTGGCGGACCGGGTCATCCTCTACGAGGACAAGGACCTGAGGGGCCGCCAGCCGGGGGAGATCGCGGCGATCTTGGACCGGGGGTTCGATACGGCGGGGTTCGACCGGGAGAAGCGCTCCACGGTCCTGGATGAGTTCGAGGCCCTCGCCGCGGCCCTCGAGCAGGCCCGCCCCGGCGACCTGGTGGTCTACATGACGGGACGCGTCAAGAAGGCCATCCAGTTCGTCTACGAGACCAAGGAACGGCTGGAGCCCCTCTCGACGCCTCCCGTGGAGGAGAACGCGTAGCCGGATTTCCCTCAACCTGCCGTTGCGAAAGGTCGCCGAAAAGACGCACGGCGCTTGGGAGGGATCGGGTCCGGCATCCGTCCTCGCCCATCCCTCCCCTGTCTTGAGGGGGCGGGCCGGGGGTTCGGGCGGGACGGGATCCCCCTCCGCCCGGCGATCGGCCCCTTCCCCGCCTCCGTCCCCATCGCCTTTCCCCTCCGTTGGCGGTATAATGGAAGCCGATGCAAGAAGCATACCAGATCCCCCGACTCCCCGACTCCGCCGGCGACCGGCTGGAGGCGAAGGGGCTTTCCAAGCGCTATGGGAGGCGCTGGGTGGTCCAGGACATCGCCCTGGAAGTTACGGGGGGCGAGGTGGTGGGCCTCTTGGGCCCCAACGGTTCGGGAAAAACCACCACCTTCCACATGATCTCGGGCTTCATCCCCCCCAACGCGGGGACCGTGAGGTTCAACGACTTCCCCCTGACCGACCTTCCGGTCTTCAAGCGCGCCCGGCTCGGGATCGTCTACCTTCCCCAGGAGTCCTCCATCTTCCGGAAATTGACGGTGGAGGAGAACCTCCTCCTGGTCCTGGAACAGCTGGGCCTGTCGTCCGCGGAGCGGCACACCCGGGCCCGGGCCCTCCTGGAGGAGATGGGGGTGGCCGCGCTGGCCCGCCAACGGGGGGAGACCCTCTCCGGCGGCGAGCGCCGGCGGGTGGAGATCGCCCGCGCCCTGGTGCTCACCCCGCGCTTCCTCCTGCTGGACGAGCCTTTCGCGGGCATTGATCCCATCGCCGTCATTGACCTCCAGCGGGTCATCCAGCAGCTGCGGGACCGGGGCATAGGAATCCTCATCACCGACCACAATGTCCGCGAAACCTTGAAAATCACCGACCGCGCCTATATAATCAACGGGGGGAGGATCTTCCGCACCGGCTCCCCCGGAACCCTCTCCCGGGACCCGGAAGTCAAGCGGGTATATTTGGGGGATGGGTTCACCCTTTCTTAAAGGAGGTCACGGCCCTGCTCCGACCCAAACTGGAAACCCGCCTCGCCCAGCGCCTCGTCCTGACGCCGTCGCTCCAGCAGGCCATCAAGCTGCTGCAGTTGACGCGGATGGAGCTGGCGGACCTCATCCTCGCGGAGATGGAGGAGAATCCCGTGCTGGAGGAGGCTTCCCTGGAGGGGGTTCCGGAGACGGCGCCGGCGGAGCGGAAGGAGGACCCCATGGAGCGGGTGGACATGGACGCCTACTTCCAGGAATACTACGAGAATTCGTACATCCCGACCAACCTCCCGCCCGAAGTGCGCGAGGATGTGCCACTCGAAAACATCCCGGAATCCGGAACGGACCTGGCGGAGCACCTGCTCTGGCAGTTGTCCATGAACGCCATCCCGCCCGAGCTTGTGGAAGCCGTGCAATTCCTCATCGGAAACCTCGACGACGACGGCTACCTGACGGAGCCCCTCGAGGCCCTGGCCTCCTCCGGGATCCCCCTCGCGACCCTGGAACGCGCCCTGGGCGCCCTGCAGTCCTTCGACCCCCCCGGCGTGGGGGCGCGCTCCATCCCCGAGTGCCTCAAGCTCCAGACCGACGAGCCGCGCCTCTTGGAGGCCCTCGATCGCTGCTGGCAGAAGGTCCTGGCCCGTGACGAGGCCGGCCTGGAAGCCGCCCTGGGATGCGATACCGCCGAGGTGCGGATCATGATGGAGGCCCTGCGCCACCTCGATCCCCACCCGGGCCGTAAATACACCAGGGAGCGGCCCATCTACGTGGAGCCGGACGTCCATATCATCCGGCGCGGCGACGCCTACCTCGCCCAGGTGAACGACGACGGCCTCCCCAAGATGCGCATCAACCGGGGTTATCTCGCCATGTACCGTGATCCGGGCCTCCGCCGGGACCGCGAGGCCTCCCATTACATTGAAAAGAAGCTCCAATCCGCCTTCTGGCTCCTGCGGTCGGTGGAACAACGCCGCAGGACCCTCCAGCGCGTGGCCCAATCCATCGTGGACCACCAGAAAGCCTTCCTCGACGAGGGGCCCGAGCACCTCAGGCCCCTCCTCCTCCGCGACGTGGCCGGGGACGTGGGGGTGCACGAGTCCACCGTCTCCCGCGTGGTGGCCAATAAGCACATGCAGACGCCGCGCGGCCTCTTCGCGATGCGCTCCTTTTTCCTGTCGGGGCTCACCAGCCCCACCGGCGAGGGCTACACGCTGGACCGGATCAAGGGCCTCATCGCGCAGATCGTCCGGGCCGAGACGACCGGCCGGCCCCTCTCCGACGCCCGGATCGCGCGCATCCTCGACGCCCAGTACCGACTCACGGTCGCCCGGCGGACCGTGGCAAAATACCGGGAGGAGCTGGGGATCCGCCCCTCCCAGGAACGAAAACAGACGAGGTGAACCCATGCAGATCGAGTACTCGCACAAGGGCTACACGCTCACCGAAAGCCTCAAGGAATTCATTTCCGCCCACCTGCACAAGGTCCAGCGTTTTTTCGGGGACGACGAGGTGCGGGTGAAGGTGCTCCTGAAGGCCAGCAAATTCCGCCACGAGAGCGAAATCTCCATCCACCACGAGGGCGAATGGCTGCAGGCCCGGGCCGAGGGGGAGGAGATGGAGGAGGTGGTCCTGCGCACGATAGACCACCTGCAGATCCAGCTGAAGAAGAAAAAGAAGAAGCTGAAGGAGAAGAAACGCCGCGAAGCCCACCGCGTCGCCGATTGGCCGCCCGAGCCCGCCGCGAAGCGCCGGGCCCCCGCCGGCCCCCGCATCGAGCGCCTGGGCAAGGCCGACATCCCCGCCATGACCGAGGAGGACGCCCTGGCGCGCCTGGCGCGTCCGGGATCGGGGTTCGTGGTCTTCAGGGACCTGGAGGACGATCGCGTCCGCGTTCTGGCCTCCCGCGCCCGCGGCGGCCCCATCCTCTACGACATCGCCGAGCAATGAAGCTCTCCGAGTGCATTCCGCCGGCCTGCATCATCCGGCGGCTCGAAGGGGAGGGGCGTGAAACCCTGTTCAAAGAGGTGGCGGACCACCTGCATCGGCTGGGGCTCGTCCGCCGCCCAAAAGACGTGGCCGAAAAGCTCGCCCAGCGCGAGGAGATGGGCTCCACCGCCGTCGGACACGAGGTGGCCATCCCCCATTGCAAACTCAATGAGCTGAAGGAGGTCCTGGTCGCCGTGGGCCTCCACCCGGAGGGACTGGCTTTCGGCGCCCCCGACGGCCAGCCCGTCCGCCTCTTTTTCTTCGTCCTCTCCCCCCAGGCCCAGCCCACAGCCCATCTCACGGCCCTGGCCCGCATCTCCAAACTGGTGCGGGCCCCCGGCACCCTCCGCAGTCTTCTGGCCGCCCCCACACCGGAGGCGTTCCTGGAGGTCCTGCGGCAGGAGGAGAAAAAGTTGTGAAGACGGTCCCGACCTCCGTCCGAACCCTCTTCGACAAGGGGCTCTCCGCCCAGCTGGGCCTCACCCTGGCCGCCGGGGAGGACGGGCTCTCCAACATGATCGAAAATCCCCATCCCCAGAAGCTGGGCCTGGCCCTGGCCGGCCACCTGGAGGGGGTCCTGGAGAACCGCATCCAAATCCTGGGCTTCTCCGAGCTGGGATATCTGGGGACGTTGACGACGGATCAGGCCTCGCGCGCCCTGGAGGCGGTCCTCCAGCGTCCCGTGGCGGCCTTGGTGGTCAGCGGCGGGCAGGCCCCCCCGCCCTTCGTCGTGCGGGCGGCCGAGCATCACCATATCCCCCTGTTCCTGAGCAGCGCCACCTCCAACCGCCTCTTCGACACCCTCTACGCCTATCTCAGACACTATCTCGCGCCCCGCGAATCGGCCCACGCCACGCTGATGGACATCTTCAGCCTGGGGGTCCTCCTCAAGGGCAGTTCGGGCATCGGCAAGAGCGAGTGCGCCCTTGAGCTCATCTCCCGCGGCCACAAGCTGGTGGCCGACGACTACGTCATCCTGAGCCTGGAGGCCGACAACACGCTCTATGGAACGAGCGGAAAGGACTGGGTCTGCGGCATCATGCAGGTCAAGGGGGTGGGGATCGTGAACGTGAACAACATCTTCGGCATCACGGCGTGGGAAAAGGAAAAGCGGGTCCACCTGGTCATCGAGCTGGTGGAGCCCGCGGAGGTCCCCTACGCCCATGAGCTGGGGATGACCAAGCAGACCGCCGTCATCCTGGGGACGCCCCTGCCGCTCATCCGGATGCCGGTCCACAAGGGGCGCAACATCGCCCTCATCATCGAGGTGGCGGTCAAGAACCACATCCTGACCACCCTCGGCCACGACGACCAGCAGCTCTTCCTCCAGCGGCAGGAGGAGCGCATCCAGGAGAAGAACCATGGACGCGGCTGACCGGCGGCTGGTTTTCGTCACAGGGCTGTCGGGCTCGGGCAAAAGCACGGTCCTGCGCGCCCTGGAGGACGCGGGCTACTACTGCGTGGACAACCTCCCCCTGCGCCTGGTGGCGGCGTTCATCGCGGAGACGGCCGCGCTCCCCCGGGTGGCCATCGCCGCCGACCTTCGGAGCGTGGCTTACGGGGAGCAATTCCTCCCCGCGTGGGAGGCGGCCCATTCCCGCGTCCCCGGGGCCATGCTCCTGTTCCTGGAGGCCTCGGACGACGTGCTCGAGCGGCGGTTCGCCGTCACCCGGCGCCCCCATCCCCTCTCCTCCGACCGTCCGGTGCGCGAATGCATCCAGCTGGAGCGGCGGATGCTGGAGGCGGTCAAAATGCGGGCCACCGAGGTGCTGGACACCTCCGGCACCAACCTGCACGAACTGCGCAACGCCGTCCTCCAACGCTTCCACCCCAACTGGACCCGCGAACGGTTCCTCCTCACCCTCACCAGTTTCGGATTCAGTTACGGCGTCCCCTCGACGGCGGACCTGGTCTTCGACACCCGGTTCCTTCCCAACCCCTATTTCGTCCCCTCGCTGCGGGAACGCACCGGGGAGGATCCCGAGGTGGCGGCCTACGTGCTGGACCAGCCCGCCAGCCGGGAGCTGATGGGGCTCATCCTGCGCCTGCTTGATTTCTACCTGCCCGCCGTCCAGCGGGAATTCCGCCACTCCCTGTCGGTCGGCATCGGATGCACGGGCGGGAGGCACCGGAGCGTGGCCATCGCCGAGGCCCTGGCCGGGTCGCTCCGCTCCCGCGATTGCCGCGTCCATGTCATGCACCGTGACGTCAAGCGAGGTGAAGGATGATCGCCGGCATCGTCATCACCCACGGCCAGCTGGCCGCGGAACTCGTCAATTCGGCCAAGACCATCGTGGCCTCCCCCACGGCCCTCTTCCCGGTTTGCCTGAACTGGAACGACACCTGGGAGGACTCCCTCAAGAAGGTCCGCTTCGTCCTCGACAAGCTGGACGGCTACCGGTACGTCCTGCTCTTCACCGACATGTTCGGCGGGACCCCCTCCAACATCGCCTTCTCCCTGGCCCGTCCGGAACGGATCGAGGTGATCACCGGGGTGAACCTCCCCATCCTGGTCCGCTTCCTCTCCATCCAGCACGAAAACCTGGACGGCCTGCGCGAGATCTCCTACTTCCTCTGCCAGCGGGCCCGCCAGAGCATCCGCGTCTTCGGCCTCAAGGAAGACCATGATCAGTGAACGCCTCCCCATCGTGAACAAGCTGGGCCTGCACGCCCGGGCCTCCGCCAAGCTCGTGGAGCTGACGCGCACCTTCGCCGCCGACATCAAGATCGTCAAGGACGGTGACGCGGTGGACGGCAAGAGCATCCTGGGGCTGCTGATGCTGGCGGGGGCCTGCGGCGAGTCGGTGGAGGTCCGCGCCTGTGGCGACGACGAGGCCGAGGCCGTCACCGCCCTGCGCGACCTGTTCGCCCGGAGGTTCGATGAAGATGATTAGGATCAAGGGGGTGGGCGTCGCCCCGGGGATCGCCGTGGGCCGGGCCCTCGTCATCAACCGGTCGCTGGACACCGTCCTCAAGATCAAGCTTCCCGAGGCCAAGGTGGAGGAGGAGGTCCGCCGCTACCGCCGGTCCCTGGCCCAGGCGGAGAAGGAGATCCAGCAGTTAGAGGAGAAGGCCAAGGCCCTCTTCGACGCCGACATCGCCTCCGTGTTCCACGCCCACCTCCTGATGGTGCGCGACGACACCTTCCAACGGACCATCCCCGAGGCCATCCTCCGTCAGCGGGTCAACGCGGAGTGGGTGGTCCAGCAGGAGGTGGCGGCCATCACCGGCAAGCTCCGCTCGGCCAAGGAGGCCTACCTGCGGGAGCGGACGATGGACCTGGAGGACGTGGCCAAGCACGTCCTTTCGGCCCTGCAATCCATCGAGCATCCCTCCCTCGACGCCCTCCAGGACAAGGCGGTGGTGGTCTCCCACGACCTCGCCCCCTCCGACATCCCCTACCTGCACCACCCCAACATCGTGGGGTTCGCGGTCCAGGGGGGCGGGCGTACCTCCCACACCGCCATCATGGCCAAGGCCATGGCCATGCCCGCGGTCCTCTCGACGCCGGGGTTGATGGACGCGGTGAAGGACGGCCAGAGGATCATCGTGGACGGCAGCCAGGGAACCGTCATCCTCAATCCCGACGGCGCCACCCTCAAGGAGTACGCCTCCCAGAAGAGCATCCTCGAGGAGCGCCAGCGCCAGCGCCTGGGGGCCATCCACGCCCCCGACACCACCCGCGACGGGGTGGACTTCCACCTCCTCGCCAATATCGAACTGTTGGACGAGATCCATTCCATCCGCGACATGGGCGGGTCGGGCATCGGCCTCTACCGGTCGGAGTTCCTCTATCTCTCGATGTACCCCCACATCCCCTCCGAGGAGGACCACTTCCGGACCTACAGCCGCCTCCTCAAGGCCATGCCGGACCGGGTCGTCACCATCCGCACCTTCGATCTGGGGGGGCGCAAGCTGGCCCGCGAGGTGCTCCACATCCATGAGGACAATCCCGTCCTGGGAATGCGGGGCATCCGCCTCTGCCTCAACTACCCCCACATCTTCCGCCCCCAGCTCAAGGCGCTGCTGCGCGCCTCGGTCTACGGCAACCTCCACATCATGCTCCCCATGGTGTGCTGCGTGGACGAGGTCCTGCGCACCCGCCGGCTCCTCGACGAACTCTCCGCCGAACTGGCCGCGGCCCGGATCCCCCACAAACGGCACATCCCCCTGGGCGTCATGGTGGAGGTTCCCTCCGCCGCGGTCCTGGTGGACACCTTCGCCCGCTTCGTGGACTTCTTCTCCATCGGGACCAACGACCTCATCCAGTACACCCTCGCCGTGGACCGCAACAACCCCAAGGTGGCCGACTACTACAACGCCCTCCATCCCGCGATCCTCACCCTCATCCGGCAGGTGGCGGAGGCGGGGCGGACCCACGACAAGCCGGTCACCGTCTGCGGCGAGATGGCCGCCGACCCCCTGCAGGCCGCCGTCCTCCTGGGCTTGGGCATCCGCCGCTTCTCCATGGAGCCGTTCAACCTCCCCTTCCTCAAGGAGACCCTCCGCGCCGCCAGCGTGCGCGACCTGGAGCCGGTGATCATGAAGGCGCTGGCCCTGCCCGACGCCAAAGCGGTGGGTGAATGGCTCCTGGAGCGCCTTTCCCAGCAGATCCCGGAGGGGTTCCTTTGCCCCCTGTAGCCGACCCGCCCCGCCGCATCGACAAGCCGTGGGGCCACGAACTGCTTTTCGCCCTCACCCCCCACTACCTGGGCAAGATCCTCCACATCGATCCCGGCCAGTCGCTTTCGCTCCAGTACCATGAGAATAAGATCGAGACGATTTTTGTTTTACGGGGTGTGGTCGACGTGGAGACCAGGGACGGTGATCGCAGGATCGTGGACCGGCTGGGGGAAGGGGAGGGGTTCGATGTTCCCGCGGGCACGATCCACCGGTTCAGTTCCGGCGCCGGGTGTGATCTGGTGGAGGTTTCAACGGCCCATCCGGACGACGTGGTCCGGCTGGAGGATTGTTACGGGAGGATCCCATGAACCGATGCGCTATTGGAACGGTCATTTTGTTGGCCCTGGCCTTGGCGGCCCCCGCACGGCAGGACGCGCCTCCCCAGGAGCAGCCGCAGCAGGAAAGCCAGCAGGAGACCAAGCAGGAGGCCAAGCCCGCCCCGAAACAACCCGCCGCCAAATCCGGCGAGACCGTCCCGCCCGATTCGCCGCTCGTCGCCGCGGCCAAGCGGGCCAAGGGGGGAAAGATCCAGCCGGGCCTCGTGATCACCAACGAAAACGTGCGCAAGATCAAGGGGGTCGGGGGATCCGTCACCTACGGCGTTCCCGCGGACCCGAACGCCCCCCCGTATGATCCGACCCTGGGAACGCCCCCGGGATCGGACCGCGGCAAGGAGGACTGGCAGCAGTTGATCGGCTCCGCGCGCAGCGCCGTGGCCGCCTCCGAGTCCCGGATCGACTCTTTGCAATCCGAGGTGTCCAAACTGCAGAACGACTTCTATGCATGGGACGACCCCGCCTATCGGGACGGCGTGATCAAGCCCGCCCTCGACCAGGCCCTGGCGGACCTGGAGGCGGAAAAGCAGGCGCTGTCCGCCGCCCGCCAGCGGGTTCTCGACATCGAGGAGGAGGCGCGCAAGGCCGGGGCCCACCCGGGTTGGCTCCGGTAGCGCGCGGTTCCCGCGCGCTGTACCGGCATACCGGAACGCTGTAACGCACCCAATCTTTAGAGCCCGAAGCGGTAGACCTCTTGAACGTCCATCCACCATCGTCACGGCCTTCGCGCCTTTTCGCCTTCCGGCCTTCCGGCTTTCCGGCATGAAATACTGGATCGAGACCTGGGGCTGTCAGATGAATCAGTTGGACAGCGCCCGCCTCTCCGGCAATCTTGCCGGGGCGGGGATGGAACCCGCCGCGGCCCTGGAAGAGGCCTCCCTGTTCCTGCTCAACACCTGCTCCGTCCGGGAAAAGGCCGAGGCCAAGGTCTTCGCCCGCCTGGGTGAATTGAAAGCGTGGAAGCACCGGCGACCCGGTCGCCGGATCGCCCTCTGCGGATGCATCGCCCAGCAGTACGGCGAGGCCCTTCTCAAGAGGGCCCCCCTCCTGGACTTCGTCTTCGGCCCGGGGGAGGTGGACCGGATCGCCCGTCACATCGCCCTCGGCGTGGCCGTTGCGACCCATCTGCCGGACGCCGTGGATTACGATCCCGCCGTGGTGGACCGGTCGGACGAGGTCATCTCCATGGTCACCATCATGGAAGGGTGCAGTCAGGGATGCTCCTTCTGCATCGTCCCCCGCGTCAGGGGGAGGGCGCGGTCCCGCCCCGCCGGGTCGATCGAACGCGAGGTGCGGCTCCTTTTGGACGACGGTCGGGACGACATCCTCCTCCTGGGACAGGTGGTCAACGCCTACCGGGACCCGGTTTCGGGCCTCGGCCTCACGGGCCTGCTGGAGCGGCTGGCCGGACTGCCGGGAGTGCGCAACCTCGCCTTCGTGACCTCCCACCCCGCCCTCTTCGACCCCCGCCTTCCGGCCGTCATGAGGGACCATCCGGTCCTCTCCCGCTACTTCCATATGCCCATCCAAAGCGGATCCGACCGCATCCTGAGGGCCATGCGGCGGGGACACTCCCGGGAGCAGTACCTGGAGGCGGCCGGCCGCCTCGGCGACACGGTCCCCGGCCTCGCCCTCTCCTCCGACTTCATCGTGGGCTATCCCGGGGAGACCGAGGCCGACTTCGAGGAGACCCTCGACCTCATCCGGCGGGTCCGGTTCGCGTCCCTCTACGCCTTCGCCTACTCCCCCCGGCCGGGGACCTCGGCGGCCCGGATCGCCGACGACGTCCCCGCCGTCGAGAAGAACCGCCGGCTCAATGAACTGCTCCGGATGCACGACGCCATCCAACGCGAGGAAAACGGCCGCCTGGCGGGCGCCGTGATGGACGCCCATGTGGTGGCGCCGGGACGGGAGCCGGGGGCCTGGGTCGCTCGGACAAGGTGCAACAGGGTGGTCCATTTCGCCGCCGCGGACCCGGCGGCGGTCCGCCCGGGAGCCTGGGTGCGGCTGAAGATCACCGAGGGCCTGCCGCACTCCCTCCGCGCCGATCCCGTCTGACCGCTCCGACGGGAGCGAGTGCGCTATAATGGACCGCTCCATCGCGGCCAACAACGAAGCCAAAGCGAGGACCGGAGATGCGTCATAGGACGATCAATCTGCATGTCGGTTGCGGGACCGTGCGCCTGGACGGGTGGATCAATATGGACCTGGACGCATTCCCCGGCATGGATATCATGGCGGACGCGAGGATCGGACTCCCCTTCCGGGACGGCTCGGTCCTGAGGGTTTTCGCCGAGCATTTCATCGAGCACCTGACCCGGGAGGAGGGGGGGGTCTTCCTGCGCGAGTGCCACCGCATTTTGAAGCCCCGGGAGGGGATCCTCCGGCTCTCCACTCCCAACCTGGACTGGGTGTGGGTGACCCACTACCGCTGGCCGGCGGACCCGGCCCTGAAACGGTCGAACTGCGCCATGCTCAATCAGGGGTTCTACGGATGGGGCCACCGCTTTCTCTACAACGACACCGTCCTGGCCGACCAATTGACCGAGGCGGGGTTCCGCGAGCACAAATTTTTCGACTACGGCGCGAGCGACCGCACCGATCTGGCCGACCTCGAACGCCACGAAAAATCCCCGGACCTGGAGACCCTGCCCCACGTCATCATCGCCCAGGCCTACCGATAGGCCGATCGGCGCGGGAGCGGCGGAATATGCCGCCCGCTCTCGGATAGATCAGACGTTGAACCGGAACTCGATGATGTCGCCGTCGCGGACGGCGTAGGTCTTCCCCTCCAGCCGCAGGGTCCCGGCGGACCGGGCCGCGCCGTGGCTCCCCGCGGCCATGAAATCGTCGTAGTGGACCACCTCGGCCCGGATGAACCCCCGCTCGATGTCGGAGTGGACCTTCCCGGCGGCCTTCTGCGCCGGCGTCCCCTCCCGGATGGTCCAGGCGCGCACCTCGTCGGGGCCCGTGGTGAGGAACGAGATGAGCCCCAGGAGGCGGTAGGAGGCGTGGATGAGACGGTCCTTGGCCGGCTCCTCCACGCCGAGGTCTCTTAAAAACTCCCCGATCTCGCCGGGGGGGAGGTCGTTCAATTCGCTCTCGATCCGCGCGGAGAGGAGGACGGGTCCGGACGCGCAATCGGCGTGCTTCGCCGCCTGCTCCCGCAGGGCCGCCACCCATCCGTCCGTCCGGGAGGTCCGGAGATCCCCCTCCCCGGCGTTGACGACCACCACCTCCGGGAGGATGGAAACGAATTGCAGGTGGGCCAGGGCCTTCTCCTCCTCGGGCTCGAAACGCGCCGACCTCAGGGGCCGCTCCCCCTCCAGGACCTCCTTGCACTTGAGCAGCACCCTGCGCTCCGCCTCGTCGGGCTTGGTCCCCTTCTTCGCCTGCTCCTCCATCCGGGCCAGGCGTTTGTCCACCAGCTCGAAGTCCCAGAACACCTGCTCGGCGGTGACGGCGGCGTAGTCGCGCGGGGGGTCGGTGTCCCCCAGCGGGTTCGCCACGGCCTCGTCGTCGAAACCCCGCAGGACATGCACGAGCGCGTCGGCCCCCTTGGCCAGCTCGAAGACCTTGCGGTTCTGCTCCATGTCCCCCTTCGTCAGCCCCAGGAGGTCCATGTACTCCACCGTGGCATGGGTGGTCTTCCTGGGCTTGAAGATCTGGGTCAATTCATCGAGGCGCCGATCGGGGACCTTCACCGTCCCCAGGTGGGGCTCGGCGTCCGTGGTGGCGTAGAGGGGGGTATCGATCTTCTGCCCCGTCAGGGCGTTGAAGAGGGTGGTCTTGCCGGCGTTCGCCAGGCCGATCAGGGCGAGCTTCATGCGTGGGCTCCCTTCGTCAGGGGCCTATCTTACCACAGGGTTCGCGCATCGCCTTTTTCGTCTTCAGCCGGGCGCTTTTACCCCTCCACCCGGTGCTACGCCAGCGGCGGGAGGGTGGCGCAGTCGACGGCGAACGCTTCGGGGGGATTGCCCTTGAGGGGGGGGGCCGCCATGAGCTCCCTCAGGTGGTCCGGCAGGCGGTAGTTGTAGGAGGACTGGAGGATGTCCACGAAGAGGTCCACGATCTGAGGGTCGAATTGCCGCCCCTTCTCCACGATGAGCCGCTTGACGGCCTCGTCCCACGGCATCGCGGGACGGTAGGGGCGCGTGGAGGTCATGGCGTCGAAGGAGTCCACCACGGCGATGATGCGCGACTCCACCGGAATGGCGTCGCCCCGGATGCCCGTGGGGTACCCGAAGGCCGTCTTGCCGTCATAGCCGCCGTACCACTCTTGGTGATGGAAGATGCCGGGGATGGCGGGCCGCAGGAACTCGATCTGCTTCAGGATCTGCACCCCGATCTCCACATGCTTCTTCATCACCTCCCGCTCCTGGGGCGTGAGGAACCCGGGCTTCTGGAGGATCTCCTCGGGGATGCCGATCTTGCCGATGTCGTGGAGCATCGCCGCCAGGCGGAGGCGGTCCAGGTGCTCCTCCGCCAGCCCCAGACGCAACCCCACCTCCAGGGCGAAGGTGGCGGTGCGCTCGACATGCCCCTGGGTATACTGGTCCTTGGCCTCCACGGCGTTGCAGAGGGCCTGGATGGTGTCGTAGTAGGTGTCCTTGAGCGATACGTTGGCCTGTTCGAGCTGTTTGTGGAGGTGGATCTGGCTGATGGCCAGCGAGAGCTGGGAGGCCACGGCGCGGATGAGGCGGATGTCCTCGCCGCGATAGGCGTCGGGGAGGTAGCTCTCCATGTTGAGGACCCCCAGGATCTCCCCCTCGGCGAGGAGCGGAACGGCGAGTTCGGTGTGGATGCCGGGGGCCACCTCGATATAGTCGGGGTTCGCGCCCACGTCGGGGGCGTACTGGATCTTGCCGGTGATGAAGCACCGCCCCACCACCCCCATGCTCACGGGGATCACCTTGACCAGGCGCGATTCCTGCCCCATGCCGGAAACGGCCCGCAGTTCCAGCTCCCCGCCCTCCCCCTTGAAAAAGATGCACCCGATGGAGAGGTGGAAGGCCTGGGTGAGCGAATGGACGGTCTGGTAGAGGAGCGTGTCCAGGTCCAGGGTGACGAGGAGGTTCTTGGCCACGTCGAAAAGGGCCTTCAGTTCCTTGACCCGGTACTCCAGGTTTTCGTAGAGCCGGGAATTGTCGAGGGCCATGGCCGCCTGCTTGATGACCGTCTCGGCCGTCTCGAGATCGCGCGGCGTGAAGGGGGCGGAGTCCTCCTTGACCAGGGTCAGGGAGCCGAACTTGATCCCGTCGGCCTGGAGGACCATCTTGGAGAAGGCGTCCTTCTCCCCCAGTTCCATTCCCTCCGGGAAGATGCGCTGTTCCTCCTGGTCCTCCTGCTCGATGACCACGGCTTTGATGTGGAGGGTCTGCAGGAGGGTGGAGGCCAGCTCCCGCAGGACCTCCGGCGCCGCCTTCTTCGCCACCAGGCGCGACGCGAACTCCTTCAGCCGCTGGACCTCGGCCATCCGGTAGGCGTTGGATTCGGCCAGGATCCCCGCCAGGAGCCCGGTGAGGGTGATGGAGAGAAGGTTGAGGTACAGGGTGACCAAAAAAGCCGGTTCCCCCCCGGGAATGCCGCGGACGAACACCAGCAACAGGAGACCGCAGGAGGTGACGGCGGCGCCGTAGACGCCTCCGGGGAAGCCGCCCCTCAGGCCGAGATAGACCACCGGGAGGAAGAACAGGAAGGAGAACCAGTGAATGGCGGCGGAATAGGAGACACCGGTCCCGAGGAGGGTGATCCCCCACATCGCGGCGTAAACCCCGGCCATCACCGCCAGCGACCGCGGGCGGATGCGCAGTTGGACGGCCCGCCCGTAGATGGGCCGCCGGTGGATGGGGTCCAGCCAGGTCCTCTTGGCCGCGGTGGAGAGGCGCTGGAGGAGGGGCTGGATCAACAGCAGGACGGGCAGGGCGATGATGAAAGCCGAGATGAGGTCGGACACCCACCAGGTGGTCCACCGCAGGGGAAAATCCCACAGGTTCTGGGGGTAGCGGTAGAGCTGGATCAGGGTCCCCGCCGCCGAATTGGCCAGGGTGCCGCCCAGCAGCCCCAGCAGGAGAAACCGGGCCAGGGTCCCGTGCTTGCGGAGGGCGACATCCGAACGGGCCTGCAGGAGGACCAGGTAGGGGAACAGCCCTTCCAGGCACAGGACGAGCCCCTTGATCGTCCCCCGGGTGACGGTGGTGCCGGCCGACCAGGGGGAGAGGACGGTCCCCAGCACCAGGCCGGGGACGGCCCAGGGACCGAAGAGATAGAAGGAGATGATCGCCCATGCGGCGGAGGGGTAGAAGATCGAGACGCCGGGGATGAGATGGAAGATGGGCGACTGCGCCGCCCTCTCGAGGAGCATCGTCACGCCGGTGACGAGGGCGAGGACCAGGAGACGGGATGCCATGCGCGAAAGCGTCGGTCTGGCCTGGATCATCGAAAGAAGTGTACCACATTTGAGGGAACCGGGAAATACTGCTATAATCGAATCAGCCCGCTGATTCCTCCGGGAGCCCGGGCGCTCACACCACGGTGCAGGCGGGCGCACGTCCATAAGGGGGGAACCATGAAAATCCTACGGCTGGGCTTTCTGATGATGCTCCTGGGGACCGTCCTCCACGCCCAATCCAATGCCGCCACGGGCCGCATCCGCGGAGAGGTCCGCGACCAGGAGGGCGCCCCCGTCGCCTCCGCCGCGGTCACGGCGACGCATGCGGCCCGCGGGGCCGCGTTCGCGGCCGTTTCCGACGCCCGGGGCGCCTTCGTCCTGGACTTCCTCCCCCCCGGGGACTACCGGCTCGACGCGGAACGCGGGGGCCACACCTCCTCCCAAGTCGAGGTCCTGCGCGTGGACCTGGGGGCGGACATCCTCGTGCGGATCACCCTCCCGCGCTTCGGCGAGACCCTGGCCGCCACGGCCGAGCCGCCGGCCGTCCAGACCGCCGTCTCCGACGCCACCACCACCATCCCGCGGGAGGCCCTCGAGACCCTCCCCATCAAGGGACGCGACTTCTCCGACCTCGTCACCCTCGCCCCCCAGGCCGTCATCGACCGCGAGGAGCGGGCCCACATCGCGGGCGGGCGGGGCATCTTCAACGCCTTCCAGGTGGACGGGGCCGACAACAACAGCTCGTTCTTCGGGGAGGAGAAGGGCGGCGTGCGGCCCCCCTTCACCTTCTCCATGGCCGCCATCGAGACCTTCCAGGTCGTGCGGGACACCACCAGCGCCCAATTCGGGTCGGCGGGCGGCGTCATCAACGCCATCACCCGCAGCGGTTCCAACGCCTTCGCCGGCGAGATCTTCTGGTTCCACCGCGACGAGGATTTCGTGGGGACCGACGCCAACGGCAACGATCCCACCACCTTCCGCCAGGACCAGTTCGGAGCGGCCGCGGGGGGCCCGCTGGCCGCCGACCGGCTCCACTACTTCGTCGCGGTGGACGTGCAGGACCTGGCCAACCCCACCTGGCGCGAGTTCAACGACCCCACCGGGGCTTTGGAGGACCCGCAAAACCGGGCCTACCTGGAGCAGTTCATCGACCTCGACCGGGAGACCGGCGAGATCACCCAGACCAACGACGAGACGGCCCTCCTGGCCAAACTGGACTGGTCCCCCTCCATCGGCCATCATTTCACCCTACGACACAACGGCTCCGACAACGAGGGGCTCAACCTCTCCGATTCCTACACCTCCACCGGATGGAGCAACAACGGCTCGGAGGCGGACCGGTTCAGCGTCTGGGCCGCCTCCCTCACCTCCATCCTGACCGACAGCCTCTCCAACGAGCTCATCGTCCAGTGGTCCGACGAAGACCGCCCCCGGGAGGCCAACACCACCGCCATCCCGGAGGTGATCATCGGCAACTACGACGCCTCGTTCGGACAGAAGAACTACCTCCCCAACGACACCGCCGAGCGCCGCCTCCAGCTCATTGACAACCTGACCTGGTTCCGGGGCAGCCATCTTTTCCGCGCCGGGGTGGACCTCTCGCGCTCCTCGTACGACAACACCTTCTTCCGGTACGCGGGCGGCTCCTACCGCTTCGCCTCCTGGGACGACTTTTTCTCGGGCAAGATCCGCGATTACCAGCAGGCCTTCTCCGACACGGGGGGATCGGTCTCCTTCGACATCCGCACCCTCAACGCCTACCTCCAGGACGAATGGCGCGCCCTTCCCAACCTCACCCTCAAGGCGGGCCTGAGGTACGAGCGGCAGGACAACCCCCGCGCCCCGCAGGTCAACCCCGCCGAGCCGCGCACCGGCCTGGTGCCGGATGACGACAACTGGGCCCCGCGCCTGGGATTCGCCTTCGACCCCGGCAACGACGGCCGGGGGGTCCTGCGCGGCGGATGGGGCGTCTTCCACAACACCACCCCGGCCCTCCTGCTGTCGAACGCCTTTCTCTTCAACGGCGTCAACATCATCCGCGTCCGCCTCACCCCGTCGAATCCGGCCATGCCCGACTTCCCCGACCGGCTCGACGACGCCTCCGGCCTGGCGGGCCTGACCCCCGACATCTACGTCTTCAGCGATGATTTCCGCCAGCCCCGCGTGGAGCGCTCCTTTCTGGGCTATGAGCGGGAGGTGACCCCGGGGTGGACGGTGGCCCTCGAGGGGTCGTACGGCAGGTTTTCCCGCCTGGAGCGCAAGCGGGACGCCAACCTGAACATCATCGGCGTCAATCCCGACGGCTCCTTCATCTACAGCACCGGCAACCGCCCCAATCCCGCCTTCGGCCGGATCGTGGAGTTCCTCTCCGACGCCGAGGGCAAGTACCGCTCCCTGGTCCTCTCCACCCGCTACCGCCGGGGCCCCCTCCAGTTGACCGCCTCCTACACCTACTCCAAGAGCGAGGACAACGATTCCAACGAGCGGAGCGTCTCCACTTCCAGTGACTTCGCCGAGGACCAATACCGCCTGGACGACAATTGGGGCCCCTCCGCCTTCGACGTCCGCCACAAGGGGGTGGCCGGGTTCACCTGGTCCCTCCCGGCGCGGTTCGTCTTCTCCGGCCTCGTCCTCGTCCAGTCCGGCATGCCCTACACCGCCCTGTCGGACTCCGACGAAAACGGCGACGGCTACTACACCGACCGGGCCAGGTATGAGGGGATCCACTTCGCGCGCAACTCCTTCCGCCAGCCCTCCTACCGCACGGTGGACCTGCGGCTGGCCAAGGGGTTCACCTTCCGGGGGATGGAACTGCAGGTGATGGCGGACGTCTTCAACGCCTTCAACGCCTCCAACCGCACCACCGACCTGTTCACCTACTACACCACCGACCGCGCGACCGGGGAAAAGACCCTGCGCGAGGACTTCGGAGACCCGCGCGTGGCGGGCGAGCCGCGGCAGTTCCAGATCGGGATGAGGATCCAGTTCTAGCGAACTGGATCGCCGGAAGGCCGAAGGCGGGAAAGCCGGAAGGCTCCCCCACCCGACCGACGGGACAGCCGGCAAAAAAGAGGGCCAGGCATGACGCACAAGACATTCTTCCCGCTGAGTTTACTATTATCGGCCTCATGCTTGGCTTGGGCGGCTGACGCTCCGAAGACCGTTCCGCCATCATCGTTCTTTCCCCTGGCCAAGGGGACGACTTGGGCTTTTCGGGGACCGGTAGAGTGGCAGGTCGGAACCGAGGTCAAGAACCGGGTCGTCTTCTGGATGATGGAGGTGACCGCGACGGTCGAGGCCGACGGCGTCCTAGCGGCCTGTCTCAAGGGCCATCCCGATGATATGGTTTGGTACATGGAGGGCAAGGAGCCGTCCGCGCGGGTTCTCCTCTGGAACGGGGGAGGGTACTACAACGCCGCATCATCTGTAGGCTGTGGAGACATCCTGAAGGCATCCGGAGGGGATGCGAAACGCTTGTCGTCGCTCATTTCCGTCGATCACCCGGATTTGCCGATCCCGCTGAGCGAGGGGACGCATTGGGGCGACGACGAGGAATACCCCCGGGATGATTCCATGTACCGCTGGAATGTCGAAGAAATCGCCGAGAAGAAATTGACCGGCATCAAGGGCGTAGATCCCGAAAAACCCTATAAAACGGTCTTGGTGACCTATCGCTGCCTGGGTTCCCACGAATTCGTCGAATACGCCGAGGGCATCGGCATCATCCGCTACCAGTTCGGCCACCACGGCACCGTGTCCGAGTGCGACATGAAACTTGTGGAGTTCCGACCGGGAAAATAGGACTGTCCATCTAGTCCATCTGGTCAGTCTGATGACTCTCTCGATTCCAAGTCCAAGGACAACGGACCAGGGACAACACCGTTAACGACGAACTTAAGCACGAGGAACGACGAACGATCCTTGACCAAGGACAAAGGGCCATGGACATAGGACAATTTCTCCGCTAATTCTTCTGACAGGCTTTATTGATCGACTCCAAACTCTCCTTCAGCACCGCGTCGCCGGGCTTGAGATTGTTCGCTTTTAGGGCCAGCTCCAGCGCTCCGGCGCAGTCGCCGTCCCGCTTCATCTTCAGGAAGGCCAGATTGTTGAGGGTGTAGGCGTGGTTGGGCAGGCGATCCAGGATCGCTTCGATCTCGGCCTCGGCCCGGGCCCACTCCCCTCCCATCAGGAGCAGGCGCGAGAGGTTGTAGCGCGCGAGGAAGTGCCCGGGGTGCTCGGCCAAGGCGGCCGCGTAGTCGGCCGCAGCCCCCTTCCGGTCGCCCTTCGCCTCCCGCAGATAGCCCCGGTAGAAGAGGGCCTGGGCGTAGCGCGGGTCGATGGCCAGGGCCTGGTCCACCCGGCGGGCCGCCTCTTTCACGTCGCCCGCCCGGTTTAGCCATTCGGCGCTGAAGGCCAGCAGGGCGGGGTTGTCGCGCTCCTTTTCCGCCAGCTCGCGGGCCCGGGCCGCCAGCGCATTCATCTCCCCTTTCTCCTCGGCCTCCAGAGCGCGCTGGTAAAGGGCCAGGGCGCCCATCTTCTGCTCGGGATCGGGCAGACCCGTGGAGGGAGCCGTGAGGCCGGCGGACAGCGCATGGACATACCCGAGGGAACGGAGCCGCGCCAAGGCCTCTTCGTCGAGGGCGGCATCGGTGCTTACGCCGCTCCACCGGGGAACGGCGGCCCGATAGGCCTCCAGCAACTTCGCGAGTCCCCGGCCGGCCGGCCGGGCTGATTCCTGCGAGGATAGCGGTTCAAGTTCATGCGGATCCGTTTCCAAATCGTGCCAGCGGTTCGCGGGAGGTCCGGTGTAGACCACCGCCCGGTGGCGGGCCCGGTAGAGGTCCGACCACCGGAATGGAAGGGGGATCTGGGTTTCGGAAAAAAGGGTGCGGCCGGGTTTTGCGGTGAAAAGCGGTACGCCGTCGTTTTCTGGCGTTTCTGCTCCAAGGCGCCCTAGAAGCGTTGAAAAAAGGTCCACCTGGGAGACGGGAACAGCATGCGCCTCTCCCCTCCCCTGCCCAGGCAGGCGCACGATGAGAGACACATGGAGGGTGGATTGGTAGAGGAGAAACCCATGGGTGGCCTCCCCGTGCTCCCCGAGGGATTCCCCGTGGTCCCCCACCACGATCACCGTGGCGCCCTTCCAGAGAGGCGAACCGCGCAGGACATCGAAGAATCGCCCCAGGGTGTGGTCGAGGTAGGCCGCCTCCCCCCGGTAGGGACGCTCGGGCCACGCCTCGCTGAAGGGAAAGGGGGGATCGTAGGGAGCGTGGGTATCGTAGAGGTGGACCCAGAGGAAGGCCCGATCGCCCTTCAGGCCGGCCAGCCATGCCGCCGCCTCGCCCAGGGTCTCCTCCGCCCGCCGGCTCTCGGGAAACCGCCCCCCGGCCTCCATGGGGGCGAACCGGTCGCCGTAGGCGTCGAACCCCTGGTCGAGGCCGAACCGGCGGTCCAGGATGTAGGCGGAGACGAAAGCCCCCGTGGCCCACCCCCGCGCCTTGAAGGCCTCCGCCAGGGTTTCGGCCTGGGGAGGCAGGCGGTGGATGGAGTTGTCCCTCACCCCCGTGCGGTTGGGATAGAGCCCCGTCATGATCGAGGCGTGGGCCGGAAGGGTGATGGGGGACACGGCCGTGCAGTCGCGAAAGCGGTGCCCCTCCCGGGCCAGCCGGTGGAGGGCCGGGGTGACGGCGGGGTCGATGAGGTCGTCCCGGAAGGTGTCCAGGGTGACGAGGAGGACCAGTTCCCGAATGGAGGCGGAGGGGGCGGGGAGCGGGGCCCCCTCCAGCGAGGCGCGCAGGGGGGGGCGCGACCGGATGAGGGCGAGGGCCTGCGAGCGGCGGCCCGCCCGCCAGTGGGCCCCGGCCAGGGCGCGGAAGGACTCCTCCGACTTCGCGGCCCGGTTCCACCGCGCGGCCCACCCCACCCACTCCCCCTCCCTTCCCCCCGAGAGGAGCAGTTCCCGCAGGAGCTTCCACGACCCCTCGTGGGACGGCTCCAGCGCGACGGCCCCCTGGAGGGCGTCGATCGCCCGGCCGTGTTTCTTCTCCACCACGCAGACGTTGGCCAGGTTGCGCAGGAGTGGGGCATGGCCCGGATGGGCCTTCACGGCCTCGTCGTACAATGACAGGGCCTCCTCCCACCGCTGTTCGACCACCAGCTTCAGCCCCCGGGCGTCGGCCTGTTGGGGGGTCTCCGCGGCAGCGAACGCCGCGGCCAGGAGGACGCCCACCCCGCCGATGATGCGTAGGAATCGGTCTATCCAAGGGGATGGCTTCTGCCTTCCGGCCTTCCGGCCTTCCGGCCTTCCGGCAGGCTTCACGCGGCCGGGGCGGCCTGGAGCGCGGCAAGGAGGGAGGAATCCAGATTTTCCATCAGGAAGTACTCCTGCTCCAGCTCCTCCACCAGGAAGCGGTCCAGGCCGCTGTTGCGGAGGAAGTCCTCCCGCAGGCGCGTGTCCAGGCTCTCCAGGACCACGGGGAGGATCTGGCTGACGTAGAACGACTCCAGCTGGATCTTCCGCAGGACCTCCTGGAAGACCTCCTCCTCGAAGACGACCTGGCTCGCCCCCTTCTTCATCTCCCTCTGGATCTCGCGCTGGAAGGCCACCTTCCCCTCGAGGGTGTTGAGGTCCACGTAGAAGTGCTTGAGCCGCTCCTTGGCCAGCGAATGGAGGGTGAGGAAGGCCTCCTCCTCCCGGTTGATCTCGTTGATGACGAAGCAGATGTCCTGGATGGTGGCGACGTTGTTGGCGATGTTGGTCAGGCCCGTGGAGAGGGCCTCCAGCTTCTTGGCGCCGTAGGAGGGCAGGTACGGGTTGAGGCGCAGGGGGCGGAAAAAGAGGCGGTCGAAAAGCCCGGCCTCCAATTCCTCGAAGATGCGGCCGTTGTTGAGGAGGGAGCGGACGTTGCTCTCCTCCATCTCCACGTTGTCCATGAAGGCCAGTTTGTTGATGAAGGAGGCGGTGGAGTCGAACCGGTCCAGGTAGGTGACCATCGCCCCGAAGGCCTCCAGCAGTTGGAAGTCCTCGCTCTGGGAGACCTTCTCGTCGATGAGCCGCCCCACGTCCAGGAGGATCTCCTCGAAGGTGTTGTCGCGCTCGGCCACGGCCTTCTGCTTGTTGAAGAGGATGCAGATCAGTTCGTCCTTGGAGATCTCGTGCGTGAAGGGGCCCGACTCGAGGAGGAACCCCTCCAGGATCTGCCGCGAGGAGGTGATGTACTCCGGCTCGTTCACCTGCTCGAGGGCCTTCTTCCCCTGGAAGATGATCTGCTCGAGGGTGTCGAAGACGGTGGGGGGGATGTTCTGCTTGATGGAAAGGGTGCGCAGTCTTTGGAGGCGGGCCCGGATGGACGGGGGGAGGTCCTTGCCCCGGTGCTGGGCCAGCAGCGACTTGTACTCCCGGATGATGGAGCGGTTGGCCGGGTCCTGGTAAATGATGTCGATGCGGAGCCGCTCCTTCTGGTAGGGGTCCAGCCGCTCCTCCCCCGGGATGTCGTCGGGAAGGCGCCGGTTCTCCCGGTAATGGCGCCGGAGGTCCTCGTAAAGCCGGCTCACGATCTTGTTGCCGATCCGGACGAGGATGATGTCGCTGCGCCCCTCCCCCAGGTGGACCCGGAACTCCTCCATCAGGCGGGTGTCCTCGCCCCGGCCGATCATCTCGGTCCGTTTGAGGAACTTCCCCAGCGATTTCAGCGTCCGTTCCTGCTGTTCGATCACGGAGAGGGTCCGCCGGGGGTCGGCCACGAAGAAAAAATAGTTGCTGGTGGCGTTGCCGTTGAGGAAGATGGTCTCGTAATTGAGGGATCCCGCCACCTTGCTGGTGAAGTAGAGTTCGTGCGTTTTGGGGTCCTCGTAGGCCCCGAACATGATGAGGCGGTTGAGGACGTCCTCCGTGAGGATGTCCTGCAGGGGCAGGGTGGCCCCGAACATGTACTCCGAGACCTGGCCGCCGGTGCAGTTGTAGTAGAGCCCCTCGGCGGTGATCACCACCTCGTTCGCCTGCGAGAAGAAATGGAGGCCCCGCTGGTCCTCCTTCATGTAGTACCGCCGATGGATCTCCGGACCGGAGACGGTCGTGAAAAACTCGTACTCCTCGTTGATGTCACCGTGGAAGGTGACCATTTCGATCATAGGCCACCATTGTATCAAAAACCGCCGGCGGAAGGCGGTCCAGCGGGTCCCGCGGGCCGGGCCGGCCGGGCGCATCCCGCCTTCGCCCCCCCGCCCGGCCATGGGGCGGTCATCTTGCCATCGCGGGCGCTTTGCGGTATATTCCATGATCCAAGAAAGTCGAGGAGAGCGCATGGAGCGTGTGAACTTCCTGTTCGGTGTGCACTGCCACCAGCCCGTCGGCAACTTCGGGTTCGTCTTCGAAAAGGCGTACCAAAAGTCCTACCTTCCCTTTTTCGAGACGCTCGCGGGCCATCCCGCGGTGAAGTGCTCGGCCCATTTCTCCGGGTGCCTCTTCGATTGGATATTCGACCACCACCCTGAATTCATCCACCTCCTCAAGGGCCTCGTGGACCGCGGACAGGTGGAGATGGTGGGCGGCGGCTACTATGAGCCCATCCTGGCGGTCCTGCCCGAGCGCGACCAGCGGGAGCAGCTGGACCTGATGAACCGCACGCTGGAGGGGACCTTCGGACGGCGCCCCTGTGCGCTCTGGCTCACCGAGCGCGTCTGGGAGCCGCAACTGCCCGCCGTCCTGGCCCCGGCCGGCATCCGGGCCGTCTTCGTGGACGACAGCCACTTCTTCGCCTCCGGCAAGATGCCCGACGAGGTGCACGGCCACTTCACCACCGACCACCTGGACCACGAGGTGGAGGTGTTCCCCATCAGCGAAAAGCTCCGCTATCTCATCCCCTTCGCCCCCGTCGAGGAGGTCTTCGCCCACCTGCGGGAGCGGGCCGAAGCGCGCCCCGGGCTCCTCCTGACGATGGTGGACGACGGCGAAAAGTTCGGCACCTGGCCCAAGACCTGGGACTGGGTCTTCGGACAGGGGTGGCTGGAGCGGTTCTTCGAGCATCTGGAGAAGGCCGAATGGATCCGCACCGTCACGGTGAGCGAGGCGCTGGCCCGGCACCCCAGCCGGGGCGTCCTCCACATGCCGACCCTTTCCTACGTCGAGCTCGGCGAATGGTCCCTCCCCGCCGGGGCCGGCCGCGCCTACCACGACCTGATGGAGGAGGCCAAGCGGCGCCCCGACGCCGGCCGGATCAAGCCCTTCGTCCGCGGCGGGTACTGGCGGATGTTCTTCGACAAATACGAGGAGTCCCGCTGGATGTACCGCCGGATGATCCTGGCCTCCAACGCCCTGGCCCCCGAGGACCCCGGCTACGTCAACCTGTTGAAATCGCAGTGCAACTGCGCCTACTGGCACGGCATCTTCGGCGGCCTCTACCTCCCCTTCCTCAAACGGGAGATCTTCTCGCAGATCATCCGGGCCGAGGCGGCCCTCCCCCCGGCCGGCTGGGAGTGGACCTCCTGCGGCTGGCGCGCCCGGACCGGGGAGGTGCAGGTCTTCTTCAGCCCCGCCTTCGGCGGCATCATCGAGGAGCTGGACACCCGCACCCCGCCGCTCAACCTGCTCGGCACCTTCCGCCGTCGCGTCGAGCTCTACCACGACCTGGCCCAGGAAGCCGCCGGCGGGGAGCACGCCTCCATCCACGACATGGCCCACGCCATCCCCGGGGAGTTCGAGGAGGACGTCCGGGAGGACCCCCACCCGCGCAAGGGGCTCATCGTCCACCAGTTCTCCCGCATCCCCGGGTCGCTCAACGAGGCCGCCGACCTGGATGTATGGAAATGGTTCGACGAGCAGGCGGCGGTGGAGGCGGCGGGCCGGACGCTGACCGCCCGCAGCGTGCGCGACGGCTGGACGCTGACCAAGACGCTCACCCTCGACGGCGACCGCCTCTCGGCCGGGGTGGAATGGAACGAGGCCCCCTCCTCCGTCTGGTCGGTGGAAATGGGGGCCAGTCCGGCGGGGGGATTCCTGCGACTCCCCGGCGCGCCGCGCGAATACCCGCTCGACGCCCCCCTGGCCGCCGAGGCGGAGGGGTTGGAGGTGGTGGACACCGTGCACGGGGTCGTCATGGAGCTCTCCTGGGGCCCTCCGGCCGTCCCCCTGCGCGTCTTCCCCCTGCGCACCGTCTCGCTCAGCGAGGACGGCTTCGAGCGGATCCAGCAGGGGGTCGTCATTCTCCCCATGTTCACCGGGTCCGCCGTCCGCCTGTGGGTCCGATGCCGGGGGGAGCGCCATGTCTGATCTCCGCCACGACCCCATCCAGAAGCGGTGGGTGATCATCGCCCCCGAGCGGGGGCAGCGGCCCCTGGAGTTCCTCCCCCCGGCTCCCCTGGAGCGGGAGGCGTTCTGCCCCTTCTGCCCGCTCCACGAGGCCACCACCCCGCCCGAGATCTACGCCGTGCGGGGAGAAACCTTCCCCAACCAGCCGGGATGGAGCGTCCGCGTCGTCCCCAACAAGTTCCCCGCCCTGCGCATCGAGGGGGACCTGGACCGGACCGGAGTGGGCACCTACGACCGCATGGCGGGCATCGGCGCCCACGAGGTGATCATCGAGAGCCCCGCCCACGACACGGCCTTTCCCGACCACCCGGTCGAGCACATCGAGCGGATCCTCCAGACCTACCAGGCCCGCGTCCGCGACCTCTCCGGCGACCAGCGGTTCCGCTATGTCCTCCTCTTTAAAAACCACGGCGCCGCGGCGGGGGCCTCCCTCTCCCATCCCCACAGCCAGCTCATCGCCACCCCCATCACCCCCCGCACCGTGGCCATCGAGCTCGATTCCATGAGGACCCACTATCTGGCCAAGGAGCGGTGTCTCGTGTGCGACATCCTCCGCGAGGAGCTCGAGCGGGGTGACCGGGTGGTGGCGGCGGGCGACGATTTCGTCACCCTGACCCCCTACGCCAGCCGCTTTCCCTTCGAATTGTTCATCGCCCCCCGCCGCCACGCCCACGACCTCCTCGGCTGCGAGGGCCCCCTGCTCCGGTCGCTGGCGCGGACGCTGAAGGACGCCTTCGCCCGCCTGCGCGCCGCCCTCAACGACCCGCCCTACAACTTCGTCTTCCACATCGCCCCCAGCATCGCCCTCCAGCCCCATCGCCCCGGCTATTGGCAGACCCTCCCGTGGGACTTCCACTGGCATATCGAGATCATCCCCCGCCTCACCCGCATGGCGGGGTTCGAGTGGGGTACGGGGTTTTACATCAACCCCACCTCCCCCGAGGAGGCGGCGAAGGTCTTGAGGGAAGCGGAGATCTGAATCCGCCGGCCGCAACGCCCCCCCGCGCGCCAAGGGGTCCGCGGAGCACGCCGGCGCAGAGCGGAGCGAACGGCGGCCCGCCCGCCCCCATCGGCCCCGGAAGCCGCGCAGGAAGGCAATCCCCCGCCTGCCCGTTGCCCCGGGGCTTGTTGTCCGCCTTCCATCCTTGAATTTCCCCCCGAAGCCCTTTACAATGGTGGGGAACACCGTGCCTTCAGGGAGGCCCCATGGACTTGACCGACTCGACCCGGGGAAAATGGACCGTCATCACGGTTTCGGGGCGCATCGACGCCACCACCGCGCCGCGGTTGGACGCGGCGCTGCAGGACGCCATCAGGGCCGGCCGGATGTGGCTGGCGCTGGATCTGGCCGGAGCCCCCTATCTCTCCAGCGCGGGCCTGCGGGTCTTTCTCTCCGCCCTGAAAGCGGTCCAGGCGGGCGGCGGAGGCATGGCCCTGGCGGGGCTTCCGGACCCCGTGAGGGAGGTCCTGGAGGTGGCGGGGTTCCTCACCATCCTGCCGGTTGTGGCGGGCCTGCCGGACTTGGAGCCGTGAGCCGTTCGGGACCTTCGACGCCGCTTTTCCGCCGGGCCGCGGGAGCCGGCCCCGCGACGCCTTGAGCATCCGGGCGCGCCTGCTGGCCACCCTCATCCCGGCCCTGCTGGTCCTGCTGGGGGCCCTGGTCTGGGGCGGCTACGCCGTCAGCCGGGAGGCGGTGCTCGCGCAGATCAACCAGGCCACCGCGCACCTGGCGCAGACCCACGCCCGCGAGTTCGACGCCCTCTTCGAGTCCTCCCGGTCGGTGGCGCAGGAGCTCGCCGCCTCCGCCGCGCTCATGGACTTCACGGACCCCGCCGCCGGCGGGGCCCTCCTCGCGCAGACCCTGGAGAACAACCCCGCCCTCTTCGGCTCGGCCCTGGCCTGCGTGCCCGGTATCGCCCGCACCGGCCCCCTTGCTCCGTACCGTTTCCGGACGGCCGGCGGCGTCGCGGCGCGCGACCTGGCCGACCCCGCCTACGACTACACCCGCCGCCCCTGGTACACCGAACCCGTCCGCACCGGAGCGGGGGCCTGGAGCGAGCCCTACTTCGACGAGGGGGGCGGCGACATCCTGATGACCACCTATTCCCATCCCGTCCATCGGGGGGGAAGCGTGGCGGGGGTGGTGACGGTGGACATCCCCATCGAGACCCTGGTCGGGAAGGTCCGGCGCCTGACGGTGGGGGGGAACGGCTTCGCCTTCATCGTCACCCCCACGGGCCGGATGGTCGGGAGCCATCGCCTCGGCGGTCTCTCGGAGGGTTCCCTGTGGGACCTGGCCGGCCGCTCCGCCGGGTCGCCTTGGGAGGTCCTGGCGGCCCTGATCCGGGACCCCGACCCCGACCTGCGGCGGGTGGAAGACCCCTTCCGGAGCGGGACCTCGTGGCTCGTCACCCGCGGGATCCCCTCCGCGGGGTGGACCCTGGCGGTCCTTTACCCCGAAGAAGAGGTGCTGCGGCCCCTGGTCGATCTCCGGGGGCGGCTGGCGCTGTTGGCCCTCCTGGCCGCGGCGCTGATGGCGGCCGCCATCCCCTTCCTCGCCTCCACCTTCTCCACCCCCCTCACGGCCCTGGTGGGGCAGTCGGAGCGGTACGCCCGCGGCGAGTTCGCGGGGGACCTGGAGGAGGGAACCGGCCCGCGGGAGATCCGGCGCCTCTCCCGCTCGTTCAACCTCATGGGGAAGGCCATCGCCGAGCACATCGAGGCGGTCAGAAGCGCCACCTCCCAGAAGGAGCGCTACCGGCAGGAACTGCGCATCGCCTCGGAGATCCAGCAGGGCATCCTCCCCCGCATTTTCCCCCCTTTCCCGGAGTTGGCCGGGCGGGTGGACCTCTACGGCCTGATGCGCCCCGCCCGGGAGGTGGCCGGCGATTTCTTCGACTGCTTCCGCCTCGGGGGGGGCCGGATCGCCGTGGTGGTGGGCGACGTCTCGGGCAAGGGGGCGCCGTCGGCCTTCTTCATGGCCATGGCGCGCATGCTGGTGCGCACCCTGGCCGGACGGGGGCTGACCCCCGCCGAGGTGCTGCGCCGGGCCAACCACGCCCTGGCCGAGGACAACGCCTCCTCCATGTTCGTCACCCTCATCTACGGGGAATACGACCCCGCGTCGGGGCTCCTCCGCCTCGCCGGCGCGGGCCACCCGCCGCCGGTGGTGCTCCGCCCCGACGGCACGGCCCATTGTCCCGCCATGGAACCCGAATTGCCCCTGGCCGCCCTCCCCGGCTCGCGCTACCACACCGACGAGTTCCGGCTGGCCCCCGGGGAGGCGGCGGTTTTCACCACCGACGGCGTCACCGAAGCCATGGACGCCTCCGACGCCATGTTCGGGGAACAGCGTCTCCTTCAAGCCGCGGCCCCGGCCGCCGGCGCCTCCGCCGAGGCGATCGCGAAGCGGGTGCTGGAGGCGGTGGACGCCTTCAGCGGGGAGCGGGAGCAGTACGACGACATCACCCTCCTCGTCCTGCGGCGCCCGCCCGGGGCCGCCGATGAGGCCCGCCCGGCCGGTTGCCCGGAATCGGCCCGGCTGGACCTCCCCGCACGCATGGAGGTCCTGCCGCGGGTCCTGGACTGGACCCGGGCGACGGCGCGGGAGGCCGGATTCGACGAGGCGGAGGCCGGGCGCATCGCCGTGGCGGTGGAGGAGGTGGTGGTCAATGTCCTGCGCCACGCCTACGGCCCCGGCTCGGAGGAGACCTTCCAGGTGCGGTTCATCTCCGGCGAAGGGGGGATGACGGTGCGCGTCACCGACCACGGGCGCCCCTTCGACTTCCGGCGCGAACGGTCGCGGTACGACGGGCGCGCCTCGGCCGGCCAGCCGGTGGGCGGCATCGGCCTCCACCTGGTCCACGCCTTCATGGACGAGGTGAACTACGAACCGGATACGGAAGAAGGCAATGTCATGATCCTCTTCAAGGCCCGGCGTCCGGGAAAGGCCTCCGGATGAGCGCCGCCCCCCACCCCAAAGGAGACCCCCATGCTCGTCGGTGACGCGGTTCGGATCACCCTTCCCAATTCGCTCGGCCTCCTGCCCCCCGTCCAGGCCCTGGCGGCTTCCGTGGCGGAGCGGATGGGCTTTGCGCCCCGGGAACGCAATCACATTGAACTGGCCATCGAGGAGGCCGTCTCCAATGTGATCGCCCACGCCTTCGAACCGGGGGAGAAGGCCTCCTTCGACCTCATCCTCGAGCGCGTGCCCACGGGATTGCGGTGCGTCATCCACGACCGGGGCGTCCCCTTCGACCCCGGCCGGGCCGCCCCGGGCGCCCCGGGGGGCGGCCTGGGGTTCCTCCTCCTCAACCGGTTCATGGATGAGGTCTCCTTCGCCAACCTGGGGCCCGACGGGAAGGAACTGCGGCTGGTGAAGTACCTCCACCGCGAGGACGCCGCCGACCGGGCCCCGGAAGAGGACCTGACCCCCTACGCCCCTCCCCCCGCCGCCGAGACCCCGGTCGAGCCGGTCCCCTTCTCCGTCCGCCTCATGCACCCCGCCGAGGCGGTCGGGATCTCCGTCATCGCCTATAAAAGTTACGGCTACTCCTACATCAACCCCCACTTCTACTACCCCGAACGGCTGGTGGCGATGAATCAAAGCGGCGAACTGGTCTCCGCGGTGGCGGTGGCCGCCGACGGCCGCCTCATGGGACACGCGGCCCTCGAACTCCCCACGGCCAGTTCCCGGGTGGCGGAGGTGGGCGCGGCCTTCGTCAAGCCGGAGTTCCGCGGCCAGGGGGCCCTGGACCGCCTCACCGCCTTCCTGCTGGACGAGGGGAAGCGGCGGGGGTTGGGGATGGTCTATGTGCAGTCGGTGACCCCGCATGTCTATTCGCAAAAGGCGGCGGCGAAGATGGGATTCACCGACTGCGCCCTCCGCCTCGGCGCCATGAGCGGGATGGCATTCAAGAAGATCGACGACGCCCCGGCCCAACGCCTCTCGCTGATGATGGCGGGGCGCATGGAGGCGGCGCCCCACCCGGGACCCCTGTTCATCCCTCCGCGGCACCGGGAGATGGTGGCGCGCCTTTACGCCGCGATGAAACTCCCCCTTCCCGAAGGCGGGAGCGGCGGTCCCGGGGAGGGGGCGCCGGGGAGCGGGAAGATGGTCATCACCCTCCATCCGGTCTTCAACGCCTGCGACCTGACGGTGGGGACCATCGGGGCCGGCTGGGCCTCCCACCTCCGCCACGTCCTGCGCGACCTCTGCCTCAAGCGCGTCGATTTCATCGGCCTCTCGCTCCCCCTGATCCATCCCGCCGCTCCCCGGGCGGCGGCGGAGGCCGAGGCGATGGGATTCTTCTTCTCGGGGGTCCTGCCCGATCCCGCGCAGGGGGACCGCCTCCTCCTGCAATACCTCAACAACGTCCCCATCGACTACGAGGCCATCCGCATCCACTCCGAGACCGGCCAGGCCCTCAAGGCCTATGTCCGGTCCTGCGACCCCACCCGGGAGCCGGAAGGAGAGTCCCATGTTTGACGCCATCGACCGCCTGTGCGCCCTCCCCAGGGCTTTCGAGCCCTCCCCCGCGCGGGACGCTCTGTTCCTGGAGGCCATGCGCGAAAGCTACGCCTACCACCACGAGCGCCAGCCCTACCTGCGCCGCCTCGGCGAACGCGCCGGGTTCGGCCCCGCCGGCCTGAAGACCTACGACGATTGCTTCCGCATCCCCCCCCTGTTCGTGGGGACCCTCAAGCTCCACGGCTTCCGCACCGCCGCCGAGGGCGACATCGTCCTCACCCTCACCAGTTCCGGGACGGCGGGACAGAAGACCCAACTGCTCTTCGACGCCGGGTCGCTCGGGCGCCTGGAGGCCCTTGCCCGTGTCGTCTTCGACGACCTGGGGTTCGTCTCCCCCACCCCCGCCCATTACCTCATTTTCGGTTACGACCGCCGCCACGCCGCGGAGGTGGGGACCAGCTGGAGCGACGCGCAGATCCAGGGGCTGGCCCCCACGCGGAGCGAGCACTGGCTCATCCCGTGGGACGGGCAAAAGGGGGAATACGCCTTCGACGCGCAAGCGGCGGCGCGCCTCCTCATCGACCTTGCGCCCGAGGGGCCCGTCCGCCTCCTCGGGTTCCCCGCCTTCATGCACAGCATGATGGAGCAGGTCCGCCGGCTGAAGCCGGACCTCAGGGTCCACCCCGATTCCTTCATCGTCGCCGGCGGCGGATGGAAAAACCACGCCGGGACCCCGATGACCCAGATCGAGTTCGCCCGTTACGCCGAGGAGGCCATCGGCCTCCCCGCCGCCAACATCCGCGACGTCTTCGGCATGGCCGAGCACGGCATCCCCTACGGCTCCTGCCGCGCGGGCCACCATCATGTCCCCGCCTTCGGGCGCCTCCAGACGGCGGAGCCCCTCACCTTGAAGCCCCTGGACCGGGGGGAGGAGGGTCTGCTTCAACTGTTCACCCCCTACAACACCGCCCAACCCAACCTCTCCATCCTCTCCACCGACCTCGCCGTCCTGAAGGAGGGGTGCCCCTGCGGCCTTGAGGGCGTCTACCTGGCCTCCATCCGGCGGGGCGGGACCCACAAGCACAAGGGGTGCGCCATCGCCGCGCAGGAGATCCTGGACCGGGGGGCGCGCGCATGACCGCTCCCCTCTTCACCCACATCCTTTTCGGCGAACGGCGGGAACTGCCCCTCGACCTCCCCCCCGAGGCCGCCGCCCGCGCCTTCGACCGCGTGGCCCTCACCGAGCGGGCCCGGGCCTTTCAGCGGGTCCCCCTGGACGACATCCTGGGGGTGGTGGAGCGCGCCGGACGCCTGATGGCCGACCCCGGGGGGCCGTACCATAAAACAATCATGGAGCGGATGCCGGAGGTGGCCAACTACTCCCCCGCCATGGTGGAGCAGGCCATGGCGCTATTTCGGGTCATGACGGGGGCCGACTTCCTCCTCCAGCGGCTCCGGTGCCTGGGCGACCCCCGCGCCCTGGACCACTTCGTCCACGCGCGTCACGGGACGCTCCAGCGGGCCATCCCCATGGGGGTGGTGTGCCACATCGCGGCGGGCAACGTCTTCCTGGGATCGGTGGACTCGCTCCTCTACGGCCTCGCCACGAAGAACGTCAACATCCTCAAGTGCTCGCGCCAGGACCTGGAGTTCCCGTCGCTGTTCTTCCAGGCCCTGGAGGAGGCCGACCCCGACGGGGCCGTCGCCCCCTATCAGGCGCTCACCTACTGGAGCCGCTCCAACGCCGGGGTGGAGCGGCTGGCCAAGACGGCCTTCGACGGCCTCCTCCTTTTCGGCGGCGAGGAGTCGGTGGCGGAGTACAAGAAGGACCTCCCCGCCCACACCCAACTGATCGACTTCGGCCCCAAGATCTCCTTCGGGGTGGTCCTCGACGGCCTGACGGAGGACGAGCGGCGGGAGGCGGCCCGCGGGTTCGCCCTGGACATCATCCTGTGGGAACAGCGGGCCTGCACCTCCTGTCAGAACATCTTCGTCGAGGGGGACGGCGGGGACTTCGCACAGCTCCTCTTCGAGGCCCTCGAGGACGGGGCCCGCCGCTACCCGTCCTGCCGCGTCCCCATCGACGAGGCGGTGGAGATCCGGAAGGAGCGGGAGCTGCAGCAGTGGCATGCCTTTGAGGGGACGGCGCGCGTGTGGGAGGGGACCACCGGCTCCCACACCGTCATCCTGGGCCGGGGACGAGACATCATCCCCTCGCCGCTGAACCGGACCATCTATGTCAACGCCGTGGACCGCATCCCCGACATCCTGGAGGGAAACCTGCGGGTGATGCGCTACTACATGTCCACCGTCGCCGTGGCGGCCCCCGAGGCGCTGGTGCAGGGGGTGGTGGAGGATTTCCTGGGGCTGGGGGCGATGCGTTTCTGCCGACCCGGCACCATGGGACTGGGGCGGGACGCCTCGGCCCCCCACGACGGGGTCCACCTTCCCCTCCAACTGGTGCGGCTCGTCAATCGGGAGGACCTTCCCCGCGACGCCTTCGGCCTCGATCACCTCCCGGCGTCCCGGCGCGACCCCCTGGTCCTGGCCCGCCTCAACCGCCTCCTCGCCAAGGCCCAGGACAGCCCCTTTTACCGTGGATTCCACCGCGGCGTCCGCCTCCCCCTCCGGAACCTGGAGGAGTTCGCGCGCCTCCCCGTGCTGGAGAAACACCATTTGGAGGAATCGGGTCCCCCGGCCTCGTGGGACATGCTCACGGAAAGGGGCGACCACGGCTACCTCTTCTCCGCCGGGGGCACCACGGGAAAACTGCGCTATGTCTTCTATTCCTCCGACGAGTTCGCCCTTTCCGACCGCATCTTCGGCCAGGGGTTCCGCACCGTCGGCATCGGCCCGCGGGACACCACCGCCAATCTCATGCGCGCGGGGGCCCTCTGGACCGCCTTCCCGGCCTCCAACCTGGGGTTGGAGGAGACGGGCTGCCGCATCCTCTCCCTCCCCTACAACCAGTCGGCCGGAGAAACCGTCGCCTTTCTGCGCACCCTCGAGGCCACCGTTTTCCTGGGCGTCCCGACGGCCCTGCTGGACCTGGCGCAGGAGGCCGAGCGGACCGGCTGGGACCGCCCCGTCCGGATGATCGTCTACGCCGGCGAGCACCTCAATCCGGCGGGACGGGAGTACCTTCGGAAGGTGTTCCGCCCGGACGCCATCCGCTCCCTCGGCTACGCGGCCGTGGAGGTGGGGCCCATCGGCTACCAGTGCCCCTTCTGCGAGGGGACCGAGCACCACGTCTTCGGGGACTTCTGCTTCGTCGAGATCGAGGAGGACCGCGAGGTCCTGGTCACCCCCCTGGGGCGGACGGTCCATCCCCTCATCCGCTACCGCATCGCCGACCACGCCGAGTGGGTGGACGCGCCGTGCCCCTGCGGCCGGTCCGCCCGCAAACTGCGCCTCCTCTCCCGCAGCGGCGACTTCATCCGCCTCAACACCAACAAGTTGGAGGTGGAGGAGATCTTCCCGGCCCTCGAGCCGTTCCCCGAACTTTCCACCGTCTTCCAGGTCCACCTGGCGAATGAGGGGACCCGCCTGGTCGTCACCTTCGTCATCGAGACCCGCCGCGACGGCGCCGCCTGCGGCGACGCGACCCTCGCCGCGAAGGTGATGGAATCCATTGAACGGCACGTGGCCTGGTTCGGCAACGAGGTCAGCCGCCACTATATCGCCACGCAGGGCACCCTCTTCCGCGTCCGCCTCGTCCCCCCCGACACCCTCCCGCGGGTGGGGCGCACCGGCAAGATCCGCCGCATCGTGGACGAGCGGCCGGCGTAGGAGTGGAGAGGAGGCGGGATTTGCCGGACGGTTTCGCGCGGAAGTTCGCCGATCATCCCCTCAAGGTCTTTCGCGACTTCCGCCTCCTCTTTCTGGGCCGCTTCACCTCGGCGGTGGGGGACAAGTTCTTCACCATCGCCCTCTCCTGGTATGTCGTGAGCCACGACAGCGTCCACAACAAACTGCACCTGGGGCTCCTCATGGCCGTCAACCTGCTCCCCGTGGTCCTCTTCGGGCCGGTCATGGGGACCTGGGCCGACCGGCTGAACAAGAAGCACTGCCTCATGGCCGCCGACGCGGGGCGGTTTTTCTTCCTGGGCGCCCTGGCGGCGCTGTACTACGCCGACGCCCTCACCCTCCCCCGCCTCTATCTCCTCTGTTTCGCCATCTCCGTCTTCGTCCCCCTCTTCGAGGCCGCCGCCAACAGCGCCCTGGAGCCCCTGACCGACGGCGCCCACCTCTCCCGGGCCGTGGCCGTCAACGCCTCCACGGTCCAATTGTCCAGCGTCCTGGGGGCGGCCCTCGGCGGCATGTTCCTGGCGGCCCTCGGCGTGGGGGGCGCCTTCGTCTGGAACGCCCTCTCCTACCTGGTCTCCCTGGGGTGCATCGCGCGCATCCGCGCCTCCCTGGTCCCGGATGCCTCCGCCGCCCGCCGGCCCTACCTGGAGGAGATGCGGGAGGGGTTCGCCTACCTGAGGGGCAACGCCCCGGTGCGCCACCTCCTCCTGGTCTTCGGCGCGGTCAACCTTTTCGCCGCCCCCATGATCCTCTTCATCCCCATGATCGTCAAGTTCATCCTCAAGTCCACCGTGACCTGGGTGGCGCTGTTGGAGCTGGCCCTCTCCCTGGGGGCCGTCGCCATGGCCGCGGCCCTGAGCATGGCCTCGTCCCAGACGCGGGTCTATCCCAAGATCTTCCTGGGCCTCGTCGTCATGGGGGCCGCCCTGTTGTGGCTGGCCGCCGCGCCGGGCGGGACGCTCGTCCTGGGGGCGGTCTTCGCCTTCGGCGCGGGGCTGTCGCTGGTCAACGCCCTGGCCCTGGGGCTGTTTCAGAACGCGGTGCCCGCCCCCCTCAAGGGGCGCTTCTTCGCCCTCCTCAACACCGTCTGCTTCGCCGTCATGCCGCTGACCTTCATGCTCAACGGGTTCGTCTCCAACATCCTCCCCCTCCCCGTCGTCCTCCTCATCAACGGCGCCGGCGTGGTCCTGGTCTCCCTGGCGGTCCTGGCCGTCCCCCGCATCGGGGACCGGATCTGACCGACGCCGGATCACCGGAACCCTTCGGATAAGGCAAGGTTTTGCGGCCATGGCCGGCGGGGTCCTGGATCGAGAAGGGCCGATGGAGCCCCTCTGAGCGTGAAGGCGGAGTCCCGATGCCCGGGAAAATCCTACCGCTTCACCCCGTCGGTGGAATGGAGAAACGCGTCGAGGCGGGCGCGCCCGTCCATCTTGAACGAGACAAAGCTCAGCCCCAGCCCATTGGTCCTGTTCCCCGCCCCAAGGGTCTGACGAGCCACCCTGGCTTCGCCCGTCACGGTCATCGGCTGTCCCGGAAGCAGCAGTTCGAAGGTCACTTCGCATCCGGACGGCAGGTTGAGGTTCGTGGCGACGAACATCCCGCTCCGGCTGATATTGGTGACCTGGCACAGGTGCTTGGAGGCCATCTGGTGGACCTTGGCGCTGAGGCGCACCATGATCCGGGTTTCGACGCGCGGGGCCACCTGGAGGATCGCGCCGAGGGCGGTCTCCAGGTTGGCGGGGGGGGCGCTCAAGGGGAACAGGGCGCTGACTCCCTTGGACAGGTAGGGCTTGTACTCGGTGATCTTCTCGTCCGGGCAGAGCACCACCAGGATGGCCTTGCTGGAGGCGCGCTTTTCATGCCGCAGGGTGTAGACGATGTCGCGGGGCTCGAGCCCTCCCGCGGGGAGATTGAGGATAACCATCTTGTAAGCGGTCTTGTCGAGGCGCTGGACCATCTCCTCCGCGGTGTCACAAGACTCCACGGCGAACGGTTCGCGCGCCAAGAAAGAGGTGCCGGGATCGAGGTTCTTGCGGGGAACGTTGAACAGGAGCACGCGCTTCTCGTCCATTTTTATTCTCCCCTTTCCGGTTCACGCCTGCGGCCCGGGGCCATGGCGTCATGGCAACGGCACCCATGGAACCGCGCCCTTTCTCCCAAGCCCCCGATCGCCGGCGCCCCAAGAACCCACGGTTTATTCATGAAGCCCATTTTTCGGTTCAAAAGCCCGCTCCTTTCTTCCGTCCGGGCGGAACCCGGGCGGCCATTCACCCCGCAACTGCATATTGTACCCTATATCACGCGCCAACCTCTCTTCGATGCCCCGACCGGCGGCCATCCCCGGATGCCGACCGGGACAGAAGAAAAAGCCCCGCCATGTCGGCGGGGCATCAATTATTATTTTAGGACGGTGGGGTGAACACTCTATCTGATCAGAATGTGATGATAATCTTTCCGGAGCCCTTCGTCAGGCGCAGGGCGTCCCCCGCCTGGCTCATTTCGTAGAAGATGACCGCGGAGGCGCCGGGCAGAAGATCGTCCGCGTCGAACGGGGGGAACCCGTCCCCGGACCGGAAATCCGACTTCACCAGGTCGGCCGCAGGGTCCAGCGCGGGGTCCGCCGGCCACTCCTGCTTGAAGATGGCCGTCCCCAGGGTGGGATATTGGTCGTTGCGCAACAGGCCGGGAAGGCGGACCAGGGCGAAGTCGGTGCTCCCCAAGAGCATGGGGTCCGCGCCGTTCCAGACGGGGGGCGGCGTGTGTCCGGCCGGATACGCCACGGCATGGACCGTCCCCTCGACATCCCAGGTGCTGGTGTCCACGCCCCGGGCGATGCGCCCGTTTTCGTCCGTCGGGGCCGGAAGGGCGGAGATGAGGGTCCCGTCGGCGCGGTAGAAGGCGAGCACCAGCGTCACCGACCGGTAATAGTACTGCCCCGCCAGGTAGACGGGATCATGCAGGTTGAACTGCGCGGCCGGGACCGTGTAGGTGTCGTCCTCGAAGCCGGAAAGGGTGGTGTCCACGAGGTAGGTCGATTCCGCTTCCGCGATGCGATAGCCGCAGGAGGCCTCCCAAACCCCTTTGACCTTCCAGATCCCGGGAGCGGGAAAATCAACGCCCGCGAAGGTATGCGGGAAGGCCTCGCTGCTCTGCGGCCCCACCGACCGGGGGGCCAGCGTCCGGCTCCATTCGACGCCGGAATAGGGGATGAAGGCGGTGCCGTCCCAATAGAGCGTCTCCGCCTCGTTGACCAAGACGGTCCGCACGACGCCGTCGGCGTAGCGGCCCCCGAGGTTGGTGTTGTTGGCCGCGCATTCCACAGACACGCTGTCAACGGCGTCGTGCCGCTGGCGGACGGCGCCGAAGGGGGCCAGCGCGTTCACATTGCCGAACGGTTCGAGGGTCACCGCGATGTCGTCGAGGGGATTGAGCTCGTCGCCCCAGTCCGCATGGAGCGACCAAATCCCCGCGGCGGCGTCCGCGCCGAAGGCGTAGGCGTCGCTGAACTGCCCCAGGCCGTTGGCCACGAAAACGGCGTCGCGGATCCGGTTCGGGGTCGGGTCGTCGTAGCGCAGATAGTAGATGAAGGAGGGGTCGAAATAGTAGCCGCGCGGATAGAGGGTCTGGCAGTGGGCGAACCGGCTCGCCTGCTGGGAGTAGAGGGCGTCCTTGTAGGGGACGATCTGGGAAACCCGCGCCTCGTCGGTCACGGGCACCACCGTCGCCGGATCGGCCTGGGAGCGGGCCTGGGCGAGGGCCTGAACGGTGCTCCCCTTGACCACGGTGTTGGGGACCGACACCTCCAGGATGACGCATTCCTTTCCGCCGAAGGCCGGCAGGAGGCCCGTTTCGGCGATCACCGACCCGTCGGCGATGTCGCCGTTGCAGTCGGGATCGCTCCAGAAACGGGCCGTGGCTCCCTGGTCCGCCGTCACGGAAAGGTCGGCCCGGTCGGGGGCGTCGGAGGAATTGACCACGGCGTGCGGGAAGAGGACCGAAAACCCGGCCGCGACGAAGAGGTTGGTCCCGGCCGCCACCGTGTAATCCGGGGTGAAGGTGAGGCGGGGCAGGACCTCCAGCGTCCCCAGGGCCGTGTCCGAGGCGGCCCCGTTGGCCGCGGAGGTGACGGCATGAAAAACGAGATCGTCGTCCGTCCCATAGGGAGTCCCCAGGGGAACGGCGCACTCCACGACGAAGGGAAAGGACACCCCCGTCCCCAAGTGGCCCGTGTCCGGGAATCCGTCCCCGTCGCTGTCGTAAGCGGGATTGATGCCGTCGCCGGGTCCGGAAAAATCACCGTCCCCGTCGGCGTCGGTGCCCATCCAGTCGTTGGGAACCTCGTCCCCCTCCGGATCCGCGTAAAACGACAGCGCCCAACCCTGGGACGACACGCCCAAGAGGCGGACGGTGTCGGGGACCAGATAATGAAGGAGCGTCAGGGGGAAGCGGGAAACCCCGCCCGGAACCCCGGTCCGGACCTGGTCGGCTTCGAGCTGGATGTCCCCGATGTAGGTGGTGTCGGCGACGCTGTCGGCGGCCGTGTGGCCGATGACCGATGCGGTGACCGTGGTCACATCCGCCCCCGGCGGCAGGCCGCCGGGGATGGTGACGCGCACCTCGAGGGCGAACGCCTCCCCCGGGGCCAGGTCCCCGGTGTCGGGAAGGCCGTCGCCGTTGCGGTCCCAGGCGGGGTCCAAAACATCGAACACACCGTCGCCGTCGGAGTCCGTGGCCATCACCCCGTCATCCACGACGCTGTAGAGGGTGACGGCGAATCCCCGGGTGGAAAAGACCGCCAGGTTGATGTTCGAGACGAAGGTCCCCGTGTTGGTCACCGTGTGGGCATAGGCCATCACGGCGTCTCCCGGCGTGGAGGCGGACCGGTCGGGGTCGATGTCCACCAGGTAGAAGCCGAAGGTGCCCATCCGCCCGTCGGGCCCGCCGCAGTTGTCGTTCAACTGGGCCGGGATGTTGCCGCCGTTGGAGGAGCCCACGTGGAAGAAAATGCCCGTGCCGGCCGGCACCCCGAGGGCGGTCCAGGGGACGGCGGCCTCGAACCCGAGGCCCGTGGCGAAACCGTAGACGGCCTTGACGGTGGAGAGGACCGCTCCCGGACTTCCCAGCACATCATGGCCGTCGGCATAGCCGTCGGCATCCACCATGGGGTCGGGGTCCGGGCCGTCCTGAACATACTTGTGGAGGACGATCTCCGTACTGCGGTTGGAGCCCTGGTACTTGACCCGCAGGAGGAAATCGCCGTTCCCCATCGTCTCGTCCTGCCCCACGTCCATGTAGAACCAGAAATCCTGGACATTGCTGGAGGAACCATAGCGGGTCTGGTAAAGATAAATATTGGCGTTGTCGAAGGTCCAGGCGAAGGCGTTGAGGTCCCGGCCGGTGCTCCCCACCGGGCAATCGCGGTCGCTGGAGAGGACGGCGCACTGGTCGGCGAACATGGAGGAGCCGTCGGCATCGGAGGTCGTCTGCAGGGGATTGGCCAGCACCTCCACCCAATCCGAAGGGTCGCCATCGAGGGTGATCGTCTTGAGGGTCGGCGTCTGCCCCCAGAGCAGGCCGCCCGACAGGACGATGATTACAACAAACTTAAGGCCATTCATGGTGCGCCTCCTTTCGAAGGGCATTCGAACAACAGCGCAATTGTCGGCTGGCATGTTATTTTACG
>DCUZ01000090.1:39761-56576 GCA_002327305.1 Holophagales bacterium UBA2201 | reverse complement strand
CTGCGTCCCCATCCGCCTTTTTAGATGAATGAGGGTCAGGCGGAGAACCCGCGTTACCCGTGGGGTTGGACGGGGTAGGCGTAACCGTCCGGCAGGGATTCTTCGGCGCGGCGGTGGCGCTCGAGGAACTGGCCGCAGTTGCTGCCGATGAGGTTTTCCTCCGTCTCCCCTATGGAGAGGATGGTTCGGTAGCCGGCGCGGACGAACTGTTCGACCAACGGGGCCGCGGCGGAGGGGTGATGGGGATCAAAGGCCGAGGCGAGGCGGTGCCCGGCGGCGCCATAGGTGGGGTTGAGGGGCGTCACCTTGACGAGGAAGGTCTCCGGGTCGAAATGCTCCAGCAGGACTTGAGGATCCACCGGCACCCGCCTGGCAAGAGCGAAATTGAGGGTGATCTTCTGGTCGCCGCCCTTGCGCCACCGCGCCCCGAAGGCGGCGATCGCATGGAAATCCCATTTGCGGACCGGGATGAGGCGGTCGCGCGCCATCCCGTCGGTGGAATGGATGGAGAACTGCAGTTGGAACCGCCCGCCGCCGTATCGCCGCTCCTTCAGGTCCAGGAGGCGGTCGAAAAATCCTTCACACCCGCGCGGGGCCACCGTGGAAAGGGAAGGGAGGAGGCCGGGGGCGTCGAAGAGGCCCGGCAGGGCTTCGAGGACCTCCAGGACCGCCGGGTTCAGCGCCGGCTCGCCCATCCGGGCGAACTGGATCTTGAATTTTTTCGCGGGGACACGGCCGTCGCTGTAACGCGAGCGCACCGCGTGGATGATCTGGGCCAGGATCTGCTCCGCCGTGAGCCGGCCCCCGAACGACCTCCCGGCGTCGCACATGGGGCACCCGACGGGGCACCCGGCAAGGGTGGAGACGATGAGGACCCACTTCTCCTCCCGCGTCAGGGGGGGCTGGAGCGATTCGACGAACTCCACGCGCCGGCCGTCGGCGAATTCGGCCAGATGCACCACGGCCAGGTCGTCCCGACCCGCGTGGGCGAAGACCCTCATGCCCGCCCCTCCACGGCGGAGGCGACGGCCATGGCGGCGCGGAGACCGTCTCCGACGGCGATGGCGGTCTGGCGGAACCGGCCGTTGACGGCGTCCCCGATCAGGTGCAGGCGTCCGGCGGCCTTCAACTCCGGGAGGCGGCGCGCCACCGAGGCGGCGAGGAAGTCGAGCGCCGGCTCCCGTCCCACGGCGAAGAGGAGGCGGTCCGCCTTCAGACCGAAAGACCGCCCTTCCCGCGCGCAGGTCAACTCCAGGCCCCGCCCCCGCGCGCGCACCGCCGTCAGCCGGGTCCGGGGGCTCAGCGTGATGGCCTCCTCGTTCCCGGCCCGCTCCCACAGGAGGAGCAGGCCGCGCGGGCCGGCCCCCCGCATCAGGAGCGTCACCCGGTTTAGGGGGGCCAGGGCGAGGGCGTGGTCGAAGGCGGCGTCCCCGCCCCCGACGATGACGATGTGGCGCCCGCGCAGGCGCCTCAGCGGCCACACTTCATGATGGCACCGGCCCTGGGCCGCGCCCGGCACGGCGCACCCGTCGAACGGGAGGGGGCGGGTGCCCGAGGCCACGACGAGGAAGGGGACCGCGTGCGCGCCGCGATCGGTCTCCAGGTGGAACCGATCGTTCCGGAACCCGGCGCGGAGGACCTCTTCCCGCCGCACGGGGACGCGGTGGGCCCGGAGCTGGTCGCAAAAGTGCCGCACCAGCGCGGGGCCGTCCACGCCTCGGGGGAACCCCAGGTAGTTCTCCACGAGGGCGGCGTTGCGCAGGAGGCCCCCGGGGGCGTCCCGCTCGAAGAGGAGGGCGCGGATGCCCATGCGCTTCAGTTGCAGGGCGGCGGCCATGCCGGCGGGACCGGCCCCGACGACGGCCGCGACGGGCTCAGGGGCGGATTTCATGCGGCGATACTCTACCACCGTTGCGGGGGAAAATCCAATTCCCCGATAGGATGAGACGACTCCGGTCAATTCGCCGATTCGTCGGTCCCGTCGGTGGCGCGGACGACATAGTAGTAGCACCCGCCCGGATCCGGTGTCCCCGGGTCGGTCTGGGTGGTGGCCGAGGGGGTCCACTGGGGCGACGGGGAACCGCCCATGAAGCCGGCGTCCGTGCCGCGATAGACCCGGTAGCCCGTGGCCGCGGCCGCCGTGGCCCAGCGCAGGCCGGTGGTGGAGGAACCCTCAAGATAGAGCGTGGGGCCCACGTTGCCGAGGGCCGATGGGGGGTCGGCGGGGGGGCTGGAGGAGTTGTGGGGATTGGATGGGACCTGGGATTGGAAGTCGTTGGAGTTGTTGTCGGTGTCGGTACCGGAACCCTGCGTGCCGCCGGGCTTGCGCTGGGCGCTGTTGTTGGCCGCTGGGGCGGATGTGGCTGTCGTCTCAGCACAAAGTCCGGTGCCCGTTCCCCACGCCACCTTGTCTACAATGGCGGCGTTAGAGCACGGACTGCCGAGGGCGGTCTGGTTGTTGACCAGAGCGATCGTCCCCGCCGATGCCGACATCTGGATGGAACCGTTCTGGAGGTCCCTGGCAGGTGAACCATTGTAAGCGCTGCGCGCGATCAGGAAATAGCCATGCGACGGAACGCTCCCCGCGGCGATGTTGAACTGGGTACTCCAACTGGTGCCAGAGGAACTTCGGTATTGCAAGGACCATCCGGTGATGGGGATTGCGGCCCCAGTAGGATTGTAAAGCTCCACGAACTCATCGTCCGCCTGCGTCCCACCGTCTCCATTGGTTTGCACCTGGCTGATGACCAGGTGATTCACCGTGGGGCCGCCCGCGCCCGTCCCCGTCACCGCGCTGGCCCAGTTGGAGAGGGCCGACCAGTTGCTCTCCGGTCCCGCCTCGTCCTTGGTCTTGATGGCGAAGTAGTAGGGGGTGTCGGCCGTGAGGCCGTTCACCGTGACTTGCTGGGGGGTCCCAGCGGTGGCGGGAGACGGAACGCCGGATGTGATCCTGAAGGCTGTGGCCTCGTTGTAGAAATCGGCTTCGGTGAGGATCCGGGAATGGCTCCAGCGGATGTCGTACAGGGTGGCGGTGCCGGTTTCGCCGTCGTCCCCGGGGGCGGTCCAATCCAGGCGGATGGAAGTGGCCGACAGCGGCGTGGCGAAGAGGTCGTCCACCGCGGCCGGCGGTGTGGTATCGGGCAGGGGCGTGGTGCCGCCGGGACTGTTGGAGAGATCGGACCAGTTGGGCACCTCGTCGCGGGTCTTGAGGGCGAAGAAATACTGCGTTCCCGGGGAGAGTCCCGTCACCGTCATTTGCTGGGGGGTCCCGGCGGCGGCGGGGTCCGGCGGGAAGGGGACGACCGTGGCCGCGGTGAAGGCCCCCTCGGTGCCGATGGAGGCACCGGCGCGGCGGATGTCGTAACCGGCGGCGGTGCCCGTGGTTCCGTCGTCCCCGGGGGCGGTCCAGGAGAGAAGGACGCTGGTGGGGGAGACGGGCGAGGCCGCCAGGTTTGAAACCGCGGCCGGGGCCGTCGTGTCGGGGGCCGCGGTGCCGCCGTCGTTGTACAGTTCGATGAATTCCTTGGTGTAGTCCGAGGCGTCGGCGACCTCGTTGATGACCACGCCGGCGCCGGAGGGGGTGCCGGCCCCCTGTCCGGGGTTGGCATTGTCCTCGCCAACGGTGGTCCAGGTGTTCACGCCGGGGGCGTTCCGCTGATAGGCGTTATTGTCGGCCGCCACCACCGAGGGGGCGTCCACCAGGGTGGCGGAGGCGTCGTAGAGCTCGTAGGTCTCCGCCCCGTTGATCTGGGGCATGCACCCGTTGGCGCAGGAGCCGGAGGCGTTGGAATTGAGGAAGACCGTCTCCGCGGGCATGGGATTGACCCGGGGAGAGGTGGCGTAGAAGGCCTCGAACGCGGCCCGCGTGGCGTTGCGGGCCACCACCAGGTAGCCCCCCGAGGGGAGGAGGGTCCCCGCGGGGAAGGTGAAGGTGAGGTCGGAGTCGTACTGCTTAAGGACCCAGCCGGAGAGGTCGATGGAGGCGGGGCCGGTGGTGAAGATCGCATCGGAGGAGAGGACGGGGCCGTTGCCGCAGGCGTCGGTGGAGGAGACCTGGTAGTGGGTGGTGGTTTCCGGCGTCAGACCGGTGATGGGGACCGAGTGGGCCGTGGCGTAGCCCGCCACGGAGGCCGAACTGCCGTAGGCGGCGTCGGGGCCGTAGTACACCAGGGAGGTCGCGGCCTCGTCGGTGGTCCAGGTGATGGTGGCCGAGGTGCCCGTGACGGGGCCGGCCGCCGGGCCCGCCGTGATGACGGGGGCGGCGCCCGCCGTGGTGCTGAAGGTGGCGTCGCCGCTGGTGGTGGGGCCGTTGCCCACGCCGTCGGTGGAGAGGACCCGGTAGTGGTAGGTCGAACCGGGGGTCAGCCCCGGGAGGATGACGCCGTGGTTCTGCGTGTAGCCCGACACCCCGGCGGAGGCGCCGTAGGCGGCGGTGGGGCCGTATTCAACAAGGGTGGTGGCCGGTTCGTCGGTGGTCCAGGTGATGAGCGCGGAGCAGTCGGCCGCCGCGGCCGCCGGGCCCGCGGTGATGACCGGGTCCGTGGTGTCGGGGGTGGGGTTGAGGAGCCAGTGGCAGGCGTTGAGGTGGATCTCCTTGTTGTTCACCCCCCCCGAGGCCAGGTCCCAGCCGGGGTAGAGGGAGTCGCCGGGGTCGCCGCTGTCGTCGTCGGCCGGGGAGGAGTCCCCGATGGCGGCGACACGCCCGGCGCCGTAGGAGGCGGTGGCGAAGGTGACGCGGAGGTTGTTGTGGGTCTGCCCGGTCCGCCACACATGCGCCTTGGCGGTGCCCGCGACCCACAGGTCATGGTCCAGGTCCATGGAGGTGGCGCCGAATAACCCCAGGCCGCCGCTCCCGTCGCCGAAGGGGCCGTGGATGATGGGATCGGCCGGATCGGTGGTGACGTTGTTGTCGGTGCCGTCATCGAACCAGTCCTCCCCCTTGACATCGAGGCCGTCCCGGCGGAACCAGATGCCGAAGACGCCCGCGCTCGCGGCCGAGGTCGCCCCGGTGAGGTCGTTGAAGATATTGGGGCTGTCCCAGGTGTCGCAGTCCCGGTCGCTGGTCTCGTGATCGGCCACCATGAAGAGGCCGCCCCCGGCGCTGACGAAGTTCAGGATGGCGGTCTTTTCAGAGGCGGTGAAGGGGTTCTGCGGCTCGGGGATGATGAAGAGGTCGTAGTTGGAGAGGTCCTGCGGGTTGCCGCCGTCGCCGAAAGTGATGGCGGCGCCATCGGGAAGGGTCTCCACCGTGTGCCCGGCCTTGACCAGCTCCACGGCCCAGGAGGAGATCCCCCCCGTCCAGTAAGTGCCGGGCGTCGAAGGGCCGATGCCGCTCTGGGCTGGGGTGGGGTACCGCCCGGGGTTGGACTCGTTGGTGGTCCCGGAACAGGGATAGGCCGGCATGTTGAGGTTCCACGCGTCGGCGTCGATGACCCAGTCGGCATTGCCCCCCATCTCGTGCTTGGAGGCATCAAACAGGACTTTGTCGGCGGGCGCGGAGGGGGCCGTGAGAACGGCCAGGGCCATCAGGAGGATGAAGGGATATTGGCGGGCGGTCATGGCCCACTTATCATATCACTTAATCCGAGGAAGAAAAGGCGCCGGGGCCCGTTCGGCTGCTATATGAAAGTGACGAGTTCGTCGAGGGTTTTTTTCTTCAGGTCGGGGACGGCGGCGTCCTTGGCCGGACGGCCGGTCACCAAAATGAGGAAGGGGCTCTCGTTGGCCGGACGGTCCAGCAGTTTGTTGAGGAAGGTCATGGGGCTGGGGGTGTAGGTGAGGCAGGCCAGGCCGCTGAGGTGAAGGGCGGCGATGAGGAACCCGGCGGCGATGCCGGTGGACTCGCGGGTGTAGTAATGGGCGATCCGATGCCCCTTGGCGTCGAGGCCGTACTTGCGCTCGAAGACCACGATGAGGCAGGGGGCGTCCTCGAGGAAGGGCTTCTCCGGCCCCGTCCCGAGGGGGGCGAGCGCCTCCAGCCAGGCCTGCGGCGCCTTGGCCTCGTAGAATTTCCGTTCCTGCGCCTCGGCGGCCTCCCGGATGCGTCGCTTCATCTTCGGATCGGTCACCACCACGAAGTGCCACGGCTGTTGGTTGGCCCCCGAGGGCGACGCCCCCGCCGTCTTGAGACAGTCCACGATCGCCTCCAGGGGGACGGCGGACGGGTCGAAGGCCCGCACCGACCGGCGGGTCGCCATCGCGGAGCGGAACGCCGCGGCCCGGGCCTTGAGCTCCCGGTCCTCCACGGGCGGACGGCCCTTGAGTTCGACAGGCCTCCGTTTCACGACATTATCCGAGGTGTTCGAACCGGAACCGGCACTCGGGATCGCCCAGTGCCCAGCAGGCCGTCTCCACCGCCCTCCATTCGTCGGCGAACTTCCCCTGGTCGGTCCAGAGGTCGAGCCACGCCTTGTGGACGATGTAGATGTTGGCGATGCAGTCGTTGCGGCCCGCCTCGGGGGGGGCGGAGGCCACCAGGTCCCAGCATGCGGCCCCTTTTTTCTCCACCCGGTAGAGCGGATAACCGTAATACTCCTCGATGAGCCGGTTGTGTTCCGGCAGGAACTCCTCCAGCGTATTGCCCTTGAAATGCCCGCCGAAGACCCCGCCGTACTTCTGCCTCCAGTAGGAGAACTCCCCGGACAGGCAGAAGAAGGAGGAGTCCTTCTTCATCCGGTTGCTGTCGAAATGGAGGTGGTCTTGGATGGGGAACCGGCCGGGGAGGAAATGGTCGAACGCGGCGTAGAGAGAGTAGTCGAGAAGGACGAAGAAGTGGAACGGGCACTTCCGGGCGGGGTCGGGGGAGATGAGATTGAAGAGGTCGAGGTACCGCTTCCGCTCCGCCGGGTCGGGGACGAACGCCTCGGCGTAGCGGATGAAGGTCTCCTTCCACCGGGCCTTCAATTCCTGCCCGGGGACCTTCTCCTTGAAGGAGAGTCCCATGGCGAATTCGCGGCGCGCCCTCAGCGAGGCCTGGCTCATCTGCAGGCCGCCGCTTCCGATCTTCCGGTACTTGGGGACGATCAGGTCGTCCATGCGTTCCCTCCGTTGCGCCGCGGGCGGGGCGCGGACCGCGTCAGAACTTCTTGGAGATCCCCGCCAGCATCGTGATGTCGTTCTTCTTGATCCCCGGCGCCACGGGGTCGGCGTCGTAGGTGTCGATAAACGCCACCGTCAGCGCCCACTCCTGGGAGAGGTTGGCCGCCACCCCCGCCTCGAACCGGGCGAACCATTGCCCCAGGTCGCCGCCGTCGAAGGTCACCTCCAGCGACTGCTTCAGTTCCGCCGTGGGGGAGAACTTCCAGGAGAACGCGTCGCCCACCCTCAGGCCCAGGAAGTCATCGGTGTCCCCCGTGCTCCCGTATCGGGTGAGCACCCAGGAGAGGCCGCCGTAGAGGTCGAGGGTCCGGTTGTCCTCTTTCAGGAGCTTGTAGCCGAGGCCCGCGCCGGGCATCAGGCGGTAGTCGTAGTCCTTGAAGGTGTCGCGGAGGGCCTGGACCTCGTAATAGGAGAAGACGCGGGGCGAATGGGACCAGTTGAGGCGGGTGGAGGCGCCCATGGACTCGGCCGTCTTATCTCCATCCGCGTCGCCGGTGAGGAAATAGCCCGCGTTGAGCCACTCGAGCCCCCGCTCCCAATGATGGTCGGCGTGGAAGGAGGCCGAGACGCTGGTGGTGTCGGAGTTGCCCCGCGTGAGGGCGAAGGCGAAGGAGAAATCGCCCGACCAACCCTCCGGGGGATCGTCCGCATATGCGCCGGCCGATCCCAGGAACAAGGCCATGATGAGGAGCAATCGCATGGGTCACCTCCCTGATGATCTGGTGTTTTTTTCATCGCCATTATAGCAGACCCTTCCGGAAGGCCGCCCGTGGCGGGGAATGATACAATCTCTGTGATCATGCCGATCCGGTGGGTCGTCTGCGACTGGGGCAACACCCTCATGCGGGACTTCGGCCTGCCCGGCCCCATGGCCGGATGGCCGGAGGTGGAGGTCCTGCCCGGCGCCGCGGACGCCCTGGCCCTCCTGCGCCGGAACTGCCGCCTCGCGGTGGCCTCCAACGCCGCCGAATCGGACGCCGCCCTCATCCGCCGGGCCCTCGACCGGGGGGGCATCGGTTCCTTCTTCGAGGCGGTCTTCTCGTCCAGGGAGATGGGCGCGGCCAAGCCCGATCCGGCCTTCTTCCGCATGCTCCTCGACCGGCTGCGAATCTCCGGGCCGGAGGGCGTCTCCATCGGCGACGATCTTCATAAGGACATCCTTCCCGCCAGGGCCGCCGGAATGCGGACCATCCTCCTGGACCCGGACGGACATGCCGGGCCCGTCCCGGAAGCCGACGCCGTCGCCGCGTCCTGGAGCGAAATGCCCGGTCTCATCGCGCATCTTGACGATGAAAGGAGCCAATTCCGATGATGGTCCCCCTCCTCCTTGCCCTTCTCCTCCAGACCGAAGCGGCCCGCCCTTTTCCCTCCGACCACGGCTACGCCGCCACGCCGGAGCACCTGGAAGCCGTGGTTGCTCAATCGGCTCGGCATCCGGTTCCGGAAATTGCGACGGCCCCTCTCCCGGACACGCCGCCCCTGGTCCTGGTGTGCCCCCACGACGACCACTCTCTGGCCGGCCCCGTCTATCTCCCGGTCATGCAGAAAATCCGTGCGCCCCGTCTCATCCTGCTCGGCGTGGCCCATAGGGCAGAGAAGTGGAAGGCCGGGAGCGTTCTCATCTTTGACGATCACACCTCCTGGGCCAGCGGCGCCTTGGGCGGGATATCCGTGGACCCCGTGCTTCGCTCAGAACTCCTCAAAGCGCTGGCCACGGAAAATGTTCTGATCAGCAATGGGCACCACGCCGAGGAGCACTCCATCGAAGCCTTCGTTCCATGGCTTCGGAAGTTCGACTGCGGGTCCAAGATCGTTCCCATCCTGGTCCCCTCCATGTCCTGGGAGCGCATGGAAGGTTTGGCCTCCAATCTCGCGGATGCCATGGCCTCGATCGCCATGAAGCGAAACTGGGAAATGGGGAAGGACGTCCAGGTCCTCATCTCCAACGACGCGACCCATTACGGCGACCAGGGGTGGGGCGGCAAGAACCACGCCCCTTATGGGATCGGTTGCGAGGGGCTGGCCGGGGCCACGGCCAACGACCGGCGGCTGATCGCAACCTATCTGGAGGGGCCCCTCCAAGCGGAACGGCTGAAAGGATTGCTGTACGAATTGGTCGAGGAGGGCGACCTGACGAAGTACAAGGTCACCTGGTGCGGACGGTTCGCCGTCCCCTTCGGCCTGGAGTTCACGCGGCGTCTGGCGGAGAAGATGGGAATGCCCGTTCCCGAAGGGAAACTGCTGGCCTATTCCACCAGCGTCGAATTGGGGCAGTTGGAGGTGGAGGGGCTGGAGCCCACCGCCCCTTCCAACCTGCGCCACTGGGTCGGCTACGCGGCGATGGGGTGGTGGGTGCCGGTGGAGCGCCCGTGACCGGCTGGGTGAAACGGATGGTCATGGGAATTTTAGGCGCCGCCGTCCTCTTGATGGTGACCGGGATCTGGGCCTGGTTTACCCTCACGCGCCCCTTCTGCGGCTCCCATCGGACGGCCGCCGGAATGCCGGCGGCCGATCCCGCCCGCCTGAGAACCGCGGTGGAGACGCTCTGCGCTGATTTCGCCCCGCGCGACCACGCCCATCCGGAAAACCTGGACCGGGCCGCCGACTTCATCGCCGCGCGGTTCGAAGGGGCCGGGTGGGCGGTGGAGCGGCAGAGGTATGACGTGCGCGGCCTTGGGTACCAGAACGTCATCGCCCGGGCGGGTCCCGACACCCGCGAGGTGGTCGTCATCGGCGCCCACTACGATACGGCGGGCGACCAGCCCGGGGCCGACGACAACGCCAGCGCCGTGGCCGGGGTCATGGAACTGGCCCGCCTTCTGGCCGGGGAGCCGTTGAAGACCCGGGTGGAACTGGTGGCCTACTCCCTGGAGGAGCCCCCCCATTTCCGGACGGAGCACATGGGGAGCGCGGTCCACGCCCGCCGCCTCGCCGAGCGCGGCGCCGAAGTGCGGCTGATGGTGGCGGTGGAGATGATCGGCTGTTTCGAGGACGCCCCCGGGACCCAGGAGTACCCCATGGCGTTCCTCAAGCTCTTCTACCCCTCAGCGGGAAACTTCATCGCCGTCGTCGGAAAGTGGGGCCAGGGGAGGACCCTCTGCCGCGTCAAGCGGGCGATGCGCTCCTCGGGCGGCCTTCCGGTCCACGCGTTGAACGCCCCCGCGGGAACCCCGGGAGCCGATCTTTCCGACCACCGCAACTACTGGGCCCGCGGGTGGCCCGCCGTGATGGTCACCGACACCGCCTTCATGCGCAACCCCCGGTACCACACGGCCGACGACACGCCCGACACCCTCGACTACGCCCGCATGGCGCGGACGGTGGAAGGTTTGCGGGCGGTGGTGCGGGAGTTCGCGGGGCGGCGATAGCGGGCCGGCGGACCCCGTCCGCCATCGCTCCCCCGCCGAGGGTCACCGGGCGACGAGGGCCCCGACCTGGGCCAGCAGGGCCTCGCCCCGCTCCCCGGCGTGGACTCCACCGGAGCGGTCCATGAGGATCATGGTGGGGATGGCGCGGACGTGGTATTTGGCCGCGATGGTTGCATCCCACGGCTTGTCCTCGTAGATGTGGCGCCAGTCCATCCCTTTTTCCTTGCAGTACTTCCTCAATTTAGCCGGTTTCATCTTGTGATCCAGGGAGACGCTGACGATCTCCAGCCCCTGGTCGTGGAACCGGTCGTACGCCGCCCTGACCTGGGGGATCTCCTCCACGCAGGGTTTGCACCAGGTGGCCCAGAAGTCCAGCATCAGGACCTTGCCCTCGTACTCGGCCAGCGTCACGGGCTTGCCGTCCCAATCGGACACGGCGGGCTCCGGGAGGCCGTCCTTGGCGAACAGGATGGTGCGCAGTTCGCCGGCCTGCCAACCGATCTCCCGGTCGCCGGAAAACTTCTCCAGGACCGTCTTGGCGTAGGGATAGGCCCTCTCCAGGTCGCCGCTCTTTTGCGCCTCCCGGGCCAGCGTCAGCATGGCGCGGCCGCCCCAGGGGGACTGGGGGAACGCCTCGGCCACCGCATCCAACCCCGCCAGCCCCTCGGCGCAGGTCGCTTCGACATTCGCCAGGGCCGCGGCGTGCTCGTAGCGCGCCTCGGCCGCGAGGTCCCCTTCCGGATACCGGGCGAGGAATTCCTCGTAGATCCTGACGCCCTCCTCCCGGTCGGCCTCCCGTCCGAACTCCCGGTGCAGGCGCAGCACCTCGGCGAAGGCCTGAGCATCGGCCTTCCAGTCCAATTTCATGAGCGAACCCATTTTTTCGTTGGCGAGGCGGTAGCGGCGTTCCTTCTGCCCGAACGAGGAGAGCCCGAAGAGGGCCTGCTCCATCTTCTTCTCCTCCCCCGCGTAATGCGAGAGCAGGGCCTTGATCGTCTTGAAATCGCGTCCGGTTTGGAGATCGGCCCTCAGGATGGGGTCCCACTCCCGGTCGAAGGCCTCGCCGCGCGCCTTCACGGCCTCCACCGCCTTCTGGAAGCGCGGGTCCCCGCGCAGGGATTCGAGGTCGGTGTCGAGGCCCATGTGCTCCCAGTCGTCCCACCCCAGCGCCACGGAGCGTTCCAGGGCCTCCATCGCTTGGTCCGAGCGTCCGGCCCGGGCATGGGCGCACGCCAGATTATATGGGGCGGTGGGGTCCTTGGGAAAGAGTTCCGCCTGTTTATTGAAGGCGGCCTCCGCCTTGGCGAAGTCCTCCGCCCCCAGCGCCTCGATGCCCTCGTTCATGGCCTCGTAATAGGCCTGTTCCCTGGGCACCGGCGGTGCCTGGGCCGTCTTGCGCGCGCAGGCCCCCAGGGCCAGGAGCGCCAGGACCGTTACTGCCATTCTTTGCATGCGCATTGGAACTCCTTAAGGATCGGTAGTCGGCGGTGGAAGCCCTCCCCGTGCGATTGTAACAAATTCCGCGTCGAGCCGCTCCGTCATCACCCCGGGGCGATGGCATGGACAGAAATAAAAATCCCCGCCGGAGCGGGGACCCCTGCCCGTTCGCGGGGTGTCGAAGGGCAGTCCTGATGCATTGTGACCGCATCCATGATCCAACGGCGGGAGAAAGAGCCAACTCGATGTCCTCTCTTCCCTTCAGAGACAATAGCATGGCGCGTGCCAACATGCCGAAATTGGAAAATAGTCTGTTTCTCCTTTATTTCCAGACGCTTCCCCTCCTGCCTCTTCGACCGCGCCGGCATCTCTGTTGCCGCCGGGACCACCGTCGTTGCCTCCGCTCCCCGCTCCCGGGGTGCGGCCGCGGACCGAATAGGGTACAATAGAGGAGATTACAAATCCAGGAGGTCCCGCAATGGCCCATTGGCCAGCCCCGCCGTTCGGAAGCCTTCGGCGTCTCGGCGTCGGAATGGTCCTGGTCGGCCTGGCCGCCGGCGCCGGTTGGGGCGCCGCCCCCGAAACCAGCACGCCCATCCTGCGCGAGGTGGCCCGTTCCGACCGGCAGTGGACCGGCATCGCCCTTTCCGAGGGGATCCGCCTCTTCGTCAACTTCCCCCGCTGGTCGCCCGGCGGCGACCTCTCGGTGGCCCAGGTCTCCCTCTCCGGCGAGATGACCCCCTACCCCGACGCGGCGTGGAACCGGTGGGAGGCGGACCTGCCGCCCGCAGACCATTTCATCTGCGTCCAGAGCGTCTTCGTGGACGACAACAACGACCTGTGGATCCTCGACGCGGCCAACCCCGGGTTCACGGGGGTGGTGCCGGGGGGGGCCAAACTCCTCCGGGCGGACCTCAAAACCGATAAGATCGTCCAGCGCATCCTCTTCGACGAGACCGTGGCCTCCAAAAACAGTTACCTCAACGATGTCCGCGTGGACGCCAAGCGCCGCGTGGCCTACATCACCGATTCGGGCGTGGGCGCCCTCGTCGTGGTGGACCTCAAGGACGGTTCCTCGCGCCGGGTCCTGGAGGGCCACCCCTCCACGAAAGCGGAGGCGGTCACCGTGACGGTTGAGGGCCGCGAGGTCAAGAACTCCGTCCATGCCGACGGCATCGCCCTCTCCCCCAAGGGGGACTGGGTCTATTATCAGGCCCTCACCGGGCGCACCCTCTACCGGGTCCCCGCCAAACTGCTCCGCGATTTCTCGCTCCCCGACGAGCGGATCGCCATCATGGTGGAGCGGGTGGCGGAGGTGGGGCCCTCCGACGGCCTGGCGATGGACGACAAGGGGAACCTTTACCTCGCCTCCATCGAGAAAAACGCCATCAGCCGCCTCGACGCGAAGGGCAACCTCTCGGTCCTGGCGCAGGATGAGGCCCTGAAGTGGCCCGATTCCATCGCCCTGGCCCCGGAGGGGCTCCTTTTCGTCACCACCTCGCAGATCCACCTGGGGCCCGACCCTCCCGAGCCCTGCCGCATCTACTGCATCAAATACCGGTAGGGACGGCCGCCCGCGGGATGCCGCGGGGCACTTTTCACATCGCAAGATAAACCGGAATCAGGCCGGCCGGACCTCCTCCGCGCTGGGGAGTTCGAGGACCCTGCCGCCGCTCTCCACCTTGAGGTAGCCCTGGTCCGTGATGCCGCGGTAAAGGCCGCGGATCTCTTTCTTCCCCGAGCGGCAGGCCAGGACCTGGCCGGGGGCGAAGTAGGTGTACTCCGGCCAGCGGCGCAGGTTGGCCCCCTCGAGCAGGTAGGGGATGAAGTCGCCGGAGACAAAGTGCTCCACCTCCGAACGCAGGCCGCCGAGGGGGATGGATTTGCCCTGGCACTCCTGGAGGGAGACGGGGTCCCGATCGGGGGCGACCGGGATGTAGGCGTTGACGTTGACCCCCACCCCCAGGATGCAGACGCCCGAGGCCTTGCTCTCGGCCAGGATGCCGGCCAGTTTCCTCTCGCCCATCATCAGGTCGTTGGGCCAGCGGACGGTGACGCGGCACCCGGACACGCCGGCCAGCCATCGGGCCAGGTAGAGGCCCGCGGTGAGGGGGATGAAGGGCGGCAGGGGGTCGGACCGAAAGAGGAGGGAGAAGTAGAGCCCGCCCTTGGGGGAGAGCCAGGGGTTGCCGCCGCGCCCCCGCCCCCCCGTCTGCTCATCGGCGAAAATGAGGGCCGTGGGGAGACAGCTCCCGGGCCCACCCGCCTCCTCCAGCATTTGGGCCAGGAGGGTGTTGGTCGATTCCGCGACGGGCAGGCGCGCGATGAGCGAAAGGGTCATGTCCGCGTATAGAATAGCAGATTGCCGGGGCAAAAGCGCCCTTTTCGCTTCCGGCCTCAGGCCTCGGCGGCGAAGTCATCCTTCCATGTCCGCACGCCTGCGCCTCGCCGGTGCCCCGACTTCAGTAGAGTTCCGCCATTAGCCGCTCGAAGGCCCTCTCGCGTCCCGCTTCCGTGACGACGAGCAAACCCTCCTGCTGCAGGATCGAGACCAGCTGGCTCGGCGAGATGCCCTTGTCGCCGACGATCTCCACGTGTCCCGCCGCGACCTGGACGTTGGTGAGGCGCGGGTACCCATCGATGATCGGCTGGTACTGCTCCGCGAGGCTGAAGATGTAGTCGCTCTTCAGGCAGGTGCCCGCGGCGTCGCGGCGTCGGCAGGTGCCGCGCTCATCAGTGACTATCTTCAGGTAGCGCTGCACCGAGGCGACCAACGGACCGGGGCGGCGGATGAAATCGGAGGAGGCGGTAATCTCATACCAGTTGGCGCCGGTGATGACCCAGCAGATGAGCGGCACCGCGCCAAGGCTCGCCCAGTGCAGCCCGCGATAGCCGCATGGATTCGCGACCGCGATGCCCGCGATCGGGGCCGAGATCGTCACTAAGTTCACGTTCACCCCGTCGCGCTCCCACTCGGTGCGGTGCTCGCCTTCCATGGCCTTCCTCGCGATCAGCCCGCCCATGCTGTGGCCGATGACGGTGATGTCGCGGTTGCGCATTCTTCCCGCCAGTGCACCGACCGCGGCAGCCAGCTGTGCGGAACTGTGCACCAGGCTGGCCCGGTCGTCATAGCTGAAGCAGACCGCCTGCTGGCCGTGGAACGCGTAGACCTGCGCGAGCGACCGAAACCGTCCCGCCGACCCATTGCAACCATGCACCAGCACGGTCACCGGCTTCGACGAGTCGAGGGAGAAGCCTCGCTCCGGCCCATCCGTGCAGGGCCCCATCTGTGGGATCTGGACGGTGATGTCGGGAGCGGGGAGCCGGCTGGCGTCCAGGGGCGTGGGATCGAGATCCGGCGGTCGCAGGAACACGCAACCGGAAAGCAGGCTTGCCAGGAGGGCACAGAATATCATTCCGCGAGCATTGCGCGCTCGAACCTGAGGCGCGTCCGATCCACGGGAGATGATCATGCGATCCACCTAATCTCCAACGCAGTGCCGGGTTCTTGATGTTTAACCATGGAGGCAACCTACCATATCGAATAAACCCCTGTCAAATTCGCAAGTTACATCGGCATAGCGGCAATCCCTGTCAAACAGTTCGTCGCCATCGCCAATAATTCGCATATACTCAAAAGTACTGCATAATAAAGTACCCAACATAATCAAAGAAAAGCGCAAAACAGGCTCCTTCCGCCCGAGTTGCAGCCACCAACCGAAGTGACCCGCGCGCGCCTCACGCCCCCGTCCCGAAGGTCTCCTTCAGCGTCCCCAAGCGGGCCAGGAGGGCCTCCCGTTTCCGCTTCGCCTCCGCGATCACCTCGGGCTTGGCCTTGCCGATGAAGTCGGCATTCGCCAGGCGGGTGTCGGCTCGCTTGACCTCCTCCTCCATCTTCCCCATCTCCTTGCGGATGCGGGCGAGAAATTCGGGGGAGAGCTCCTCCACCGGGACCTTGAGGCACCAGGCGAGGCCGCCGAAACTGTCGCGCATCCCCCGCGGCAGGCCCTCCACGGACGGGACGGCCTCGGCGTCGCAGTTCTCCATGAACTTGAGCAGGGGGAAGTAGGCGGCGTAGGCCCCCCGGTCCTCGGGCAGGTGGATGAAGAGGCGGAGGTGGGCCTTCTTGTCCAGGTTGCACCCCACCTTGAAGGCGCGGATCCGGGTGACCATCTCCTCGAACGCGGCGAAGTGGGCCTCGGCCTGGGGGTCGCGCTTCGATGCGTCGGCTTGGGGCCACGGGGCGACCGCAAGGGACTCCCCTCCCGTCTCCAGGTTCTGCCAGATCTCCTCGGTGATGAAGGGGATGAAGGGGTGGAGGGCCCTCAGGCACGCCTCCAGGACGTGATAGAGGACGGACTGCGTCTCGGCCTTGGTGGCCTCGTCCCGCAGGTGGGGCTTGGCGATCTCGATGAACCAGTCGCAGAACTCGTGCCAGAGGAAATGATACAGGGCGTGGGCGGCCGTATCGAACCGGTACTGCGCCAGGGATTCGTCCACCTCCGCCAGGATCGTGTTCAGGCGGCTGACGATGTGCCGGTGCGGCAGGAGCGTCGGCGCCGCGGTGGCGGGCGGCCCCTCGAGGTTGGAGAGGATGAAGCGCGAGGCGTTCCACAGCTTGTTGACGAACGCCTTGTACCCCGTCATCCGGTCGTAGGAGAGGGGGATGTCGCGCCCGTAGGAGGCGTGGATGGCCAGGGTGAACCGCACGGCGTCGGGGCCGAACTCCTTGCACACCTGCTCGGGGTCGATGACGTTGCCCTTGGTCTTGCTCATCTTGTCGCCCTGGGCGTCGCGCACCAGGCCGGTGAAGTAGACCTGGCGGAACGGCACCTCGCCGCGGAACTTGAGCCCCATCATGGTCATGCGGGCCACCCAGAAGAAGAGGATGTCGAACCCGGTGATGAGGAGG
>DCUZ01000090.1:0-39743 GCA_002327305.1 Holophagales bacterium UBA2201 | reverse complement strand
GGTGTCGAGGACGTCCTCGTCCTGCTTGAGCTCCTTGCCTCCGCACTTGGGGCAGGCGGCCGGGTCGGCCTCCGCGACGATGGTGGCGCCGCAGGGGCAGTACCAGGCGGGGATGCGGTGGCCCCACCACAGTTGACGGGAGATGCACCAGTCGTGGATGTTGGTGAGCCATTCGTTGTACACCTTCACCCACTGGTCGGGGATGAACTGGATCGCTCCATCCTCCACCACCTTGATGGCCGGGGCGGCGAGGGGCTCCATCTTCACGAACCACTGGCGCGACAGGGTGGGCTCCACCATCGTGCGGCACCGCTGGCAGTGGCCCACGTTGTGGAGGTGGTCCTTGATCTCGACGAGGAGGCCCTTGGCCTCCAGGTCGGCCACCACCTTGCGCCGCGCCTCGAAGCGGTCCATCCCCTGGTAGGGACCCGCCTCGGCGTTGAGCACGCCCCGGTCGTCCATGATGAGGACGCTGGGGAGGTCGTGCCGCTTGCCGAAGGCGAAATCGTTGGGGTCGTGGGCGGGGGTCACCTTCACGGCGCCGGTGCCGAATTCCTTCTCCACCGCCGCGTCGGCGATGACGGGGATGGGCCGCTCCATGAGCGGGAGCATGAGCATCCTGCCGACCAGGCCCGCGTACCGCTCATCTTCCGGATGGACGGCCACGGCGGTGTCGCCCAGCATGGTCTCCGGCCGCGTGGTGGCCACGACGATGGAGCCGCCGCCCTCCCGGAGGGGGTAGCGGATGTGCCAGAGCTTCCCCTTCACCTCCATGTGTTCCACTTCCAGGTCGGACAGCGCCGTCTGGCACCGGGGGCACCAGTTGACGATGCTCCACCCGCGGGTGATGAGCCCCTCGTCGTGAAGCATCACGAAGGCCTTGCGGACGGCCCTGGAGAGCCCCTCGTCGAGGGTGAACCGCTCGCGGGTCCAGTCGCAGGAGCAACCCAGCATCTGCAACTGGCGCTTGATGTTGTCCTTGTATTTGGCCTTCCACTCCCACATCACCGCGAGGAAGGCCTCGCGCCCCATCGCGTGGCGGTTCTTCCCCTCCTTCGTCAGCTCGCGCTCGACGACCATCTGGGTGGCGATGCCGGCGTGGTCGGTGCCGGGGAGCCAGAGGACGTCGAACCCCTTCATCCGTTTCCACCGGACGATGACGTCGTGGAGGGTGTTGTTGAGGGCGTGCCCCATGTGCAGTTTTCCCGTCACGTTGGGCGGCGGGATGACGATGCAGAAGGGGGGCCGGCCGGAGTCGGGCCGGGCGGTGAAATAGCCCCTGCCCTGCCAGAAGTCATACCAGCCGGATTCGAAGGTGGAGGCCTCGAAGGCCTTGGAAAGCTCTTTTTTCATGGCGGACAATTATATAGGATATTGGGGTGGAGCGCCATTCTTGGCGGGAAGGCTGGAAGGCCAGAAGGCGGGAAAGCTCCCCCGCCCCGCAGGGCGTAGCGCGTAGAGCGTATTTCCTCACCCTCCCCCCAACGAAGAACGAAAACGCGATGAACGAGGCACAGAATTTACTAAGGACCAGGGACCAAGGACTATTTTGCCGCTTTCGGCTTCGATTCGCGTTATTGAAAACCTTTTTTCCTAAGACCAGATGCCGTGTTTCTGTTCGTCCGGCGCATCACGCGGCGGCCCTACTTCTCGGATTCCTCGATCTCCTTGATCCGCTTCTGGAGGAGCATCTCGGCCAGCTCGGGGACCACCTCCCAGGCGATCTTCTCGATCACCTCGGCGGACATCTTCTTCACCACGATTTCGGCCAGGGCCTCCAACTGTTCCGTCGTCAGGGTCACGCCGGCCGCCGCGATGGGGGCCGGGGCTTCAGCCGGGGCCGGGACGGCCGCGGGGGCCGTCTGGTCCTCGGGTTGCTCGACGGGCTTGAGGGGCGGGCCCGCGAGGGCGGACAGCAGGGGAACCGCGCCGGGCTCCTGGGAGGGCTGGCGCTCGTCCGCCCTGGGTTCCCCCGCGGGGGGCTCGGGGGCGGGAGGGGGGGGCTCTTCCGCAGCGGTTCCGGGTCCGGGGGCCGGCTCCTCCCCCGGGGGCTCGGCAGGGGGTTCGGGGACCGTTTCGGCCGGGGCTTCAAAAATGCCCGCCGCGGGAATGCCGGTGGGGCGCTCCATGAGCGTCGGCATGGGGACGGTCTCTTCGGACGCGAATTGCTCCGTGTCGGGGGCCGGCATCACCATCGGCGGGAATTCCGCCGGCTCTTCCCGGTCGGGCTCCACCGCGGGGGGGCCGTCGGGCCAGGTCTTCTCCATGGGCGACTCGGGGGGAGGGGCGGGGGAGAAAAGGTCCGACTCTCCGGCGGACGGCGCCGCCGCTTCGGACGGCATGCCCGCCTCCTCGGCGGATTCGACGGCGTCCGTGGCTGGGGGGATCTCCATCAGGGGCGGCTCGGGAGGAGGGGGAGGTTCCGTCTCGTCGGGGACCGGGGCGGGCTCTTCTACCGCGGGAGGGGGAGGTTCGGGCTCGGCGGGCTCGGGCGCGACCGGGGAGAGGGGCGGCGCCGTCTCCAATTCCGGGACCTCCGCGGAAGGGGGGGGAGGCGGCGGGGGGGGTTCTTCCCGGCTCAGCACCTCTTCCACCGAGGGGGCGGCCAGCAGATCGGAGGCGGGAGGCGGGGGAAGCGGGGCTTCGGGGGGAGCGGAGAGGGGTTCCTCCAGGGGGGGGGCGAACTCCTCCGCGGGGGGGGGAGGCATGGGCGGGGCCTCCTCGAAGACCGGCTCGCTGGAGAACACATCCGCGGGAGCGGGCTCGGAGGCGGCGAAGGGGACGGGCGGGGCAACGGGCTCATCGAAAGCGGGGGCCGGGGGCTCGGCCTCGCTCAACTGTCCGGCGGGTTCGGACCCAGCGACGCTCAAGGCGCCCGCTGTAGCGGCGGACAGAAGGGCCTCCACCTTTCCGATGAGGGCCGATGAATCGAAGGGCTTGACGACCACATCGTCGTACCCGGCCGACTCGGCCTTCAATTTGTCGAACGGCTCGAAGGTACCCGTCAGGAGGATGACCGGCAGGCCCGGCTGCAGGGCCTTGGCTTCCCGGCAAAGTTCGTACCCGTCCATCTCCGGCATGATGACATCGGCCAGGAGGATGTCGGGGCGGTCGCCGCGCAGGTGGTTGAGGGCTTCGCGGCCGTTGCCGAAGGCCAGGACCTGGTAGTTCTCCTCGGAGAAGGTGAGCTCGATCACCTTCTGGATGGTCAAACTGTCGTCCGCCACGAGCACTTTTTTCGCCATAATCCCTCCGTCCTATGCGGTTTTGGCCAGTTCCCGGATCGTCTGCACGATCGCGTCGGTGCTGGTGCCGGGGGTGAAGACCCCCCTCACGCCGCGCTTCTGCAACTCGGCGACATCGGCCTCGGGGATGATGCCGCCCACAAAGACGGGGATGTCGGCCGCGTCCTGTTCCTTGAGCAGGTCCAGCACCTCGGGCACCAGGGTCATGTGGGCGCCGGAGAGGATGGAGAGGCCGATGGCGTCCACGTCCTCCTGAACGGCGGCGGCGACGATCTGCCGGGGGGTCTGCCTCAAGCCCGTGTAGATGACCTCCATCCCGCCGTCCCGCAGCGCCCGCGCCACGACTTTCGCTCCCCGATCGTGGCCGTCCAATCCCGGTTTTGCGATGAGCACACGAAGTTTTTTATCCACGAACCAATTATAGCACAGGGGGATGGGTGGGGGAATGCAACCCCCACCCGGCCGGAAGCCGGGGGGAGAGAGACGAGAGAGGAGAGACGGGAGACGGTCCCCCGCACGGCCGGCAGTTGGCAGATAAAAGAAGGGGAGAAGAGGGACGGGGATCCCCCGCCCGGTCGGAAGCTGGAAGCCCGAAGCTGGAAGCCGGGGAAAAGGGCATTCTCTTTTCCGAGGCCCACTCGGAGATCTGTGGTTCCGGCTTCTGACTTCCGGCTTCCGGCTTCTGCCTTCTGTCTTCCAGCTTCCGACTTCGGGCTTCCGGGCGGGGAATTAGGGCGGTATAATTCGGGGGCATGGAACATTGGTACGCCGTCTGGACCCGGGCGCGGCACGAGTTCGCCGTCCGGGACGACCTGGGGACCAAGGGGTTCGAGGTCTTCCTCCCTACCATGGAACGGGCCTCCGTCCGCCGCGACCGGCGGAAGATCCTCACCGTCCCGCTGTTCCCCAATTATGTTTTCGCCCGGGCCTTTCTGGACAAGGATCAATACCTGGCCATCGTCCGCACCCTGGGGGTGGTCAACATCCTCGGTTATGGCGAGCAAAAGGACATCTGGGTCCCCGACGAGCAGATCGAGTCGGTCCGCATCCTGGTGGACCGGCAGATCCCCCTGGCCCAGCACCCCTACCTGCAGGCCGGGAAATATATCCGCGTCATCAATGGTCCCTTTGCGGGGACCATCGGCATCATCAAACAGGTGAGGGGCAAGCGCCGCCTCGTGGTCCAGTTGGACCTTCTCCGCCGCGCCGTCGCATGCGAGCTGTCGGCGGGCGATGTGATACCGATCGAGCCCCCGAGCTGACCCCCGCCCGGCCGGAAGCCGGGGGGAGAGAGACGAGAGAGGAGAGACGGGAGACGGTCCCCCGCACGGCCGGAAGCCGGGGAGGAGAGAGACGAGAGAAGTGAGACGGGAGACGGTCCCCCGCAAGGCCGGCAGTTGGCAGATAAAAGAAGGGGAGAAGAGAGACCGGCCCGCCCGCCCGGAAGTTGAAGGCGGGAAGTCAGAAGCCGAGGAAATGAGATATGAGCTCGTGGAAAACCCAGATAGGAATGCAGCGCGGGCTGATGGTTCCAGTTAAAATCATCGCCCATCCATCTGGATTTTGTGCTGGCATATAATAGACATATGGTCAAAAACACAGCGCTCTATTTCGTCATTCTGTTCACAGTCGCGGCAGGCTTCACTGAAACAGTGGCGTCTGCGGATGACGAGACACAATCCCCAACGACGCCCATCCCTCCATCGGTGCGAATGGGATCGAAGCTCTATGAGACCATCCAGAAAGTCGCCGATTATTTCAAAAGGCAACAGGACGCGGGGCCCAATGTTGCCATTTGGCCGGGCAACCCCATGGCGGCCCTTCAAGAGTTCGAAGGGAAAAAAGCAGCCGATCTTCAGTCTGTGGAGGAATTCGCCAGGGCCACAAACGACCCCTGGGAGAAACAGGTCGCCTATTATGTGCTGATCACCCAGCCCGTTGCCTCGGGGGATATCGAACTCTCAATGGAATATTTGTCGCGCCTGAAGAAAGAATATCCCTCCAGCCCCATCCTGGAGGGCTTTCGCATAGAGGACCTCGATAAATTGCAAAGCACCTATCGGGAGTACAAGAGAATACTGGCGCAACAACTTTCAAAAGACGAGGAGCTCTGGCGGCTTGCCAACCTCTTTCACGAGGGTCTACAGCTTGAATTCAACACAGCAGATGAATTCTTTTATGATTTGCGTTTTCCAGAGTCCTTATTGGAGAAGATCGCCCAGCAATATCCCAAGAGTCCCTGGGCCGATGACGCGGAATACAGACTGATTGAATGGGGTGATACCAGGGATTGCTGCGCCGACCTTGAGCTTATTCCGGTCTATGAGGCCTTCATTAAGAAATATCCCGACAGCGATCTCGTCCCCGAGGCTCGGCTGAATATCGCCTACGAGTACAAGGCCTTTGTGGAATGGGGTGACGAATTGGGCCACTCGGCCACGGGGGAACAAGTCTGGGAGTATCTTGAGAAGGCCCGGAGGATAGTCTCGGATGTTCTGAAGAAATACCCGACCGCGCAGACAGCTTCAAGGACCCGGGATTTCCTCAACGAAATCCAATGCATGCTGGAAGGCAGGGCGCTTCAATTACATGTGCGATTGAGCAAGGAATCGTGGGCCATAGGAGAGCCCATCGAGGTGACGGTCGAACTGGTCAGCAGCGCTCCCATCGACATTATGATCCAGATCGATCCGAAGCCTCCCAACTTCACCCTCAGCGTTTTTGATTCCGTCGGAAATCCAATCACCTTCCGAACCGACCCCGAGAAGAGGATCTCCGATCGCTTCAAGCCTACGGATTGGCTGTTGATCGATAACGGCGGCAAGTACTCGGAGCGTTGCATTTTACAGGAAAATTGCCTGAGCAATGACTCTCCCCGCATCAAAGGCATTCGCTCGGTAGGTGGGTTCATCCTGGATAAAGCGGGCAATTACCATCTCTACGCCCGCTACCTGAACGGAGCAACCGGTTGCTCCGTGGAGAGTGTGCGGGTGATATTTTTCATTGGTCCCTGATTCTGCGATGAAACCGCTCTTTTGACAAAAGAAATCTCCCCATTTCAAGGGGGCAAGATTTTCGTCTTTTCGGGCGACCCGCCTGGTGCCTCTGCGAGCTTCCGCCTTCCGCCTTCCAGCTTCCGGCTTCAGGCTTCCGGCTTCCGCCTTCCAGCTTCCGGCTTCCGGCAGCGAGGGGGGCCCGCCTCCCCTACCCCTCGTCCAGCGACTGTGCCGGGCGGCCGCGGCGGTTGAGTTCGGCGGCGAACTTCCCCCCGTCGGCGAAGGTCCACACCTCCCGCGGGTCCACCCGCTCGACGAACTCGAGCAGTTCCTCGAAGTCGGCGTGATCGCTCCAGGCGATATAGGCGTCGAATTCCGTCCCCCCCTCGGCGGCCCACCCGGAGAGAAAAGCGGTGCGGCAACTGGGCACGGGGAGGCGGCGGCGGACCGTCTCCAGGGACGCCGCGGTGACGACGAGATAGTCGCCCTCGGGGGGCTGGTCCGGAGTCCAGGGCGCGGCCGGCGGAACGGGGATGCCCGCCCGGGTGTAGCATTCGGCGGCGCGGTGGATGGGGGCGTGGAGAACGCCGCGCAGGCCCGCCTCGCCGAGAGCCATGAGCAGGTCCAGCGCCTTCCCCGCCCGTCCCATGGTGACGAAGACGGGGAAGTGCTCCTGCCGGACGCACCTCCGGACGAACTCCACCGCCTGCTCCTCGGCCTTCGCCGCCGGAGTGTGGTCGTACCGGGCCTCGGCGTAAGTCCCCTCCACGATCAGTAGATCGGCCCTCGGAACCGCCGCGGGCGGTGCGGTCCGGGACCCGGAGGGGCGGACATCCCCGGCGTAGAGGGCCGTCGTTCCGCCCCCCTCCAGGAACAATTGGGCGCTTCCGAGGATGTGTCCCGCCGGGAGGAGGGTGAAGGTGATTTCTCCCGCCCGGACAGGACGGCCCAGGGGGTGGGTCAGGAGGCGGTCGGGGCGGCTGCGGGAGGATTGGAGGAGAAGGGCGGTCTCGAACGAGCAATGGCCCTCCCCGTGGCGGGCGAAGTGGTCGGTGTGGGCGTGGGAGATGAAGGCCCGGGGGACGGAAACGGTGGCGTCCACGCACCAGTCGAGCGCCGGGACATAGAGGAGGTCCTCCAGCAGGTCGAAAAGCGGCGGGACGACGGACGGGGTCGCCATGGTCTGCTTTCATGATAGTCCCGCGATCGGAAAGCGTCAAGGGGGCGGCGGGAAGACAAAAGCGGCCCGGGTCCGAGGGACCCGGGCCGCGGGGTTGGCGCGCCGATGCGGCTATTTGAACAGGTTCTTGAGGGGATTCTCCTGCTCCTGGCCCTCGGAGCCCTCTTCGGCGGGGATTCCGAGCAGCGGGACCTCCTTGTATCCGGCGGGCACCTCGAAGAGGTCGGCGCCGAGGGAGGCCTTTTCCCAGGCGGTGATCTCGAACTCGTCGTAGCTCTTGGTCATCTTCCCCTTCTCGTCCTTGCTCTCGGAAACCGACTTGGATTTGAGGAGGACGCCGGGGATCTTGAGCGTCTCCAGTTCGATCAGTTTGTCCAATTCCCCGAAGCCGCTCTTGATGGAACGGACCTGGAAGTAGTCCTTGACGCCGATGGGGAATGCCTCGGTGTACCAGAGGTCGCGGCGGGTGGTGACCTGGGTGTTGGTCTTCATGAAGAGCACCTTGACCTTCATGGCGTAGGAGGATTCGACGATGTAGTGGCTGGCCGGGAACCCGGCGATGGTGGCGTCCTGGGTCCCCCGCTTCTGGGTGGCCTTGGGGTTCTCGATCTTGATGTCCATCATCCCCCCCATCGCCTGCATCATGCCGCCGGCGGCCTTGAGCATCTCCTCCAGGTCGAACTTGGAGTAGGTCTTCTCCTTGGGATTGATCAGATAGAGGGTCTGTCCGTCCTTGGAGACGAGGCTGGTGCCGGTTCCCATGAGGGGATTGGTGGACTCGGAGAAATCAATGCGGAAGAAGGCCGGCTCCTTGAGAAAGGCCTTGCCGTTGGTCAGCACCTTCTCCTTGGCGGCGTCGGACCAGTTGGTCCCCTGGAAAGTGTAGGTGACATCGGCGGCGACAAAGGCGGCGGCGAGGGTCAGGACGACTAAGAACAGGATGCGCTTCATGGTGACCTCCGTTTGGATTTGAAATCGATGGGGCCCGCCGGGACGGGCCCGTCGGCAATAGTATAACAGGAATGGCGCCGGCGGCAATCCCGGCCGGGGGGGACGGAGACCCTAAGCCGGCGGGCCGGGCGGGCGCGCATCCCCGCTTCACCGCCCTCCCGCCCCCCTCAAACCCTCCCCCCGTCAAGTCTTCACGCGGGGCCGCCTCCGGCGGCGCTAATCCACGAAGGTGACCACGGGCCTCTTGGCGGGGGCCCCCAACTTCTTGTCCATCCCCTCGGAGAGGATGTAGGTGAAAAGGAGTTCCGTCCGGCGCTCACCGTTCTCGTCGCGGCCGATGAGGTAGTAGTTCTTCTCCTGCTTGTGGTACATGTAGGCCCGCTTCCACGGATCCTGGAGGGCCGACTCGTGGACGAACCCGGCACGGGCCAGGTCGGAGAGGGCGGGGGGGTTGGTGGCGTTGGCCAGGTAGTAGGCCTGCAGGGCCCGGTCCACCAGGTGCATCCGGGCGAAGGAGACGTTGTAGAGGGTGACGTCCACCAGGTTGCCCTTCGTGGCGAAACTGGTGAGGCGGTTGAGGGGGTTGACGAACCGGACCCAATTGCCGAGGAGGAACACGGCGGCGAGGATGATCAGCGGGAGGACCAGGGCGGTCGGGGCGGGGGGGGCGGCGGCCGCGAGGACCTCTTCCACGGAGGGGGTGGCGGCCATCTCGGACGGTTTTTCGTGCTTCTCCTCGATCAGGCCCCGGGTGACCAGTTCGTAGAGCGCCTTGCACACCTGAAACTCGTTCTGACGGCTCCGCTCAACGAGCTCCGTCACGGTGCACCTCCCGTCCACGAGGGCGTACACCTCATGGACGGCCGGGGACAGCTTGATGGTCTCGCCCTTGGGCGCCCGCACCTCGGCCTGGCTGTCGTCGAACTCGAAGTTCTCCTCCTCGGAAACCTCGACGCGCTGGCGGATCGAGGCCTTCTCGAAGACCTGCCCCATCGACTTGACCTGCCGCTCGATGATGGGCCATTCGTCGAGCATCTGGGCCCCCTCCATGAGGATGGACTCGGTGGTGATGGGGGTGATGCTCTCGCGGTCGTATTCGACGCTGGTTTCCTGGGAGAAGTTGTACTCCCCCTCGTGCCAGCGGAAGATGCGGTAGACGATCTCCAGGATCTGCTGGGTCAGCGCCCTCTTCAGTTCCTCGTTGGAAATGAAGCTGTTCTTGACCAGGATGTAGCCGAGACGCTGGAGGGTGTCCTGCTGGATCTTGAGGGCCTGCCCCAATTTCTCCTCGCTGATGGAGCCCCGCTTGAGGAGCACCTTGCCCAGCCGGCTCTCCAGCCGGTATTTTTCCGACTCGGAGTCCACCACGCGGCCGTCCAGAAAGGTGATCAGGACCACATCGTCGCGGCTTTTGAGGGTGAGCACCCCGGTCTTCCGCTGGAGGCCGATGAGTTGGAAGATGTCGGAGATGCTGAAATCGCGGAGGTTGCCCTGGAGGGCCATCAGGATCCTCCCTTCTCGATGAGGACCTTGGCGTTCGCCAGGATCCAGATCACCGCCGCCAGGCCGAGGGCGACCTTTTCCAACAGCCCCACCAGGGGGACGGCGAAACCCGTGATGGCGAAGGGGGCCGGCTGGAGGCCCATCAGGAGGAGGAACGAGAAGGCCAGGAAGACCAGCGCCCCTTTGAGGGTCTTCTCCTTCAGGAGGAGGGCGTAACCGGGAAAGATGACGTTCATTAACTTCTTGGACCACAGCGTCCGCCCCAGGAAGTACTTGACCTCCTTCATTTTCCGCACCTTCGTCTCCAGCGGCACCCCGTCCTTCTTGATGTAGATGTGGATGCACTGGGTGCAGTAGATCTGGCTCTCGCCGGCGCTTTTGCACTTGGAGCAGAAGGTGCGCCCGCACTTCGTGCAGACGCCGGCGTAGCCGCCCCTCTTCCTCCGGTGCATGTGGAGCGCCAGCGCCCCGGCCACCCCCAGGACGACCGCGAAGAAGAAGGGATGGAGCACGCCTTCCAGGGGGTGGGACCGGACCTCATGCCCGCGGATGCCCTTGCCCGCCAGGGCCCCGCTGGCGTCGAGGCGGCGGGCCAGCGCCCAGGCCTCGGCCGGGGTGAGGAAGGCCACCACGACATCCATCGTGGGGGGGGAGGAGAGGTACCGGGACATGGCCCCCGCGTTCACGGCGTTGGCCGCCCGGATGACTTCCTGCCCCCTGGCGTACTCGTAGTTGGCATTGTACGCCTTGGAGAGGTTGTAATAGGCGGGAATGTAGGTGGGGCCCGCCGACTGCGCTTTCTGGTACTCGGCGATCGCGGCCCCGAACTGGTTCTGCCAATAATAGAGGTTGCCCAGGTTGAGGTGGGCGTAGACATGGCCGGGGTCGATCTCCAGGACGGCCCGATAGGCGGCCATGGCGTTGATCGGGTCGTCGCCCTTCTGGTAGACGTTCCCGATCAGGAAGGTGAGATCGGCGTCGCCCTCCACGATCCCCTGGATGATCTCCAGGTCCCCGACGTAGGGGTAGGAGACCCGGTCGGCCGCCAGGGCCTTCGCCGTTCGGATGATCGGGGAGTGGGCCTGGACCATCCGGTTCTGGACCCCATAGAGGACGGGGACGCAGAGCGCGAGGAGGATCAACAGGAACAGAACGGCGCTTCGCTGACCGGGGGTGGCGTATCCCCAGGTGAGGACGAAGGCCCATATGAAGAGCCACCACCAGTTCAGCCCGAGGATGACGGGCAGGAAGATGACCGCGGCGGCGAGGATCGGGAGGGCCATCGGGGAGACCCGGCGGGCGAAGAGCTCGCGGCCGTCGTGCATGAGTTTGGGGAACTGCCCCACGAAGAGGAAGAAGGCGAAGAAGAGGGTGAGGATCAGCACCTCGGCGGCCCCCAGGAAGACCAGGTTCGCCATCACGAGGGTGTCGGTGGGGAAGGTGAGGACCGCCCGCGCGCAGAAGGCGGCCAGGGCCATCCCGGCGGCGGGGTAACTGCCCGACCGCCAGGCCCACTGGGCCCTCAGGAGGGCCGCTTCGGGGAGGCCCGGGTCGAGCATGTCGGCCATCTCCAAAAGGACCTTGGCCTGCATGAGGTCCCCCGTGTCCATGGCCCCCTGCATCAGCCCCAGCGTGCTGTAGGCGAAGGGGGTGAGCCGCGTCAATTGGACCGCCTGGGCCTCCTGGACCATCTTGGCGATCTCCGCCTTGGCCGCCGAATCCTGGCCCTGTTTGATGTAGGAAAGGGCATTGAACCAGGTGCCCTTCAACCGGGTCTCAATCGGCAGCATGGACTTCCCCTCGCGCGCCTCGGAGGTGCCGTGGGGCGAGGCCAGGACCATCATGTCATCGCTCTGGGCGAAAAGCCCCAGGGCGAGGAGCAGGATCAGGGGGACGAACCGGACCTTCATGGGCGTTCCGCCGCCCGGACGAACTGCAGGCGGAGGCCGGCGAGGACCTCCCGCAGAAGCCCTTCCTCCCCGGGGGTCAGGTTGCCCCGGGTCTTGTCGACCAGCAGGTCCAGCAGATCGATGAAATGGCGGGCCGCATCCAGGTCCTGGGGGGGGGCGGGCGCGCCCGGCTCCGGGGGCGCCCCTCCCATGCAGAGACCCGCCTGGGCGCCCAGCAGGATCACCAGGTCCTCGAACTTCGGGGGCGGGAGCGGCTTGGGCTGTTCCTCGGTGGGGTGCGCCTGGGTCGGGGATGGTTGAGATTCGCCGGACGGGGGGGTCAGTTCGATGGGCGTCCCGTCCGGAGCGAAGAGGCGCTTGTCCTCTACCTTGACCGTCATGCCCCTATCATATAGGAAAGCGGCCGGTTTTTCAAGATGGAGCGGGGGGCGGGGTCATGAACCGTCCACTTTCAGGACCTGCCACCGCTGGAAATAGGGCAGGAACCGGAGGAGGAACGCTCCCTTCCCCGAGACCACCCGGTAATACAGCACCAGTTCCCGTTCGGGGGCGACCCCTCCCTCGTACCACCGGTCCTCGATCGCATCCACCGGAAGCCACCGTCCCTGGAGGAGGAAACGGCGCGGCTCCCCGGGCCCGGCGTGGCCCGCCGCGGTTTCCACGCGGCATAGGCGGAACCGGGGACTCACCGTTCCGCGGGCTTCCCGGCGCTCCGGGCCGCCAGGATCAGGCCGGTCAGGATGAGCGGTGCCCCGGCCGCCTCCCGTCCCCCCAGATGCTCGCCCAGCCATAGAGCCGCCAACAGGGCCCCGGCCAGGGGTTGAAGGGTGATGTAGGCCGCGGCCAGGGAGGGACCCGATTCCCGAATGGCCCAACTGTTGAGAACATAGTTGAGGGCCGTGCCGACCAGAACGATGTAGAGGACGGCTCCCCAGGCCGCGGGGGGGACGGAGAGGTAATCGAGCCGGACCAGCGAGGGGGCGCTGACGGCCAGGATGCCCGCCCCTCCGACCGCCAACGCCCCCCCCACCACGGTGAGCGGCCCCAGCCTGCCCAGAAGGGGCTTTTGGAGGACCAGGTAAAGGGCGTAGGAGAGGCAGTTCAGAAGGAGGAGGGCGTTGCCCAGGAGGTAGGCGCCGCCGGCGCCGGGGGGGCGGGTTCCGGTCATCACCAGGGCCCCGGCGGCGGCGCAGGCCACGCCGGCGAGGCGGGGGGCGGACGGGCGCTCGACCTTCATCAGGAAGGCCAATCCGGCGGCGAAAACCGGGATGGTGGGCATGAGGATGGCGGCATTGGCGGCGGAGGTGAGATGGAGCCCCAGGATGAAGGCGATCTGGTTGACGAAGATCCCCAGGACCCCCAGGAGGCCGAGGACGGACCAGTCGGCGCGGACGGGGCGACGGCGTTCCAGGGCGAGGGCACAAAGGATGACCAGCGGGGCGGCCCCGGCGATCCGGATCCCGGCAAGGGCCAGGGGCGGCAGATGGGCCAGGGCGGCCTTGCCCGCCACGTGGAAGGCGCCGAAGGTGATCTGAACGAAGGCCAGGGCCAGGTGGACGCGGAGCCGGGCGTGCGACATGGACCCGTATTGTACCCCTCTCNNCATCCGCTCGCCGGTCCGGAGGCCTCCGCTTAGGCCATGCCACACCCTATCGGGGGCGCCACACCCCCCACACAACCCGGCATTTGATCCCCATGGACAACGACGACGCTCCCGGCCTTGCTCTCCAGGCCGACCAGCAGCGTATCATCTTCGGGACCCGGGACGGCAACCTCCGGAGCATGGAGAAGGCCTTCGGGGTGAAGGTCCAGGCCCGGGGAGACCGCCTCTCCATCTCCGGCGAACCCGGCCCGGCGGCCGTCGCGACCCGCCTCCTCGGGGAGTTGGCCGCCGTCATGGAGACCGGATACCCCCTCACCGAACGCGACATCCAGGACGCCATCCGCATCGTGTCCAAGGACCCCGGGGCCTCGCTGACCGAGTTCTACCTCAAGACCACCGTCGAGCCCATGCTCCTGAAACTGGTCCAGCCCCGGTCCCTGCGGCAAAAGCAGTTCCTGGAATCCATCGCCGGCAACGACATGGTCTTCTCCGTGGGGCCCGCCGGGACGGGCAAGACCTACCTCTCCGTGGGGATGGCCTGCGCCTACTTCCTCGAGCACCGCGTCCGCCGCATCGTTCTCACCCGCCCGGCGGTGGAGGCGGGGGAGCGCCTGGGATTCCTCCCCGGCGACATCCTCCAGAAGGTCGATCCCTATCTCCGGCCCCTCTACGACGCCCTCTACGACATCATGGGGTACGAGCGGGTCCTCAAACTCATCGAAAAGGGGTTCATCGAGATCGCCCCCCTGGCCTTCATGCGGGGCCGCACCCTCAATGAGGCCTTCATCATCCTCGACGAGGGGCAGAACACCACCCCGGAGCAGATGAAGATGTTCCTCACCCGCATGGGGTTCGCCTCCAAGGTGGTGATCACCGGCGACATCACGCAGATCGACCTCCCCGCGGGGAAGGAATCGGGACTCAAGCACGCCCGCCGCATCCTGCGGGGGGTGCCGGGGATGGCCTTCATCGAATTCGATGAACGGGACGTGGTCCGCCACAACCTGGTGGCGGAGATCATCGCCGCGTACGAGCGGGGCGACCGCGCATGACCCACTTCCGCCGCTATTACGACCTCGTCCTCGGCAACCGCCCCTTTTGGCGGCGGGCCGTGGGGAGCCCCCTGGTGTGGGCGGTCATCTTCGTGGCCGCCCTGCTCCTCCTCCACCATTGGAACACCCGTCCTCCCCGTTATCCCTACATCGTGGGAGAGGTGGCGGACCGGGACCTGGTCCTGCACCGCGACCTGACCGTCAGCGACCCCCAGGAGACCGAGAAGCGCCGGATGGAAGCGGTGGAGCGGGTCCTTCCGGTCTTCGACTGGCAGCCCGACCGGGGGACGGCCCTTTCCGCCCGGCTGAGCGACCTCTTCCTCAGGGGGCGCCTCGGAGAGGGGACCGAGGAACTGGCCGCCGCCTTCAACATCGACCCCGGGACCCTGGAGGTTCTGGGACGCCTCGGCAACGCCGTTGCCGTGGAGGACGCCCTTTCCGCCGTCCTCCTGCAGGTCTACCAGGGGCCCGTGGTCACCAGCAAGCGCTATCTGGCCAACCTCTATCAGAAGGGGTTCGTCAAGAGGAACCTGGTCACCGGGGAGGAGGAGGTCTCCTTCGACGTCTTCGGCCCCCTGGCCTATCCGGAGGACATCCAGAGCGCCGCGGCGGCGGAACTGAGGAAACTGCGCTCCCTCCCGGCCCGGGACCGCGAAGCGCTGGTGCGCTTCGTCGTCGCCTTCACCGAACCCAGCCTCACCCTCAACGCGATGGAGACCAACCATCGGCGGGCCCAGGCCTCGGAGGGGGTCCTCCCCATCGCCTTCAGCCTCCCCAAGGGCTATGTCCTGGCCCGCCGCGGGGACGTCCTGAACGAGCGCGCGGTCACCATCCTGCGGGAACTGCGGCGGGAAAGCGGCCAGAGCCGTCTGGGCCCCGCCTACCTGGGGATCATCCTTCTGGCGCTGGGGCTCCTCCTCTTCCTGTGGCGGGTCATCCGCACCAGCCGCCAGCATTTCTACGGGTACACCCCCGAAGGGACCTTCAATCTCGTCATCATCTTCTTCATCACCCTTCTGGCCTTTCTGCAGGGGGTGCGGTTCCTGTTCGGGGCCCTGGCCCCGGCGTTCCGGACCGCGCCCTTCAACAACCCCGACATCTATCTGTATGCCGTCCCCTTCGCTTCCGGGGCCTTTCTCGTCAAGCTCCTCACCGGGACCCGCCTCTCCCTCGGCTTCTCGGTCGGGTTCTCCCTGGCCGCCGCCGTCCTTTCCCCCTCGTTCGCCGTCTTCTTCCCCTTCGCGTTCCTGGGGTCGTACGCGGCCATCCTCGCCGTGGGGCGGATCCGCTCCCGGTGGGAGATCACCCGGGCCGGCCTGTGGATCGGCGGGGTCAACGTGGCGGTCCTCTCCGTCATCTCCCTCCTGTTCCAGGTCCAGGGGATGGGGCTCCAGCCCTTCACGACCGCCCCGGGACCCCTCCTGGGGCAGTTGCCCTTCTACCTCTGGCCCCTCCTCCTCACCTTCCTGGGGGGGCTCTTCAGCGCGGCGGTGGTCTCGTTTTTGGTCCCCATCGCGGAGGGGCTCTTCGGCCTCACCACCGACCTCCGCCTCCTCGAATACACCAGCCAGAACCATCCGCTGCTGAAGGAGCTGGCGCTGAAGGCCCCGGGCACCTTCCAGCACTCCGTCCAGCTGGCCGCCCTGGCCGAGGCGGCGGCGGACGCCATCGGCGCCAACGGCCTCCTCGTGCGCGCCTGCTGTCTCTTCCACGACATCGGCAAAGCCGCCAAGCCGGGCTATTTCATCGAGAACCAGCACGGCGCCAACCCCCACGAACAGCTGGAGCCCGGCGCCAGCCGCCTCGTCCTCAAGAGCCACATCCTGGAGGGGGTGGAGGCGGCCCGCAAGTTCCGCCTCCCCCGGCCCATCATCGACGCCATCCTCACCCATCACGGCACCAAGGTGATGCATTACTTCTACCACAAGGCCCTCGCCCGGGGGGGCGACGGCGCGGCGGAGGAAACCTACCGGTATTCCGGCCCGCGGCCCCGGACCAAGGAGATGGCCATCATCCTCCTGGCCGACCCCCTCGAGGCCGCCGCCCGCACCCTCGACGACCCCGACGGGGCCCAGTTGGCGGGGATGGTGGACACCCTCGTCGGCGGCGCGATCGAGGACGGCCAATTGTCCGATTCCGACCTCACCTTCCGGGACGTGGAGGCGGTCAAAAAGGCGTTCACCGCCACCCTGGCCTCCATGTATCACGCCCGGGTGGATTATCCGGGGTTCGATTTCAACAACGGGAAGAAAAATGGCAACGGCCCACCTGACCAACGGAACACGGACGCGCGTTGACGCCGCCGGGATGCGTTCCTGGGTCGCCCGGGTCTTTCGGGCGCTGGGGGACCCGCGGGCCGAGGTGAGCGTCCGCTTCTGCGGCGACGCCCTCTGCCGCCGGTACAACCGCGAGTTCTTCGACCGCGACCGCCCCACCGACGTCATCGCCTGGCCCTCGGGCGAAGAGGGCTACGCCGGCGACATCCTCGTCAACCTGGCCCAGGCCCGGCGCCAGGCCCGGCGCCTGCGCGTGCCGTTCAAGGAGGAGGTGCGCCGCCTCATCGTCCACGGCATCCTGCACCTGCGCGGCTACGACCACACGCGCGACCGGGGCGAGATGGAAGCCCTCCAGGAGCAGCTGGTGAAGAGGCGATGAGGGCCTTCCTCCTGGGGTTGGCGGCGGTGGCGGTCCCCCTCCTGGGGCTGTTCCTCGCCGCCTTCCTCAAGATCAACATCTTCTCCTGGAACACCCTCGCCGAGGAGCGGGGAAAATTCGGGTTGAAGCTCCCCGCCTTCCGTTTCTGGTCCCTCATCCTGTTTCTGTGCGCGTGGACCGGCCTGGCCTTCGTCTTCCCCTCCCACGCCTTCCCGCGGGCGTGGATGCCCCCGCTCGTCCTGGCCGCCTCCGCCGCCCTCTATTTCCTCCTCCTCCTCCTGACCCTCTCCCCGTCGGCGGCCGAGGGGCTGCTGAGGGCGGCCCGTCCCCTCCTGGCGCTGGGGGACGCCCTGGCCGGGTGGCTGGGATCCGGCCCCACGGCCGAGACCGACGAGGCCGAGGACGGGGACGAGCCCACGGAATCCGACGTGCAGACCTACCTCGACATGGGGATGGAGCACGGCATCCTCGAAGCGGGCGAGACGGCCATGCTGGAATCGGTCCTCGACTTCAACGAGACCCTGGTGCGCGAGGTGATGACCCCGCGCACCGACATGGCCACGGTCGCCTCCGGCGACCCCTTCGACCGGGTCCTCCGCGCCTTCGGCCAGTCGGGCTTCTCCCGCCTCCCCGTCACCGGCCGCTCCCTCGACGATATCGTGGGGCTGGTCCATTTCAAGGACTTCATGCGCTCCCTGGCCGGGACCCCGCCGGGGGGGATCGAGGGGCTCGTCCGCCCCGTCCCCCTGGTGCCGGAGACCAAGAAGGTGAACGAACTGCTCAAGGAACTGCGCGAGGGGCGGCAGAAGATGGCCATCGTGGTGGACGAGTACGGCGGCACCGCCGGCCTGGTCACCCTGGAGGACCTGGTGGAGGAGATCGTGGGGGAGATCGAGGACGAACAGGCCATCCCGCAGGTCCTTTCGGCGGGCAAAGGGGCCTGGTCGGTGGCGGGCAAGGTGCACATCGAAGAGCTCAACGAAGCGGCGGGGCTGGACCTCGAATGCTCCGAATACGACACCGTCGCGGGGTTCGTCACCAGCCACCTGGGGCGCATTCCCCGGGCGGGCGACATGGTCGCCGCCGGCGGCGCCGAGTTCACCGTGGAGTCGGCCGACGAACGGCGGGTCTTCCGCATCCTGGTCAAACGGAGGGACGATGCCGCCGAAAAAAAAGAGTAAGGAACAGCCGCCGCCCACCCGCTCGGGGTTCGTCTCCCTCCTCGGGGCCCCCAATGTCGGCAAGACCACCCTCCTCAACGCCCTCGTGGACCGCAAGGTGGGGATCGTCTCCAGCAAGCCGCAGACGACCCGCAACCGCATCACCGGCATCCGGACCACGGAGGCGTGCCAGATCGTCTTCGTAGACCACCCCGGGTTCCACAAACCCCAATACCTCCTCAACCGGGAGATGATGCGCCTCACCCGCTCGGGGCTGAGGGACTCCGATCTCCTCCTCCTGGTGATGGACGCCTCCGAGGGCGCCGGCCCGCTCGACCGGGAACTGCTGGAACTGGTCAAGGGATCGGGCCTGCCCCGCGCCGTCGTCCTCAACAAGATCGACAAACTGCCGCAGAAGGAGCGGCTCCTGCCGCTGATGGAATCGCTCCATCACGCCGACCCCGGGGCGGAACTGATCCCCCTTTCGGCCCTCAGGAAGGACGGGGTCGCCGCGCTGGCGACCCAGCTCGAAGCGCGGATGCCCGAGGGCCCCTTCCTCTTCCCCCCCGACCAGTGGACCACGCAGAGCGAGACCTTCTACCTCTCGGAACTCATCCGCGAGAAGGTCCTCCACGCGTGCCGCGCCGAACTCCCCTACGCGGTGGCGGTGGAGATCGAGCACGTGGAGGAGGACGAGGCGAAGGGTCTGATGAAGATCTACGCCCGCATCCTCGTGGAGCGGGAGGGGCAGAAGGCCATCATCATCGGCAAGCGCGGGGAGATGGCCAAGACCATCGGCACCAAGGCGCGGGAGGAGATGGAGGCGTTCCTCGGGATCAAGGTCTTCCTCGGCCTCCAGGTCTCCGTCGCCCCCCGGTGGCGGGAGGATTCCCGCGTCGTCTCGCGGCTGTTGCCGCCGGAGGAGGCGGAATAGCGCGTTGCGCTATTCCGCGCGGGAAAGCGGGAAGGCGGGAAGGCAGGAAGGCAGGAAGGCGGGAAGGCGGGAAGGCGGGAAGGCGGGAAGGCGGGAAAGCGGGAAGGCGGGAAAGCGGGAAGGCTCCCCCGCCCTACCACAAAGCAGTTCCAGGTTCCAGGTTGCAAGTTCCAGGTTCCCCCGCCCAAGCCCTTGATCCTCTAGCGTCCTCAGTCCCCTGAGGACGGCCTTGTTCCAGGGGCCAAGTAGGGGCGAGCCGGCGGCTCGCCCGCTGCGTTTTTCGGAATCGGTATCGGTTCATGTCTTGGATATGCGAGCGCAGGACATCAGGTTGTAGATGTGCATAATTGGAATGGCCTGTGTTGGGCATCGGATTTGACCGCTTTTAGGGGTTGTGATAGCGTACCAGTATGATCGTTCCTCAAATTACCCAGTATGCTGCACAGTTGTTGGCTTTGCGCAGGATCCATTGTGTCTAGGAGCGATTGGTACACGCATTCTACTTGGACAAACGAGGATGCGGAACAATTCTGGTCTCGTCTTCGTCGCACGCGCAAACCTCAAATGGCGGCTCAGTACGTTCGGATCCAGGCTCAGACACTTGAACAACAAGGTCTGTTCGATGAAGCATTGATGCTCCTCGAATATATCCTCGCCAACTATCCTGAATCGTTCGATCTTGCACAAGTCCACCACCAGATTGCGAGCTGTTGCGAGAAGAAGGGCCAAGTAAGCGCGGCGGTTGGCCACCTTCGTTCCGCACTCAGAATCGAATCCCAAAATCCCAGCTACCTGACCCATGCCTGGCTCAGTTTAGGCCGTGTCGCAGTGGAACATGGCCTTCGGGAACTCTACCCCGAGTTCCTATCCATCGCGGAAGCCAAGGAAGCCGGCCAAGGTGGCCTTGAATGTCATCTCGTGTTTCCGATCGATCGTTACGAATTCTTCTCGATTCTTGCTATAATTTCTCGTGACAAAGGAGACCTCAGGAATGCTCGGGTGCATGCAATCTCAGCCCTGGCAGTAGCGGATCTCAAACATTCGGGTTTTCGTTACCACGCGAAGATTGGCCTTGTTCGAAAGACGGACACGCCATTGTACAGGGACGTCCAGAAGATCGCCGGCCAATAGGGACAGTCCATATTTTAATATGATACAGAATCAAACTACATTAATCAGAATGGCGGCTGCGTTTCTCATTATATGCATAATTCTTCAAACAGGATGTGGAAGGCATAATGAGACTATGACTCCAGACGAACAAGCAATTGCTCAACTCAAACAGGCAGGTTCGGATCTATCTAAGCCGCATCCTGTAGAATTCTACCTCTACCTCCCAACTAAGGAAAGTGCAGAGAATGTGGGTGCTGCGCTGAGCAGCAAACGCTTTTCTGTTGAGGTGCGACCAGCCGCTATAGGTAATATGTGGTTGTGTCTGGCCAAGAGGGACATGGTCCCCGAAGCAAGCACGCTTGTTTCTGCGCGTCGTATGCTAACTGAGTTAGCCACCAAGTTCGGAGGAGAATACGATGGATGGGAAGCAGAAGTTGTGAGATGATCCGCGGCGTCGCAAAGCACTTAGGTTCAAAGCTTGCGATGCAAGGTTTCCAAGAGTGCCAAGAACCGCCGATACTGAATCCCGATTGCGATCCCGATGCCGATGCCGATACCGAAATCATAGGTGGGACGGGAATTTTGTATTTTGCATTTTGCATTGCCCGGGCGGGGGAACTTGAAACCTGGAACCTGAAACCTGAAACTGCTTCTCGACCGGGCGGGGGCAACTTGAAACTTGAAACTTGGAACTTGAAACTGCTTTAAATTAGGCGGCTTGAAATCGCCCAAGAAATTGCGCTAATCTATTGTTGGAAACAGCCCCGCCCCCTTCGTGGCCTTGCTGCATCCGGAGGGCCGGCGGAGATCGTTGATACCGGGAGCCACGGCCATGGTTGAGGAATTGGGCGGCATCGCCGCCGAGCCGACCATCGATTCACTGAGGAGTTCGCTGAAGGGTTTCGCGCGGCCGGACCGGCGGCGGGCGGTCTGGCAGATCCTGAACACCTTCCTTCCGTACTTCGCCCTCTGGGGTCTCCTTATTTATCTCGTGGGGCAGAAGGTTTCCATTCTCTGGCTCGCTCCGCTCATGCTCCTCGCTTCGCTCTTCCTGGTCCGCATCTTCATCCTCTTCCATGACTGCGCCCACGGCTCCTTTTTCGCCTCGCAGCGGGCCAACGCGGCCCTCGGCTACCTGGCCGGCATTCTCACCTTCACCCCCTACACCTACTGGCGGCACAACCACCTCGTCCATCACGGCACCTACGCGGACCTCGATCATCGGGGCGTGGGAGACATCTGGACCCTGACCGTCGAGGAGTACCGGGCGGCCTCCCGGGGCGTGCGCCTGGCCTATCGCTTCTACCGTCATCCCCTCGTGTTCCTCGGGATCGGCCCGGGATACACCTTCCTGATCACCCAGCGCTTCCTCCACCATTGGGAGGGGAAGAACGAGCGGCTCAGCGCGGCGGTGACCAACCTGGCCATCGTCGCGATCGCCGGGGCCGCCACGCTCACCATCGGGTTCAAGACCTACCTGTGGATTCAACTGCCTGTCATGCTGTTCGCCGGGGCCGTCGGAGTGTGGCTGTTCTACGTCCAGCACCAGTTCGATGGGGTGTACTGGTCGCGGCACGACCGGTGGGATCCCGTGAAGGCCGCCCTGCGGGGGAGCTCGTTCTACAAACTTCCCAGGGTGCTCCAGTGGTTCACCGGGAACATCGGCCTCCACCACGCGCACCATCTCCTGCCCCGGATCCCGAACTACCGCCTGCAGGCCTGTTGCGACGCGTCGCCCGTCCTGCAGTCCGTCGAGCCCCTGACCCTCCGACGGAGCCTCCGGTCGCTCTTCCTGAACCTGTGGGACGAACGGGAGCAGAAGCTGGTGAGTTTCAAATCGCTGCGGAATAAAGCGAATTGACCCCGGAGCCGTTTCAGCTGTGGCGGAAGGGTCAGCCGGGGGGACGAGACGAGGGCAACCCTCCCCTACGCCTATTGGGCGGGTGGGGGAGCCTTCCCGCCTTCCAGCCTTCTGGCCTTCCAGCAGCGCGGCGCGGCGGCGCCGCGCTTGTGCGATAAGAAGAGAATGGGGTCAGAGAATGGGGTCAAGAGAATGGGGTCAAGTCTTGCGATGCAAGGTTTCCATGAGTGCCAAGAACAACCGATACTGAATCCCGATTGCGATCCCGATACCGATCAAAGGGCGAGGGCAACGTTCAACTTTGAACCTTGAACTCGTATGGGGCGCCTTTGGGCCGACTTCCCGTCCCATCCCCAAGACGGGTTGACTCCGATTTTTCATTGTGATAGCGTTGGAATGCAACCGATCGATCCGTCCGGAATGTTCGATCCCCGCGCTCGAAGCAGGAGACGGACAGGGATTCCCGGCGCCCGCGCCAGGACGCAACAGACAAGGAGAATCGACATGAACCCAACCGTATCGGCCGAACATCCCGCGAAGTCCCAGGCAACCCTTCCCGGTTTGGGCGCGCGCGCCCTATCGATCCAGGGCCTGCTCCTCATAGCGGCCAGTTTCCTCCTTCCCGCCGCTGCTCACCTGACGGGACTGCCGGTCCGGATCCTGCTTCCCATGCACTGGCCCGTGATCCTGGTCGGCTTGTGCTATGGATGGCGGTCCGGCGCCGTCGTCGGCCTCGCCGCCCCCGTCCTGAGTTTCGCGCTGTCGGGAATGCCCTATCCCCCCATGCTTCCGGCGATGACCTTCGAGTTGGCCGCCTATGGGTTGCTGGCCGGTCTGTTTCACGAGCGTTTCCGCTGGAACATGCTCTGGTCCGCGGCCCTCGCCGTTGTCGGAGGCCGCGTGCTGTTCATCGGCCTCGTGCTGGCCACGGGCGCGGCCGGCGGAGGACTTGTTCCCTATCTCAATGCTGCGATGATTCCCGGGCTGGCCGCGGGGCTGGCGCAGATCGCCCTGTTGCCCGTCGTCGCCCGGTGGTGGGTGACCCGGGAGAAAAAACGATAGGGTACGCCCCCCCCGGGGGGGGCAGGGCCAGAACGAGGGAATCCTCCCCTGAGGATATTGGATGGGCGGGATACTGAACACAGAACTTCGCCACGGGCCATTTCGCTTTTTTCATTTTGCAATGTGCTTTTTGAAGGGGCGGGCCCAGGTTCCTAACTCCTAACACCATTGCTGTGGGTGGGGGAGCCTTCCCGCCTTCTGCCTATCGCCTTCAGCCGCGCATGGTGCACAGCGCCATGCGCATTGTGCGATAATAGGGGCGGATGATCCGTGATTACGCCCACGCCATGGTGGACCATGTCCGCGAGGGGGTCGCCCTCGTGGAGGTGAAGACCCATCTCATCCTCGACGCCAACCGGGCCCTGGAGGAGCTGACGGGGCGGCCCCGGGAAGAACTGGTCGGCACCCCCTGCCACAAGATCTTCGCCAATCTCGATCTGCCGTGCGCCCTCGCGGACTGCCCGGTGGGGCAGGTGCGGGAGGGGCTGGCGGAGGCGGAGGCGCTCCATGTCCACGACGGCCAGGCCCCCCTCCACGTGCGGGCGGTGCGCCTCGACGAGGGCCACGCCTTCCTTTTTTGCAGCCGGCAGGCCGACCGCTTCCACCAGGCGGAGGAGTTGGAGGCCCTGCAGTACATCTCGTCGCTCGTCCACCGCACCCTCTCCATCGACGAGGTGCTCCATACCATCCTCACGGTGGTCACCGCCCACACGGGGCTGGGATTCCACCGCGCCTTCATCCTCCTCCTCAACGACACCGAGGACGCCCTCAAGGGGACCTACGCCGTGGGGCCCGCCGACGCGGAGGAGGCGGCCCGCATCTGGGGGGAGATCCAGCACGGCAATTTCTCCCTCATGGACCTGTTGCGGAAGTTCCGCAAGGAGGAGTTCGCCCAGGCCCCCATCGCCCGCCTGGCGCGGGGGGTGACGGTCCCGCTGGCCCATCGGCGCGACGCGCTGGTGTGGGCCTACCTGCAGGGGATCATCGTCAACCTCACCACCGACACCCTCCCCCCCGACCTCACGTTCGGGGGATTGGATGCCCTCGGGTCCCGGCGGTGCGTCCTCATCCCCCTGGCCTCGGCGCTCGGGCATCTGGGGGTGCTGGTGGCGGACAACACCTTTTCCCACGCGGTCATCGACGAGAATCGGGTCAAATCGCTGGCGGTCTTCGCCGCCGAGGCCACCACCGCCCTCGTCAACTCGATGATGTTCGAGAACCTCAAGGAGAAGTCCTCCGCCCTGGAAAGCGCCCTGAGGGACCTCAAGGAGAGCCAGGAGAAACTGATGCTGGCCGAACGCCTCTCCACCATCGGCCAGCTCTCGGCGCAGATCGCCCACGAGATCCGCAACCCCCTCGTCTCCATCGGAATGCTGGCCCGCCGCCTCCGTCGCCTCAAGGGGCTCTCCCCGGAGGAGGGGGAGCGGGTGGAGGAGATGGAGCAGGAGGTGCACCGCCTGGAGCGCCTGCTCAACGACCTCCTCGACTTCTCCGCCCAGCCCCACCCCAAGCCCGTCCCCGTCCGGATCCCCGAGGTGCTCCGTTCCATCCTCATCCTCATGGAGGACGAGTTCCTGCGCCGCGGCATCCATGTCTCCACCTATGTGCAGGAGCCCCTCCCCCACGCCCTGGCCGACCCCGACCAGCTGCGGCACGTCTTCCTCAACCTCCTCCGAAACGCCATGAACATCCTTCCCCACGGGGGGAAGGTGGCCGTGGAGGCCGTCTCCCCCGATCCGGGCTGGGTGCGCGTCTCCGTCACCGACAACGGCCCGGGCATCCCCGAGGGGATGCAGGACCGCATCTTCACCCCCTTCTTCACCACCTCCTCGGTGGGGACGGGCCTCGGGCTGGCCATCGCCGCCCGCATCATCCAAGACCACGGGGGCCATATCACCGTGGACTCAACCCCCGGAAAGGGGACCACCTTCCACGTGGAACTGAGGGCCGGAGCGGAGACGCGCCATGAACCATGACCTCGTCACCTTCGTCCTGGCGGGGGGGGTGGGGGAGCGCCTCTTCCCCCTCACCCTCCACCGCGCCAAGCCCGCCGTTCCGTTCGCGGGGCTCTACCGCATCATCGACTTCACCCTCTCCAACTGCATCAACAGCGGCATCTGGCGCATCTTCCTCCTGAGCCAGTACCGCTCCGAGTCCCTCGAGCGCCACCTGCGCCTGGGGTGGAACTTCTTCCCCGGGCCCCTGGGCGATTTCCTCATCTCCCTGCCGCCGCAGATGCGCTCGGCGGCCGAGTGGTACAAGGGGACCGCCGACGCCATCTTCCACAATCTTTACGTTTTGGAACGGGAGCGGCCGGCGGAGGTCCTCATCCTCTCGGGGGACCACATCTACCGGATGGACTACGGAAAGTTCCGCACCTTCCACCGCCAGACCGGTTCCGACGCCACCCTCGCCTGCCTTCCCGTCCCCAAGGCGGAGGCGTTCCGGTTCGGCGTGGTGGAGGTGGACGCCGGGTGGCGGGTGCGCGCCTTCCACGAAAAGCGCCCCGACGCGCCCGAGATCCCGGGCAAGCCGGGCTGGTGCCTGGCCAACATGGGGGTGTACCTCTTCTCCACGCCGATCCTGGCGGAGGCGGTGGCCCGGGACGCCCGCGACCCCGCGTCAAGCCACGATTTCGGCAAGAACATCTTCCCCGCCCTCGTGGAGGGCAAGCGGGTTTTCGGCTTCCCCTTTCCCGAGGGGTGCCCCGACGGCAGCGATTTCTGGCGCGACATCGGCACGCTGGACGCCTATTACGAGACCCACATGGAACTCCTCGGCCCCGCCCCGCCCTTCCCCCTCCACCACCCGGACTGGCTGATCCACACCTATCACCCCCCCCTCCCGCCCGCCCGGCTCGCGGGCGCCGAGGTGGACGCCTGCCTCCTCTCCCCGGGATGCCGGATCGGGTCGGCCATCGTGCGCTCCTCCATCCTGGGCCCCGCCGTGACGGTGGAGGACGGGGCGGTGGTGGAAAACTCGATCATCTTTGAGGGATGCTCCATCGGGGTGGGGGCCCGGCTGAAGAAGGTGATCATGGACAAGTTCTGCATCGTCCCCCCCGGCGCGGTCCTGGACGCGGCGGAGATGCCCGAGGCCCTGCATCAGACGGTGACGGGGGGCGGGATCGTCGTGATCCCGCGGATGCTCAACCTTTCGGTCGTGATGCGCTGAACCGCACGGCGCCGGCCCGCTATTCCAGTTCCGGGTGGCGCACCTTCCGGTAATAACTGTGGCTCAGATAGACCGCCGCCAGCGGGTTGTGGCCCGTGACGCGGTCCTTGACCGCCAGCACCGTGACCGGGGCCCGGGCGTAGCGGAAGAAAAGGCTGTCGTGTCCCACGCACAGCCCCAGGAGGACGTTGAACTCCACCCCGGCCGCGTTGAGGAGGCGGGCCTGGAAGATGGAATTGCACATGGACTCCTCCGTGCCCCGGCGGATCTTCTCCCGGTCGGCCAGTCCCAGGACCGATCCCTTGGGGGTCCGCCCCGCCTTGCAGACCACGGAGACCACCTCGAACCCGCGGGCCCGGAAGATCTCCTCCACCAGGGCGGCCTCCCGGGACAGCCCGGTGCAGAAGGCCAGCCCCAGGCGGCGATACCCCATGCGGCGGGCGAATTCGCAGATCTCCACGATGCGCGTTTTGGAGGGCTGTGGAATGTAGGGGCGCTGATGCCGGTTGGCGTAGCCGGCCCCCTCCTGGATGGAGGCCTGGCGGGCGAACTCCCTCACCTCCGGCTTGGCATACTCGCCGTTGGCCTCGGCGAGCAGATCCTCGAACCCCACCGTGGGGCAGCCCTTGGCGGCCTTGCCGTCTTGGGTCACGCAGAGCCGTTCGCCGGGCTCGTGCCCGCAGGCGGCGCAATCCGGCAGCCGGGGGCGGGACGACGGTTTTCTCTTCATGGGGATGCTCCTTTCCGGCCGGCCCCGCGGCGGGGCCTCTCGGGCCGCGCCTTCCGTCCCGGTTATTTCGCGGCCGTGAGGCGCTCGATGGTGGCCTTCAGTTCCTTGGTGTCGGAGGACTTGATCAGGTAGGCGTCCGCCGCCCACGAGAGGAAATTGTCCCGGTAGGAGGAGTAGGCGGAGTAGAGGATGATGGGGATCTGCCGGTCCCGGCTGAGGATGCGGCCCATGGTCTCCAGCCCGTCCATCCCCGGCAGGTAGATGTCCAGGATGATGCAGTCGTACTCCTTCTCCTGCACCTTCTTCACCGCATCGGTGCCCGAGGAGACCAGGTCCGTCTCGTACCCCTCCTCCTGCAATTCCTCCTGCAGGGCCTTGCCCTGGATGGCTTCGTCTTCGACGATCAACAGACGCTTCATATCATATATTGTAGTCCATATCGCAGCCCCGCCGCAACCGGAGGGCGAATGCAGGGGAACTTGACAGAATTCTATCCTTATTATAATGTTTGGCAGTTCTAATTTACGCCAAGGAGTTCCCATGAACGCATTCCGCGCATTGCTGTTGTCCGCCCTGCTCCTCCCAGCCCTGGCGGCCGCCGACCAGCGGTTCTATGTCTGGACCTACCAGCCCGTCGTCGAGGCCGAGGACGAACTGGAGATGGAGTACTACCTTACCCAGCGCGTCCCCGACCGGGACGACGCCTCCCTCGACCGGTGGCAGCACCAGTTCGAGCTGGAGTACGGCCTGGGGAAGGGGTGGGACGTGGGGCTCTACCAGGTCTTTGAAGACCGCGGCGGCTCGTTCCGCTACACGGGATGGAAGGCGCGCACCCGCTGGAAATTCCTGAACCGGGCCCTCGGCGGCGTCCTCTACCTGGAATACCAAGGCAACCGCAACCGCGATGCCGCCGAGGCCAAGCTGATCTTCGGGCGCGACCACGGCGGCATCAACTGGGCCCTCAACTACACGGCCGAGTACGCCTTCTCCCCGTCCAACGAATGGGAGCAGGCCGTCCAGGCGGGCGCCAGCCTCCCGCTCGGGCGGAATCTCCGTGCGGGGGCCGAGGCGTTCGCCGTCTTCGAGGAGGACGAGGAGGCCTTCTACGCCGGCCCCAGCCTGGCCTTCGGCGGGCACGACTTCTGGATCGCCCTTAACTACGCCTGGGGCCTCAACGGCGGCGCCGAGGACAACCGGGCGAGGATGATCGTGGGGATCAATCTCAACTGAGCAATGCCGGAGATACGCCGGGCCCGCAATCGATAAAAACGCGGGCGGCACGGGCCGCCCGCATCAAGGAGGGAAGCGGACCGCCCTCGGAAAGGTTCCCGGTCAAGGAGGAGGATCCGAGGGCGGTCTTAGGGTTGGGGGACAGGCAGCCCTGCCGGCTATGCCGGGCCGGGGGACAGGCAACCCACCCTACCATCCCACCAGCCAGTCCCCAGACGATCTAATCGTGCTTCAGCCGGTAGTAGGCGGCCTTGTTTTTGTCTTCGCGGCTCTCGCCCCCCATGCCGAGAAAGTCCAGCTTCTGGGCCGGGGCGTTGAGGATGCGCTCCGGGCGGCGCGGCTCGAAGACCGTCTGGGGCTCGGGCCGGGGGACGAACGAGGTAGCGGGCTGGACCGCCGCCCGCGCGGCGGCGGGCTTGGGCGGTTCGAAGCCGGAGGCGAAGACGATGACGCGCACCGCGTCGGCGTCCAGTTTCTCGTCGAAGTAGATGCCGAAGTTCACCTCGCCCCGCTTCGGCCCCTCCTGCGAAGAGCCGATCATCTCGGAGATCTTCTGCGCGGTGGCCATGATGTTCTTGAACGAGGTCTTGGGGTTGACGGTGAAGGAGAGGAGGACATTGGAGGCGCCGGCGATGGAGGTCTCCTCCAGCAGGGGGCTGGAGATGGCCTTCTGCGCCGCCTTGATGGCCGCGTCCTCGCCCGCCTCGGTCCCCATCCCCATGATGGCCTTCCCCTTCCCCTTGAGCGCCGCCTGGATGTCGGCGAAATCGATGTTCTTGTACCCGGTGCCGTTGAGGATCTCGGAGACCCCCTGGACGGCCTGGATGAGGATGTCGTCGGCCATGTCGAAGGCCTCGAGGGCGAAGGTCTTGTCGTCCACGAGGGCGGCCAATTTGTCGTTGGGGATGGCGATGAGGGCGTCCACGCTGTCGCGCAGGGAGCGCAGGCCCTCCTCGGCCCGCTTGGTGCGCTCGTCGCGCTCCCACGCGAAGGGGAGGATCACCACCGCGACGGTGAGGATCTCCAACTGGCGGCACAGGGAGGCGATGACCCCGGTGGCGCCCGATCCCGTGCCCCCGCCCATGCCGGCGGTGAGGAAGACCATCTTGGTCCCCTCCAGTTCGGCGATGATCTGGTCGGAGGCGTCCAGGGCGGCCTTGCGGGCCAGCTCCAGGTCCCCCCCCGTCCCCATGCCCTGCATGGTGGCGCCGAGGAGGTGCACCTTCTTGGGCGAGAGCGACTTCCTCAGGTCCTTGAAATCGGTGTTGACGGCGACGAAGTCCACCCCCCGGATCCCCTTCTGGATCATCCGGTTGATGCTGTTGGACCCGCAGCCGCCGACGCCGATGGCCTTCAGCTTCACGGAGGCGTCGAACTCCTCCATGATGCCGATGCCCAGTTCCTTCTGCGCGGCCGACGCCGGAGTTTCATCGAAATAGATCATACGGTCCTCCTTGACCTTCTTATTTTTTACTCCCAAACAGCTTAGAAATCAAGCCGCGTTTTTTGCGGCACTCTTCCGGGTAGTATTTGAAGCCGAATTTGACCAGTCCGACCGCCGTGGTCCAGTCCGGACGGGCGATCTCCTCCACGATCCCCTCGATGAGGGCGGGGTACCCCACCCGCACCGGGGCCTGGAAGAAGCGCTGGCCCATTTCCGCCACCCCTTTGAGGAGGGCGCCCCCCCCGGTGAGGACCACCCCGCCGCGGTAGGCCCCCTCGCGGTGGTGGCGGGTGAGGTCTTCGCGGATGTCGGTGAAGAGCTCCTCGATGCGGGCCCCCATCACCTCGCTGATCATCTTCTTGCGGACCAGTTTCTTGGTCTCGGTGACGGCCTGGTGCAGTTCCACCCCCTCCTCCATCTCGTCCCCCTCCTCCTTGTAATCGAGGGGGATCTCCCGCTTCACCCGGTCGGCCTCCAGCTGGCCGATCCCCACCACCTCCACCAGGTCGCTGGTGACGTGCCGGGCCCCGAACTTCTGGATGAAGGTGTGGAGGATGCTCGACTTGCGGATGAGGACGGCCTGCGTGGTCTCGTGCCCCAGGTCCACGAGGAGGACGCCGCGCTCCCGCTCGTCCTGCGTCAGGACCGCCTCCGCGGCCGCCAGGGGCTCGAAGATGAAGCGCGCCACCCGGATGCCGAGGTGGTTGCAGATGGCGGTGTGGTTGTTGACGGCCACGGCCGGGCACACCAGGGTGTGGGCCTGGATGGTGAGGCGGGCCCCCGTGGCGCCGCTGGGGTCCTCGTACTCCCCCTGCTGGTCGATGAGGTACCGCTGGGGGATGATGTGGAGCACCTTGTGGTCCTGCGGGATGCCGATCTCCCGCACGGCGCTGAAGGCGTTGTCGATGTCCTCTCGGGAGACCTGCCGCCGCTTCCCCTGCACGGCCACGTCGGCCTCGGCGTCGAACCCCCGCATCTCGGGGGTCGAGAGCCCCACGAAGGCCCGCTCCACCTCCACATCGGCCATCAATTCGGCCTCCTCCACCGCCTTTTTCAGGGCCATGCGCATCTTTTCCATGTTGACGATGTTGCCGGCCTGGGTGGAGCCCTGGTGGAGGTTGCTGTAGGAGCGGCCGATGACGTTGACCACCCCCTTCTCCTCGTCCTCGATCACCCCCACCACCACCCTCACGAAGCAGGAGCCCAGATCAATGGCGACGACGGTCGGTTTCATGCTCCCTCCTTATCCCGTGATGACAAAGCGGCCCGCCCGGCGGATGTCCACGGCCTCCGCGGAGGCGTATCCCGGGCACTCCTCCAGGAGCGTCTCGAAGAGGGCCAGGCATTCGGAGGCCGTGGCGAGGTCCACGGTGAGCCAGTGACCGCGGCGGTCGAGAAGGCGCACCTCGCCGTCGGGGGCCACGTGGGCGCCGGCGAACCGCCGCTCCAGCCCCTCCGACCGGGCCAGGAAGGCGGCCAGGGCCCGGACCGCCGGGTGGCGTGCCTCGCCGGTCAGCACCAGGCAGGGGTTCGGGGGGGGCGGGCCGCAGTAGAGGGTCCCGGAGGGGTCCACCAGGGCCTCGCCCCCGGCCCCGACGAAGAGCGCCACGGGCCGCCGGGACCTTGCGGTGATCTCGAGGCGGGAGGGGAGCACCTTGCGGATGTGCAGGTCATGCACCCATCCCGCGGCCTCGAGGGCCCGGGCGGCGTCGTCCAGTTTCAGGGAGAGGAGATTGCGCCCCTCAAGGGCCCGCGTCAGCGGGCGGAGCTGTTCCTCCTCGTCCGCGGGAAGGCCCCGCACCTCCACGGCGCGCACCGCGAACAGGCGCGACTGGAGCAGGAAGAGGGGAACGCAGGTGAGGAACAGGACCCCCAGCAGGGTCGAGGTGCGCCGCCGTTTACGGATCATGGTCGACCTCCTTCCGCCAGCGAACGGGCGAAGTGGGTGATGTCCCCCGCCCCGAGCGTCAGCACGACCGCCTCGGGCAGGGCGTAGTCCCCGAGGAAGGTCCGGGCGTCGTCGAACTCCTCGAGGTAATAGGCCTGTTTGTGCCCCATCTGCCGGGCCAGGGTGACGATGTTCTCCCCCGAGACCCCGGGGAGGGGCTCCTCGCGGGCCGGGTAGATCTTCGTCACCACCAGGACGTCGGCATTGAAGAGGGCGTTGGCGAACTTCTGGACGAAGTCCCTTGTCCGCGAATACAGGTGGGGCTGGAACACCGCCACCAGGCGCTTGCCGGGGAACGCCAGGCGCGCCCCCTTGAGGGTGGCCTCGATCTCGGCCGGGTGGTGGGCGTAATCGTCCACCACCTGCGCCCCGTTCCACTCCCCCACCAGGTCGAACCTCCGGGCCACGCCGGGGAAGGTCTCCAGCGCCTTGACGGCCGGCTCCAGGGGGAGGTCCAGTTCCGCCGCCACCGCCAGCGCCGCCGCGGCGTTGGCCACGTTGTGCTCCCCGAAGAGGGGGACGAAGGCGGGATGGGTCCGCTCCCGGGCCGTGAGCTGAAAGCGCATCCCCCGGGCCCCGGGGGCGAGGGTGTGGACGAAGTAGTCGGCCTGCGGGGTGAAGCCGTAGGTGACGATCTGCCGGTTGAGCGACGGGATCATCTGCCGCTGGTGGGGGTCGTCGAGGCGCAGGACGATCGATCCGTAGAAGGGGACCTTCTGGGCGAACTGGAGGAAGGCGGAGCAGACGCTGGAGAAGTCGCCGTAGGTGTCCAGATGATCGGCGTCCACGGTGGTGAGGACGGCGATGTCGGGGAGGAGCCACAGGAACGATTTGTCGTATTCGTCGGCCTCCACCACGAAGTGGCGCCCCTTCCCCAGGCGGGCGTGCCCGGGGAAGCTCTTGACGCGCCCACCGACGATGACGGTGGGGTCCTGGCCCAGGACGGTGAAGAGGTGGCCGATGAGGGAGGTGGTGGTGGTCTTGCCGTGGGTCCCGGCCACCGCGATGGAAAACCCCAGCCGGACCATCTGCGCCAGCATCTCGGCCCGCTTGATGACGGGGATGTTGAGGGTCGCCGCGGCGGCCAGTTCGGGATGGTCGGGGGGGACGGCGGAGGAATAGACCATCACCTGGACCCCCTTGGCGTGCTCCGGATTGTGCCCCACCGCCACCGGGATCCCCAGGGAGGTGAGATGGTCCACCGCGGGGGAACCGGCGCGATCGCAGCCGGTGACCTCGAACCCCATCGCGTGGAGGATCTCCGCCATGCCGCACATGCCGGTTCCCCCGATACCGACGAAGTGGATGCGCTTGACCTTATGGAAGTTCATGGTTCCCTCCCGCGGCCCGGCGAAGGGCCTCGCAGATGCGGGCGAGCCCGCCGGGGTCGTCCAGGGCCTTGAGACGCCGGCTCATGGCGGCCAGCGCTTCAGGGTCGGCGAGGACTTCCCGCAGGAAGGCCTCCAGCCGCCCCGGCGTCATGTCCCGCTCCTCGGTGAGAAATGCCGCTCCGCGGCCGGAGAGGGAGCGGGCGTTGTGCAGCTGGTGGCCGTGCGTCGCGCCGGCGAAGGGGACAAAGTGCGCCGGGCGCCCCGCGGCGGTCACCTCGGCCACGGTCATGGCCCCCGAGCGGCACACCACCAGGTGGGCCCAGGCGTAGGCCTCGTCCATCCGGTCGATGAAAACCGCGGTCCGGGCCCCGAGACCGGCGGCGGCGTAGGCCGCGCGCACCGCCTCTTCCTCCCTCGGCCCCGTCTGGTGGAGCAGTTCCACCGAAAGACCGGCCAGCGCCGGGGCGGCCTCCGCAAAGAGGCGGTTGAGGAACCCCGCTCCCTGGCTCCCCCCCAGCACCAGCACCCGCAGGGGAGGCCGAGGCGCCTCCAGCGGCGGCACCGCGCGGATCTCCTCCCGCACCGGATTGCCCGTCAGGACCTGCGTCCCGGCCAGGGGAAGGTCCGGGTAGGCGGTGAACACGGCTCGCGCTCCGGCGGCGAACCGGCGGGTCACCACCCCGGGGACCGAGTTCTGCTCCTGGAGGAAGTAGGGGACCCGGAGGAACCGGGCCCAGGCCAGGGCGGGAACGCTGGCGTACCCGCCGAACCCCAGGACGACCCGGGGGCGCAGGGCGAGGAAGTGGAGGAGGGCGCGGACGAGGGACCACGCCAGCATGGGCAGGCGGGCGGCCTGCTTCCACGCCGGGACCCCGACAAACCCCCGAATCGGCAGGCCCCGGAAGGGGAAGCCGTGCCGGGGCACCAGGTCGCGCTCCATCCCGTAGAGGCTGCCGATGAAGACCACGGGCAGGCCGAGGGCGCGGGCCACGGCCAGGGCCGGGAACAGGTGGCCGCCGGTGCCCCCCCCCGCGAGGATGACCGCGCCGCTCATGGCCGCCTCATCGAAAGGGAGAGGAGGATCCCCACCAGGAGGGTGGAGGCCAGCAGGGACGACCCCCCGTAGGAGACGAACGGCAGGGTGATCCCCTTGGGGGGGACGATGTTGACGTTGACGGAGATGTGGATGAAGGCCTGGATGGTGAGCAGGAGCGTCAGGCCGAAGGCGGCGTACCCCTCCACGCTCCCCCCCAGCGCCCGGGCCAGGGCCAGCCCCCGCCAGAAGATGACGCCGTAGAGCCCCAGGATGAAGAGGGTGCCGGCGAGGCCGAACTCCTCCCCCAGGATGGCATAGGCGAAGTCGGTGTGGGGCTTGGACAGGTAGAAGAACTTCTGATGGCTCCCGCCGATCCCCTTGCCGAAGAGCCCCCCTGAGCCGAGGGCGATCTTGGCGGAGAGGGTCTGCTCCTCCGTCCCGGCGACGAACTTCTGCAGGCGGTCCATCCGGTATCCCACCGCGGCGATGGCCACCGCCACCACCAGGGTCCCCGCCGCGGCGGCGAGGGCCACCTGCCGCCAGGGCATCCCCTTGAGGAGCGCCATGGCGAAGACGGTCACCAAAAGGAGGCCGGAGATGCCCAGGTCGGGCTCCAGGAGGATGAGGAGGAAGGGGATGGCCAGGTGGGTCCCCACCGGGACCAGCGCCTCCCGGTATTCGCGCTCGGCCAGCAGGCGGGCCACCATCAGGACGACGATGATCTTGGCGAACTCGGAGGGCTGGAGGAGGAACCCCCCGAGCTTCACGAACCGGTGGACCTCCTTGTACGCGGGGAGGAGGAAGAGGAACGCCAGGGCCGCCGTCGCGGCCCAGTACAGCCAAGGGAAATAGGGATGCCGCAGGACGGGACGGACATCGAAGCGCATGAAGGCGAAAAGGGCGGCGGCGCAGAAGAGGGAGAGGACGATCTGCCGGGTAATGAACGCCACGGTGCTCCCCTGGATGATCACCCCGGCGGAGGAGGTGACATTGAGCACCCCCGCAACCAGGAGGGCCAGGGCGGCGGCGGCGATCCACGCATCGGGTTTCAGTTTGCGCGGCATCGTTCCGCCAGGGCCTTGAAATGGCGGCCCCGCTCCATGAAGTCGGCGTACTGGTCGAAGGAGGCGCACCCGGGCGACAGGAGGACGGTATCGCCGGGGGAGGCCGTTTCGGGAAGGGCGGCGAACACCGCCTCCAGGTCGCGCGCCACGCGCAGGGGGACGGCGATCCCCGCCAACTGCCCGGCGATGGCCGGTCCCGCCTCCCCGATGCAGAACACCGCCCTGCAGGCGCGCTCCACGGCGCCGCGCAGGCGCCCGAAGGCCCCGTGCTTGTCCCGCCCGCCCAGGATGAGGACCGTCCTTCCGGCGGGCACCCCCGTGAGTGCGGCCGCCACGGCGTCCACGTTGGTCCCCTTGGAATCGTTGATGTAGCGCAGGCCGTCGGCCCCCGCCACCGGCTCCATGCGGTGCTCCAGCCCCCGGAACCCTTCGAGGGCGGCGCGCACCGCGCTCCCGTCGATCCCCAGGGCGATGGCGGTCAGGGCGGCGGCGGCGGCGTTGGCCCAGTTGTGCTCCCCCGGCAGGGGGAAGGCCGACCGGTCAAGGACGGTCGCGCCCCGGTGGACCAGGCGCCCGGGCTCCATGAGCAGGTCGGCGCCCGGGCCGGGGCCGAAGGTGAGCGCCCCAGGACCGGCCTCCAGTCCCTGGGGCGCCACGGCCACCCCTCCCGGAAGGAGAAGATCGAAGATGCGCCGCTTGAGGGCCGCGTAGGCCTCGAACGACGGATGGCGGTCCAGATGGTCGGGGGTGATGTTGAGGAGGACCGCCGCGTTCAGGAGGGGCAGGCGCATCCCCTCCAGTTGGAAGGTGGAGAGTTCCAGGACGAAGTGGGTGTGGGCGGCGGACCCGATGTGATCGGAGAGGGCCACGCCCGCGTTCGCGGCCTCGGCCGCCGGGTGCCCGGCCGCGAGGAGGATGTCGCGCACCATCCGCGTCACGGTGGACTTGCCGTTGGAACCGGTGATCCCCGCCTTCACCCCCCTCACCTGCTGGCCCGCCCATTCCACCTCGCTCGTGACGGCGATGCCGCGCTCCCGGGCCGCCTCCAGGAACGGGTGTTCCCACGGGACGCCGGGAGAGACGATCACCAGCGAGGCCCCCTCCAGCAGTTCCGGGGGGTGGCCGCCGAAGTGGTAGCCCAGGCCGGGAAAGCGGGGGGCGTCCGCCGGGTCGCGCGCGTCGGTCACCACCGCCGCGACCCCCATCCGGCTCAACTGCGCGGCCGCCGCCCGGCCGCTCCGCCCGTAGCCCATGACAACGATCATCGCAGTTTCAGGGTCGCCAGCCCGGCCAGGGCGCACAGGACGGCGACGATCCAGAACCGGATCACCACCTTGGTCTCGGACCAGCCGGCCTTCTCGAAGTGGTGGTGGAGGGGCGCCATGCGGAACACCCGCTTCCCGCGCGACTTGTAGGAGGCCACCTGGATGATGACCGAGAGGGCCTCCGCCACGAAGAGGCCGCCCACGAAGAAGAGGACGATCTCCATCTTGAGGATGCAGGCGGCGGTCCCGATGGCCCCGCCGATCATCAGCGACCCCACGTCCCCCATGAACATCTCGGCGGGGTGGGCGTTGTACCAGAGGAACCCCAGGGCGCTCCCGACGAGGGCGGCGAAGAACACGGCCAGTTCCCCGCCCCCGGGGATGTAGGCGATCTGGAGGTAGTTGGCGGTGATCTTGTTGCCGGCGACATAGGCGAAGACCGAGAAGGTGCCGGCGGCGATCAGCGTGGTGCCGGTGGCCAGCCCGTCCAGGCCGTCGGTGAGGTTCACGGCGTTGGAGGAGCCCACCACCACCAGGAGGAACACCACCCCGTAGAGGAGCCCCAACTCCGCCTGCACCCCCTTGAAGAAGGGGAGGGTGAAGACGGTGATGAAGGGGAACTTGAACCACACGAAGACGAAGAGCCCCAGCGTCCCCGCCACCTGCAGGCCGAACTTCTGCCGCGTGGTGAGCCCCCGGTTGCTCCGGCGGACGATCTTGAGGGTGTCGTCGAAGCCGCCGATGACGGCGAAGAGGACGGACGCCAGGAGGGCCGTCTGGACGAAGGAGTTGCCGAGGTCGGCCCACAGGAGGGTGGGGACCAGCGTCCCGAAAGCGATGAGGATGCCCCCCATCGTCGGGGTGCCGGCCTTGCCCCTGTGGTTCTCCGGTCCCTCCTCGCGGATCTCCTGCAGGAACTCGAACTTCCGGATGGTGCGGATGAACCACGGCCCCAGCGCCAGGCAAATGGTGAAGGCGGTGACCAGGGCCAGGAAGGAGCGGAAGGTCAGGTAGTAGAAGAGGCGGAGGGGCTCGTGGAGGAGCTCAAACAGCATCGACCGCCTCCATCAGGGGGAAAAGCCTCTCGAGGCGCATGCCGCGGGAGCCCTTCACCGCCACCCAGTCCCCGGGACGCAGGAAGCCCCCCAGGGCGTCCGCCACCGCCTCGATGGTATCGCATTCCACGGCCCGCCCTCCGCCGGCGGCGAAGGTCCGGGCGGCCAGCGCCGAGCGGGAGCCGAGGGCCACCAGCAATTCCACCACGCCGAGGGCCTCCTCGCCGGCCTGCCGGTGGGCCGGGGCCTCGAAGGGGCCCAGTTCCAGCATGTCCCCGAGGACGAGCGCCTTTCTCCCTTCGGCGGGGGTGCGGCGGAACCGGTCGAGGAGGACCTCCACGGCCCGGGGGGAGGCATTGTAGCAGTCGTCCACCCAGGTGATCCCGCCCGGGGACCTGCGGAGCCGCAGACGGTTGCCGACGGGGCGGTACCGCTTCGCCGCCTCCAGCACCGCCTCCACGGGACGCCCCAGGGCCATCAGGGCCGCGGCGGCCGCCAGAACGGTCCCGGGGTGGAGGGAGGGGTTGTCCAGGTCGAAGGCGAGGGGGCGCGGCCCCTCGAGAATGGCGCTCATTCCGGCAAATCCCCGGTCCTGGGTCACCTTCAGGTCCACCGCGCCCCCGGGGCCGAAGGTCACCTTCCGGTCGGGGTGCCCGTCCAGAAGGGGGGCCATGTAGGGGTCCTGCGCGGGATAGACGAGGACCCCTCCGGGACGGATGAACGCCGCCAGGGCGGCTTTCTCCCGGGCGATGGTCTCCAGCGTCCCGAAGAATTCGGTGTGAACGGGGTGCACCCCCGTGAAGAGGACCAGGTCGGGGGGGGCCACGGCCCCCAGTTCCGCCATTTCGCCCGGCTGGTTGATCCCCATTTCCAGGACCGCCACGGCCGTCTCCTCGGGGAGGTTGCACACGGAGAGGGGAAGGCCGATGCGGCTGTTGAAGTTGCCGGGGGAGGCGGCCGCCCCGGGACCTAAGGAGGCCAGCGCCGCATGGAGCAGTTCCTTGGCGCTGGTCTTCCCCAAACTTCCGGTAACGGCCGCAACGGTGAAGTCCGCCCGGTCACGCAGGCGGCGGGCCAGCGCCTGAAGGGCCCTCAGGGCGTCCGGAACCACCAGGCAGGGACCGGTCCCGACCACCGGTCGCTCGACCAGGGCGGCAGCGGCCCGTTCGAGGGCCGAGGCGGCGAAATCGTGCCCGTCGGCCCGCTCCCCCTTGAGGGCCACGAAGAGGAGGCCCGGACGGGCCTCGCGTGAATCGACGCAGACGCCCTCGCAGGGAACGGAAGCGCCGTGGAGCGTCCCCCCCGTCCAGCGGGCGGCCTCGGCGAGGGTGAATTTCATCGCGCCAGTTCCCCCAGGGCCTTGAGGGCTTCGTCCCGGTCGGAGAAGGGGTGCTTGACCCCGCCGACGATCTGATAGTCCTCGTGTCCCTTGCCGAGGAGGAGGACGGCGAAGTGGGGGTTGGCCATCTGCACGGCCTTGCGGACGGCCTCGGCCCGGTCGAGGACGATGAGCACTTTCTGCTGGCCCGCGGCGAACACCCCCTCGGCGATCTCGCGGCAGATCTGCGCCGGGTCCTCCGAGCGGGGGTTGTCGGCGGTGAGGATGACGATCTCCGAGAGGCGCCCCGCCGCCTCGCCCATCATGGGGCGCTTCCCCTTGTCCCGGTCCCCTCCACAGCCGAAAACGGTGATCAGTTTCTTTCCCAGCACCTCGCGCACGGCGTCCAGGACGAGGCGGAACCCCTCGGGGGTGTGGGCATAGTCCACGAAGACGGGGAACTTCTGCCCCGCCTCCACCCGCTCCAGCCGCCCCGGCACCCCGGGGAACGACGCCAGCGCCCCCGCGATCCCCTCCGGCGTCCTGCCCATCCCCGTCAGGATGGCGGCCGCGGCGAGGATGTTCTCCAGATTGTGAAGACCGAAAAGGGGGCTGGTCATGGGCACTTCGGTCCCGCAGACCACCAGGCTCCCCACGGTGCCGCGCTCCGAGAAGGCATATTTTCCGGGATGGATGTCGGCGCCCGGCCCGAGGCCGAAGGTCAGGACCCTGCGCCCGGGCAGGGCGATGGCGCGGACCCGCTGGTCCCCCGCGTTCAGCACCGCCGTCCCCTCCGGCTCCAGGTGGTCGAAAATCCGCCGCTTGGCGGCGAAGTAGTCCTCGAGGGTGGGATGAAAGTCCAGGTGGTCGCGTCCCAGGTTGAGGAAGGCGGCCGCGCGGAAGGTCAGCCCCTCCACCCGCCC
>DCUZ01000047.1 GCA_002327305.1 Holophagales bacterium UBA2201 | reverse complement strand
CCCCCCAACGGCTGGACATATAGTGTTGATACACGCTCGAGGCGAGGACCCCCGCCGTGTAGGTGTTGTGGACCCGGTACTGCGGAAGGGTGGGGGTGGTGGTCTCCTTGTCCCAGTATTCCACGTATGTGGGGAGGCCGTCGGCGGTGCCGCCGTCGGTGTCTTTCCACACCTGCTTAAGGGCGTGGTTCGGGGTCTGGGTGGAGAGGAGGCCGCAGGTCTGGTCGAGGTTGCCCCCCGCGCCCGATTGGACCTGCTTGTAGGTGCACTGCGCCTGAAGGAAGCCCGTGGTGGAGTCCGATTTGTATTTCGTCAACGCCTGGATGGTCCCCGTCTGGTCCAGCACCTGGGTCTTCACCGGCCGGTCGAGCAGCCAGCCGGTGCCCGGCGCCTCCCAGGTGCCCTGGGTCCGCTTCTTGAAGAGGCCGCCCGTACAGGCCCAGCCGTCGCTTTCATTCATCCCCGCCAGGATCACGGTGTCGGTGAAGTGCCCATACCCGTCCCATCCGCTGTTGCAGACGGCCTTGGTGTTGGGGAAGCCGTAGCCGTCGGCGGGATAGTCCAGCTCCAGCGTCCGGGCCACCCGCCCGTTGGCGTCGTTGCGGAAGGCGACCGCGTCGTATTCGTATTGGTAATCGGTCCGCTTCTCGACATACCCGTCGGAATTGAAGGCCTCCGTCCGGAGAAGGGCGCCGTATTTAGGCCCCGCCCATTCCGGCTCGATGGTCTGGCAAACCACACTCGAGCGCAACCCTGTGTCGAAATACTCCCTGCTCCGCTCCGCCGGCGTCCACATCCCGCCGACCAGGCCGTGAGTTTCCCGTTCGCCCTTATAGACATAGACCGCTCCGTAGGCGGGGGCCGTGGAATGGGTGATCAGTTCCTTGTGATGGTTTTTGTTGTACAGGGTGTAACTTTCGCACACCGCGGCCTGCGTGGAGAGGTCAACATTGAAAACGGCCCGGGCGTGAAGGCCGGGGAAGGTGTGGATGTGCTGATCGAGGGCGGGCTCGGGCACGCCCTGGCAATTGCCGAAGAGATAGCTGCGCGTCATCTGTTTGTACCGGTAGTGGATGCCACCCCCCGTGGGAAGGCCGATGGCGGCCAGGAGGCCGTTGGCGGTGTCGTCGGCATTGCTGGGGGGTGGGGCTTCCCCGCAGACGGCTTCATAGGCCGAAGGGGCGTGGGGGAGGAAGTAGCTGAAGTCTGCCACCTTTTGCCGTTCGCCCGACGGGGCCAGGGGCGGCCCCACGATCTCCACCAGAAAGGGGAGGGTGGCTTGACAGGGCACGGGGGCGCCCCCGCACGCGAGAAGACAGGTTTCCTCGATGCAGTTCCCCGGGGCGGCGAAATGGGGGCGGTCCACCGCGAGGCCGCGGATGTCGAAGGTGGTGCGGTTCCAGCCGCCCGATTCGTTGATGAATTCCACATAGTCCAGCACCTCCACCCCCGCCTCGAAGCGGTAGCCGAACCGGATCCGCTCGACGACCAGCGCCGCGCCGGAGTCGTTTTTGTGGGTGAAGGTGATGCCGGTCATTTTGTCGGTGCCGGCGGCGTAGGCGATGTCCACGCGGTTGCCGTAGGGGTCCACGATGCTCTTCAACCTGTGGCCCCAGCGCTCCAAGGCGAAATCCCCCTCGGCGTTGATGGGCGAGAGCGTGGGGGCGTCGGCGAAGGAGTAGACCACCCCGTTGCCGCCGCGGACCGTGTAGGGGCCGGCTGGTGTCGGATTGACGGGAGGATTGTCGAATCGCAAAAACGACCCGTCGTGGGTATAGGCGTGCCCCCCCTGATAGCGGAATGCGTGCTTGGCGCCGTCGCTGAGGTACATCTCGGCCACCAAGTCCCCTTCAATCCATGACGCATTGCCCTGTTTTGTAAACACGCGCAAGCGCCCCGGCTCCAGGTTCCAGCCGGCGCCGAAGCGGGGACTGCCCACGGCGACCATGGCGTCGCATTGGAGTTCGGCGGGATCGTCGCAATAGGCGGCGGTCGGGAATCTCCTGGGGTGCCAGAATCCTCCGCCGTGGACGAGGGTGAGCTGGAAGGTGATCAGCGGCCCGGTGGTGTAGGCGGGGCCGATGGGGACGGCGGCCGTGACCCGGCCGGTGAACAGGTTCACCTGGTCCACGCCCCGGGCGTCCAGGACGCCCTGAATGCCGGGGGCGAAGTCGGAAATATCGGTGCGGTCGGCGCCCAGCGCCGCGGCCACCGCCAGAAGGCATAACCCCACAAGCGCAGACTTCATCATTCCACCTCCTCGCAGGAATGGATGGCAAGATCCACCGGGTGTTCGCCGGGGGGGAAGGCGTAGGCGCCCACCAGCGCCCGGGCTTCCGGTTCGTAGAAGAGCAACGACCCGGAATCGCGGCATAGGAGCGCCGTCCCGATGGCGGTGGGGATCAGTCGGACCGGCCCGAGGCACCCCGCCGCGTCGCTCGGCAGCGTTCCCGCGGCCGGCTTGGGACCGTTCTCCGGCAGGTCGTAGAGGTCCACCCGATGGGTGGCCGCCATGGCGGCGGCCAACCGCGGACCGCCGTCGCGGGCCAGGACCGCCAGCGCCGCCGGGGCGGCCGCGGTGATGATGTCGGGACCATGAAAAGCGCCGGTGTCGGTGCGGTATTCGGCGATCCTGCCGTTGGGGGCGTCCGGCAGGAAGAGGCGTATCCCGTCCGCCGTCAGCGCCATCCGCGCGGCGGACACCTCGCCCGTGGCGCCGGGGGCGCGGTTTTTGGAGGCGAGCAGGGGGAGGACCGGCCCCTCCGGACCGGGTTCGAACCCCGCGAGGGGATCGTATTCGTTGAGGATCATCGCCTTCTTGTGTTCTTTTCGATCGTCCTCGCTGAGGGGGCCGCGGGCGAGGAGGTGGACCCGTTGGGCGGTGGCGGCGAAGTCAAGCCCCATGCCCTGGTCGCCGCCGTCGAATTCGGCCGTGGCCGCAAGCGCCAGGGTCTCAGGTTCCAGAAGGAGGATGCGGCCCTGGGGTTGGGCGGTGGGATCATGGACCGCGGCCCATATCAGAGGGCCGGCGGGGCCCGGGCCGTAGGCCAGGGCGGTGACGCGGGTGGCAGGATCGAGGGCGTGGACGGCGGTCTCCAAACCGTCGCCCGTCGAGACGCGGATGATCCCGCCCTGTCCGCCGATATAAAGAACGGCATCCACCAGAAGCAACACCTCCGGTGATTCAATCTCCACGGGGAGATGGTGCGCGACCGCGCCGGTCCCTCCGGGCCAGGCGAAGGATTCCAGGAGATCCAGATCCACCGTGGCGACCGCGTTTCCTTCCGGCAGCGCGGCGAAGGCCAACGTGGCGAAGCGGAAGGCGTGGGGCAGCTCCTGAATCAGGGTGCCGGCGGCGTCAAACACCTGGACGGCATGATCGGCCGGCCCGCCGGGGTGGGCGGGGGTCCTGATGATGAGGGTGTCGGAGTCGGCGGCCAGGACGGGAGCGGGGGCGTCCCCGACCCGCACGATGGGTTCCGGAGGGAAGGCGTTGCCGGTGAGGGTGACGGTGGTGCCCCCGCCGCACGACCCGCGGCCGGGGAAGATGCTGAAACTGCCCGGGAGGATCTGAACGGTGTCCGAGGTGGTGGAGCGGCGTCCGCACCCGTCCGCCGCCTCCAGGATGATGGTGTAGGGGCCCGGATTCTTGTAGTAATGGGCGGGACTCTCCTCCGTGGAGGTGTGACCGTCGCCGAAGTCCCAGAGGTAGGTGAGGTTGGAGCCGGTGCAGGTGTTCCTCAGGTTGAGGAACTCGCCCACGCGGGGCTCCCCCTCCACGTCGAACGAGGCGAAGGGCGGCGTGAATAGTTTGAAGATGAAGACCTCCGAGACGCCGCGGCAGCCGCTATCCGTGTAGGCCACGGTGTACTCCCCCTCCCGGGTCACCTCCAGAGTCGGGGCGCCGGCCCCGTCGAGAGGTTCCCCATCGAGTTGCCATTGATAATCGCTCATGCCCTCCTCCGTGGCCAGCGTGGCCCGCTCGCAGGCCTCCTCCGGTCCCGTGATGCCGGGTTGCGGCAGGGGGCGGACGATCACCTCGCGGGCGGCGTGGGCGGGGCCGAAGGGGCCGGTGGCCGTCAAGGCGACCGGATAGGTGCCGGCCCCCGGGTAGGTGTGCTCCACCGATTCCTCCTGGTACTCCGCGCCGTCGCCCATCGTCCACGTCAGGCCGGTCCACAACCCGGTGGTTTGCGCGTTGAATTGGATGGGCTCGGTCGCGCAAAGGTTCGGCGTGGAGACGGCGATCTCCGCCTCCAGCGCATCGAAGCATAAGCGTTGCCCGAGGGCCGCGAAATAGTCGGTCCGTTCGCCGGTGGCGGCATCGAAAGCCTGCAGAAAATAGCAGGTTTGTCGGCGCGTCCCACCGGGACTCAATTGAATAGGGAACGCGTCGGTGAAATAAGCGATGGGGCTGTTCGCCGGGGCGAACAGCTCGATATAGGGACGGATCTTCACCTCGCGCCTCGGGAAGAGAAGGGGCGTCCGGTAAAGGCGGTAAATCGCCTCCCCCGGAAGGGGGGTGAAGGTCAGGGTGATCGTGTTCACGTCATGGCCGTGATACTCCAAGGGAATGACGGGCAGGGCCTGCGCCCCCGTCCCGGCCAGGAGAAGCAACGCAAAAGGTGCCAAGAGAAATCGCTTCATCGTTTCCTCCTTGCGCTTGTGCATGAAACCGACAAACCATTGAGTGGGCGCGGGGGGCATCGCGGGACATCCGACCGGCCGGGAATCGTTCTCTGCTATCCCAACCGTGACATCCATACCGCAGCTCCCGCCGCAACCCATTGAAAGCGGGAGAGGGCGGCTCCCTCTCCCGCCAGGCGGAGTGAATCCGCCCGGTGCCACCCTCTCCCCAAGGCGGCGCTCACCCGCGCTCGCCTTAATGCAATTCCTGTTGAAAAATGACACGCTGAAGTGTGAAAGTCCGTCAGGAATAGCATAGTGAGATGGTCGGCCATGGGGCGCATACTAATAAATAGGTTATAACCTTTTAGATATCTTGTCAATAGGGTTATATGAAAACGATCGGAAATAGGGGTCGGAAATAGGGCTCAGATCCTGTATCTTGTATTTTGCGGGCCGCAGCTGGAAGGCTTGATGATGATTCTTGAAAATAACCTCCGCTGTTGTCTGGGGATTTATGGTTATTCATTGCATTTTACCCCTGCCGACTCCGCCATTCAAGGGCACCCCCTTTTCGCTTCCCGGCCCTCCATCCTTCCCGCACTCTCTCCTGACTCCGAACTCCCAACTCCAGCATCAGGCTCTTGCCTTTCTACCTTCCGGCCTTCCCGCCTTCCGGCGCTGTCCGCTACGCGGACAGCTTGATCACCATCAGCGTCAGGTCGTCGTCGAAGGGCTCGGTCCCCTTGAAGGCCTCCACGTCGGCCAGGATGCGCTCCACGGCCAGGTCGGGATCGTCGGGGACCTGCTGCAGCATGTGCTCCAGGCGTTCCAGGCCGTACATGTCACCCCCCGCATGCACTTCGTAGAGGCCGTCGGTGTAGAGAAAGAGCATGTCCCCCGCCTGGTAGGTCTGGTCCAGCGACTCGGCGGCGGGGCCCTCGAAGATGCCGATGGGGAAGGAATCGAGCCGCATGGGGGTGACCACCGCTCCCGACTTCAGATAGGCCGGGGGGTGGCCCGCGTTGAACAGGCAGAGGGTGCGGTTCTTCCGGTCCACGCAGACGAGTTGCAGGGTGACATACTGATCGGCCATCCCCGCGTGCCGGAGAATGGTGTGGGTCTGGGGCAGGACCTCCGAGGGGGTGACCGACTTGTAGAGGAGCGAAGAGACCGCCGCCTTGGCCATGGCCATGGTGATGGAGGCCGCCAGGCCGTGCCCCGAGGCGTCGCCGATGAGGACGTAATCGAGGCCGTCCTGGTGGAAATAATCGTAGTAGTCGCCCCCGGCGGCCTTGGAGGGATTGAAGTGGATGCACACCTTGCCCAGGCCGGCGAACGCCTCGGCGGAGGGGAGGAGGAGGTTTTGGATGCGATAGGCCAGCTCCAGCTCGCGCTTCTGCTCGGCGCGCGAGACCTCGTCGCCGATGTAGGCCTGCAGGCTCTCCGCCATCCGGTTGAAGGAGGTGGTCAATTGGGCGAGCTCGTCGCGCCCCTTGTGGCGGATGCGGAAGTCCAGGTCCCCTTCGGTGAACCGGCGCACGCCGTCGGAGAGGCGGTTGATGCCCCGGGTGGTCTTGAAGATGAGCCAGGTGGCGTACCCGACCGCCAACCCGCCCAGGACGAAGACGATGGCCACGGCGGCCATGAAGAGATAGAGCGCCACCTCCCCGTAGGAGGGCTGGGCCGCCACCATGGTGCGGTAGACGGACCGCGGGGAGGTGCGGAGGAAGGCCACCGCCGAGCGTCCGGAGGCGTCGGCCTGGAAGGAGTAGAAGCCGTAGAGGAGGGGCTTCGTCCAGAGGTTTCCCGCGGCCGGGGGAAAATCGGGGGAGGTCGCCGAATCGACGGTCATGGAGCGCTCCAGCCGGTTCGACCCGGAGGGCCCCAGCTTGACGGAGAACCCCTTGGGATCTTCCTCGGCCTCCCCACCCTCCTTGACGGTCCCCTCGCGGATGATGGCCTCGATCCCGGAGGCCCGGAAGGCGGAGGTCCGGGCGATCTCCTCGTAGGGCAGGGCCAGCGTGATCCGGCCCGGGACGCTGACGACCATGTGGTACCGTCCGTCCATCCAGGCGTCCCGGTCGGGGACGGGGGCGTCGGGGTCGGCGCCGAAGACGATCTGGGTCCTTCCCCGCCTGCCCCAGGCCTTCAGGGCGGGGTATTCCTTCCGCCAGGCCTCCAGCCGCTCCTCGGAGAGGATGCGGTCGTCCCTGAGGACGGTGTCGTCCCATTGGAGCCGGATGGTCTGGAGGGTGGAGTGGAATTGGTGCTGAATGAACAGACTGCCGCCGATCTGCACGGCCACGAGGCCCACGATGAGGGCGGCCAGGAGGGGGACGGTCCCCACCAGCAGATAGGAAAAAAAGAGTTTGCGGGAGATCCGGTAGAAGAACCGCCGGGCGAAGCGGCGGGCCAGGATCATGCCGACGACGGCATCGGCCAGGAGGAGGGGCCCCACCACGACCCCCGGGAGGAGGTGGAGGATCACGAGGATGGCCAGCGCCGCCCAGGGGAGCCAGCGCCGCAGGGCGGGATGCAATCGCATAGGAGTTGCTATTTTACTATACTCTCCCGGCCGGTGCGGCCGCCGTGCTAAAATGGACGCATGTTCGGCTCCATCGGCTTTCCCGAGTTGATCCTCATCCTCGTTCTCGCCCTGCTCATCTTCGGCCCGAAGAAACTGCCCGACCTGGGGCGGACGATCGGGCGGTCTCTGGCGGAGTTCAAGAAGGCCTCCAACGACCTGAAACGGAGTTTGGAGGAGGAGGTGGACGAGGTCCGCCGCTCCGCCGAGCCGGAAGCCGGGCCGCCGCGCTCCGAACCGCCCCCCCCCGATGAGCGCCCCGCCGGATAATCTTCCCCGAATGCCGGTCCTGGCCCACCTGGAGGACCTGCGACGGTGCCTCCTCCGGTCGGCCCTCTTCATCGTGGCGGCCTTCGCCCTCTGCGTCTATTTCGCCGCCCCCCTCTTCAACTTCCTGGCCTCCCCCCTGTCCCAGGCCATGGGGGGGACGAAGCTTGCCTACACCAACCTCACCGACCCCTTCATGCTCTACCTCAAGGTGGGGTTCATCGGCGCCCTGTTCGTCTCGTTCCCCTTCCTGATGCTCCAACTGTGGCTTTTCATCTCCCCCGCCCTCTACCCGCGGGAGCGGCGCTGGGCCGTCCCCTTCGTGGCCTGCACCGTGATCCTCTTCTACCTGGGGGCCTGGTTCGGGTTTGCCGTCCTCTTTCCCGTCATGGTGCAGTTCTTCGTCGTCCTCGGCAAGGACTTCCAGCCCATCATCACCATCCGGGAGTATTTTTCGCTCGCCACCAAACTGCTGGTGGGGATGGGGCTGGCCTTCGAGACCCCCACCCTGATGTTCTTCTTCTCCCTCGTCGGGTTGACGAACGCGCGGTTCTATCTGAAACACTTCAAGATCGCCTTCCTCCTCATCTTCATCCTGGCCGCCATCATCACCCCCACCCCCGACATGGTGACGCAGACCATGCTGGCCGTCCCCATGCTGGCGCTCTACCTCGTGGGGACCGCCGCCGCCGCCCTGGCGCCCCGCCGCCGTGCGTGAACTGAACCTGGGACGGGCCGTTCCCGATGCCGCCGTGCGGGAACTGGCGGAGCAGTTCGCCCGGGACCTGGAGGGAACCGTGGAGGCGGCGCCGGGGTCCGCCCGCCTCACCTTTCCCGTCCGCCACCGGTTTTACCGGGGCGTGGTCACCGTTCGCCTGGGGTGGGAAAAAACGGACGGCGGCACGGTGCTGAGGGCACAGACCGATCCCTCGGGCGCCGAGGTGAACCACGCGGGCCGGGCCCTCCTGGTCCTGGGGGCGGTGGCCTGCCTGCCGTGGCTGTTGTGGTGGTTCTTCCCCGTCCTCCTGCCCCTGGTCCCCCTCTCCGCCCTTTTCGTCTTCCTGGCCTGGCTGGGGGTGGCCCGCAAGCCCAACTTCTTCGGCGACGACTTCTTCCTCCGCGCCATGGCGGCGCGTTTGCCCGGAGAGGACGGATAGCAGGATGGCCGAGCCATTGCGTTTTTACTGATTGATTCCTCCGCCCCTGCGCCTCTCCGCCCCTACGCTTCTGCGCCTCTACGCTACTACGCTTCTACGCCTCTACGCTACTACGCCCCTACGCGCACGCCCCCCGCCCAGGCGCGAAGCGCCCAAAGCGGAAAGGGAAAAAGGGCGGCAGGCAGGAAGCCGTAAGCCGGATTCTGTTCGCGCAGTCATTACTCTAAGCGGCCTACCCGGGAATCTTGGCGAGGGACGGGACCCTCTCTTCCCCTATTTGGCCTTGCTCGCGTGGGGTTTGCCGTGCCTCCCCCGTCGCCGGGAGAGCGGTGCGCTCTTACCGCACCTTTTCACCCTTGCCCCGACCCGCGCCGGGGCGGTGTGTTTTCTGTGGCACTTTCCATGCCCTTTCGGGCTCTCCTTGGGTCCTCCCCTTAAGGGAGGGCTTGGGAGCACGCTCCCGTCACGAGTCCGGACTTTCCTCACCCCGGCGCCAGGCCGGGACGCGACTGCCCGCTTCCGTTTGCCGCCCCGCCCATAGTGTAAGCCCTTCGACGGCTAAAAGCAACCGCCGGGGGCTGGGAAGCGTCAGAACCGGTAGGTCGCCGCCAGCCCCGTGGTCCCCGGCATGCGGGAGGCCGGGACGATGACCACCTCGCCCTTCCGCCTCATGACCATCTCCGCCAGGTCGTCCAGGAGGTCGTCCATTCCCGGATGGCCCAGGCGGCCCAGCTCGATCCGGCCGTCGGTGCCATCCAACAGGCCCGGCACCACGCGGTCCGCTTCCACGAGGAGGACCCCGACGCGCCCTTCCACCGCGGCCCGGGCCGCATCGGACAGGTCGTCGGTCCCCATGTGCTTGGCCTTGGCCTTGTGGAAATCCTCGATCAGGTCGGCCAGGCGGCGCAGATAGATGGGTTCCACCTTCTCCCAGGCCTGGAGGCGCAATTGGCCGGCGTCCACGGCCCAGGGATTCACCCCGAGCCCCTCCCCCATCAGAAGAGGGTTGCGGCTCACCGCTCGGAAAGGGGCGTGGTATTCGGGCAGGGCCGCGAGCATCAGAGGCAGGCCCCCGGGGCGCGAATGGCGCTCCGTCACGGCCCGGTCCACGGCCCGGAAAAAGCGCTCGGTGTCGCCTTCCTGCTCGTCCTTTTTCCCGCCGTGGCCGTGGCGCACCACCCCGCCCCCGTCCCCCGCCCCGCGCGAGACGACGGACTGATGGGACTCGGTCAACTGGTCCCCCAGGGCCTCGACGATGGTGCGGGGCACGCCCGGGGCCGGTTCGATCTCGTCCAGGGCGTCCCGGTTCCCCTCGTAGAGCCTGATCTCCCGCCGGTTGAGCCCGAGGATCTGGTACCGGTCGGCCGATTGGAAGATGCGCATCAGCGGCTTGGTGTGAAAACTGTCGGCCACCACCGCCCGCTCCGGGACCGGGCGCTGGAGCCGGTACACCTTCAGAAGGTCTCCCGCCCGCAGGACGGCCAGGCCGTCGAGCGCGTGGTTCCAGAAGCCCCCCTCGCCGGCCAGGGCCCAGAACGGCGCCAGGAGCTCCTGGGCGGCGCCGTTGGGATACTTCTGCTTCAACGATTCCTCCAGCGCCTTGACGAGATTGCGGAAGCGGATGGGGTCCTGCTGGTTGTCGGGATGGCGCCGGTGGGTGGGTTGGTAGAGCGAAAGGCACGGAGGGTGCTGGGGGCCCAGAAGTTCGACCGGGAAATCGTTGGCGAGCTGTACCATGGCGGCGATTCCTCCTTCGCATGTCGTTGGCGCCCCGGCGCGATTCCGGGGCTGGCCTCTATCTTATCATGTCTTTTTTCGTCCCCGCTTGGGTATAACGCCGCGTTTTGATTGAAAAGTCCACGCCGAAACGGCCGAAAGGCCCGCCGTCCCCCGCGCTTGCGCGCCCGGCGCATCCGCGCGTCCCTACGCTTCCCTGATCTCCCGGAACAGGATGCAGTTCTTGCCGGCGCGCTTGGCCTCGTACATGAAACGGTCGGCGGCGCCGGCCACCCAGTCGAAGGTGATGTTTTCCGCGGCCTCGGGCCAGACATAGGCGATGCCGGCGCTGAAGGTGAGGCGCGCCCGGGCGTCGCCGGCGAAGGCATGGGCCCGCAGGACCTCGAGGAAGTGCTCGACGCGGTTCCGCACCCCCTGCGGATCGGCCTTCTGCATCAGGACGACGAACTCGTCGCCG
>DCUZ01000100.1:53468-53590 GCA_002327305.1 Holophagales bacterium UBA2201 | reverse complement strand
AATAAGGAACCCAGGAAACCATGAACCCGCCCGACTAAGAGCATGCGCTTCCGAAGCCCGTTGGCCGCCCTGCTCTTGCCGTTAATTTCCATAAGCGGGATCAGCGAAGCCCAGACTATGAC
>DCUZ01000100.1:52761-53439 GCA_002327305.1 Holophagales bacterium UBA2201 | reverse complement strand
CCAGGACCTGTCCGACCTGCTGTGGGCGGCCAACGGGGTCAACCGGCCGGCCAGCGGCAAGCGCACCGCGCCATCGGCCATGAACGCCCAGGACATAGACGTCTACCTGCTGCTGGAGGCGGGCGCCTACCTCTACGACGCCGCCGGGCACCGGTTGGAACCGGTGGCCAAAGGCGACTACCGGCCCCTGGCCGCGGGGCGACAGGACAAGTTCGCCCAGGCCCCGGCCATCTGCCTGCTGGTGTCGGACATCTNNCCGTTTCAGGCACGGCGAGGACTCGCTCAAGCTGGTGTGGGCGGCCGAGGACGCCGGGATCGTCTCCCAAAACATCGCCCTGTTCTGCGCGGCAGCCGGCCTGGCCGCCAGGCCCCGGGCCTCGATGGACGCGCCCAGGCTCAAGGAGGCCCTGAAGCTATCGGCCACCCAGCACCCGATGCTCAACTGCCCGGTGTCGTATCAGTCGCATCAGAGGAAGTAGGAAACGGACAAAACAGCAAANNACTAAGGAGATATAGCAATGCCGGTCCCCAAAAGACGACACTCCAACTCACGGACCAACAAGCGCCGGGCCAACTGGAAGCTCTCACCGCCCAACCTGGTGCAGTGCGCCCACTGCAAGCAGCCCCGGATGCCGCACCGGGCCTGCCCCCATTGCGGCTACTACGGCGGCCGCGAGA
>DCUZ01000100.1:0-52716 GCA_002327305.1 Holophagales bacterium UBA2201 | reverse complement strand
CGTCTTTCTCGGGTCAGGCCTCGCCAGGCGCTCGGGGTGACAGGGTCATCAAGCTAGGATAAAAGCCATGCAGTCCAAGGCCGACAGGCAACCCCGCAAGCCGGACCGTCGCCGGGTCAAGGAGCTGACCACCGGAGCCAGGCTGAACAAGCCGGTGGAGAACGGCTTCAGCGGACCGATACGGATCGTGGTGGACGCCATGGCCGGTGANNTCTCCAAGGGCCGCTACCAGGTGGTCCTGGTGGGCGACGACGTGGCGATCAAGACCGAGCTGGCCCAGGGCGTGGGCAAGGCCGAGTACCGGGAGGACGACCTGGAGAAGTACGGGGTCGAGCTGGTGCATGCCTCCCAGAGCATCGGCATGCACGAGACGCCGACCGAGGCCCTGCGCACCAAGCGCGACTCCTCGATCCTGGTGGGACTGCGGATGCAGAAGGACAAGAAGGCCGAGGGATTCATCTCGTCGGGCAGCACCGGGGCGGTGATGGCCGGCGCCCTGTTGTCCCTGGGGCGGATCGAGGGCGTGTCGCGGCCGGCCATCGCCAGCTTCATGCCCACCGAGCACGGCGGCTGCATCCTGCTCGACGCGGGCGCCAACCTGGACTGCAAGCCGCACCACCTGCTGCAGTTCGCGGCCATGGGATCGTCCTACTGCCAGTACGTGTTCGACCGGCCCGCGCCCAAGGTCGGGCTGCTGTCGGTGGGCGAGGAGGCCTCCAAGGGCGACGAGCTGACCCAGAAGGCGCACCAGCTGCTTCTGGACAGCAAGCTCAATTTCATCGGGAACATCGAGGGCCGCGACATCCTGCGGGGCACGGCCGACGTGGTGGTGTGCGACGGCTTCGTCGGCAACGTCATCCTCAAGTTCGCCGAGAGCGTGGTCCGGATGTTCTTCGGTTCGATCAAGCGCTACGTCTACACCAGCATTTTCGCCCAGCTGGGCGGCCTGCTGATCAAGCCCGCCCTCAAGCGGTTCGCCCGCGACCTGGACTACGAGGAATACGGCGGCGCGCTGCTGCTGGGGGTGGACGGGGTGTGCGTCATCTGCCACGGGCGCTCCACGTCCAAGGCCATCAAGAACGCGGTGCTGGTGGCCTACCGCTGCGTCGCCCACCAGGTGAACGAGCACATCAGGGAACAGGTGATGTCATATAAAAAGGAAGTTGACTGACATGAAGCGGATCGCGATACTCGGCACCGGGTCCTTTGCGCCGGAGAAGATACTGACCAACGCCGACCTGGAGAAGATGGTCGACACCACCGACGAGTGGATCACGACGCGTTCAGGCATCCGGGAGCGCCGCATCGCGGAAAAGGACGAGGTCCTCTCCAAGTTCGCCCACGGCGCCGCGCAGCAGGCCCTGGAGCGGGCCGGGATGGACCCGAAGGAGGTTGATCTCATCCTCCTCGCCACCGTCACGCCGGACCAGCCCATCCCGGCCACCTCGTGTTTCGTCCAGCACATGCTGGGGGCGACCCACGCCGCCGCCTTCGACCTGTCGGCCGGATGCACCGGGTTCATCTACGCCCTCTCCATCGCCGACCAGTTCATCCGCTCCGGCAAGTACCGCACCGTCCTGGCCATCGGGGGGGAGGTCCTGTCCAAGTACACGGACTGGACCGACCGCTCCACCTGCATCCTCTTCGGCGACGGCGCGGGGGCCTACCTCCTCCGGGGCGAGGAGGGGGAGCGGGGCATCCTGGAGACCGCCCTCTACGCCGACGGCTCCCTGTCCGACTTCATCACCATGCCGGGCGGGGCGGGCCGGTATCCCCCCAACGTCAAGGAGCACATCGACGCCCGCCTGCCGTTCATCAAAATGAGGGGGAACGAGACCTTCAAGGTGGCGGTGCGCAACCTCACGGAGGTGTCGCTGGAGGTCCTCCGCCGCCACGGCCTGACCCCCGCCGACATCGCCTGGCTCATCCCGCATCAGGCCAACACCCGCATCCTCGGCGCCGTGGCGGACCGCCTGGGCCTGCCGCACGAGAAGGTGTACATGAACCTGGAATACACCGGCAACACCAGCGCGGGTTCCATCCCCATCGCGGCCGCGGAGATGGTGGAGAAGGGGCTCCTGAAGGAGGGTCAGGTCGTCCTGAGTTCCGCGTTCGGAGCGGGGCTCACCTGGGGAGGAGCGTTGATCCGATGGTAAAGTGGGCCCTGCTGTTCCCCGGCCAGGGGTCGCAGTTCTCCGGGATGGGAAGGGACATCGTGGACGCCTATCCCGCCGTGTGCGAATATTTTTCCCAAGCCGACGAGCACCTGGGATTTTCCCTGTCGAAGCTGTGCTTCGAGGGGACCGAGGAGGAACTGAAGCGGACCGAGATCACGCAGCCGGCCATCCTCACCGTCTCCTCGGCCTACGGGCGCGTCCTCCAGGAAGCGGGCCGGCGTCCCCACTTCGTGGCGGGCCACTCCCTCGGCGAGTACTCCGCGCTGGTGTTCGCCGGCGCCGTATCGTTCAAGGACGCCGTGCGCACCGTCCACTTGCGCGGCAGGTACATGCAGGAGGCGGTGCCCGAGGGGCGGGGGGCCATGGCGGCCGTCATCAGCGACGATGCGGGCCTCATCGAGGAGGCGTGCCGGGAGGCCTCCGGCGCGGGGACCGTCTCGGTGGCGAACTACAACGCTCCGAACCAGATCGTCATCTCGGGGGACAAGGCGGCCGTGGACCGGGCCGTGGAGACGCTGAAAGGGAGGGGGATCCGCAAGGTCATCCCCCTCAAGGTGTCCGCCCCCTTCCATTGCGCCCTCATGGAGCCGGCCGCCCTCCGTCTGCGCGCCATCCTCGACCACATCACCTTCCTCGACGCCTCCCTGCCGGTGGTGACCAACGTGGACGCCGCGCCCCAGACCGACTGGCGCGTCCTGCGGGACTCTCTCGAGCGGCAGGTCCCCAGCCCGGTGCGGTGGATCCAGACCATCGAATTCATGAAGGCCCAGGGCGTCGTCCGTTTCGTCGAGGTGGCCCCGGGAAAGGTGCTGTCCGGCCTCGTCGCCAAGATCTTCCCCGAGGCCGAGGTCGTTTCTCTGTCGGATGTGGCCGCGCTCCAAAAGTTCCTGGAAACATAGCCCGCACCACCCTCCCCGCAGTTCCGCCCGCAGGGATCGTGCCTTTTAACTGAAATTGCCTCTCGTCCCTCGTCTTGCGTTTCACTTCTTTCAAAGTAACTGTGCCCTCCTGTCATTCCGGACTTGATCCGGAATCCCTGCCTCCCTCCTGTCATTCCGGACTTGATCCGGAATCCCTGCCTCGCTTCTGTCATTCCGGACCTGATCCGGAATCCCTGCCTTTGTTGCTCCGTCCCGCTTTCGGGTAGAATAGGGCCAATGTTGAAGGACTATTTGAAGGAAATCCATGCGGTGGAGCACCAGGGCGACGCCCGGGAGGAGAGCTTCTATCCCGCCTTGAAGGCGCTCATCGAGCACACCGCCCGGGCCCTGGGCAAAACCCACATCCATGTGACCCAGAACCCCAAGAAGACCGAGGGCGGCAACCCCGATTTCCGCGTCTGGGACGGCCGCCACGCCATCACCGGCTACATTGAAGCCAAGAAGCCCGACGCCGACCTCCGATCGGTTGAAAAGACCGAACAGCTCAAGCGCTACCGCGACACCTTCCCCAACCTCATCCTCACCAACTTCTATGATTTCCGCCTCTACCGGGATGGCGACCTGGTCCAGGAGGTTTCCATCGGCCGGCCGTTCGTGAGCAAAAAACTCGGCGCCCCGGCACCTCCGGAAAAGGAAGATCTGTTCAAAGAGACGCTGGACCACTTTTTCGGCTTCACCCTGCCCAAGACCTATACCGCGCAGACCCTGGCCGTGGAGCTGGCCAAACGCACCCGCCACCTCCACACCATTCTGGAAGAACAGCTCGACGCCGACGGAACGGGGACCACCGAGCTGACCGGCTTCTACAAGGCCTTCAGCGACTACCTCCTCTCCGGCCTCACCAAGGCCCAGTTCGCCGACCTCTACGCCCAGACCATCACCTACGGCCTCTTCGCCTCCCGCCTGCGCGCCCAGAGCGGCCCCTTCACACGCCAAACCGCCGTCCACACCATCCCCAAGACCATCGGCATCCTGCGTGATATCTTCCGATTCATCTCCGGCGACGAGCCGCCCGAGGACCTCGCCTGGATGGTGGACGACATCGCCGAGGTCCTCGCCGTGGCCGACACGGAAAAGATCATGGCCGATTACCACAGCGGCGGCAAGGGGAAGGACCCGGTGGTCCACTTCTACGAGACCTTCCTCAGCGTCTATGATCCGGCCCTGCGGGAGAAGCGCGGCGTCTATTACACCCCCGAGCCCGTCGTCTCCTACATCGTCCGCTCCGTCCATCACATTCTCAAAGAGACCTTCGGCAAACCCATGGGCCTGGCCGACCCCTCCGTGACCGTCCTGGACCCCGCCGCCGGTACCCTCACCTTCATAGCCGAGGCCTTCAAGGTCGCGATGGAGGAGTTCACCGCCTCCTATGGCGCGGGAGTAAAAGAGGGGTTCATCCAAGACCACCTATTAAAGAACTTCTACGCCTTCGAGCTCATGATGGCCCCCTACGCCATCGGCCACCTCAAGATGGGGTTCATCCTGGAGGAGTTCGGCTACCACCTCGCCGACGACGAGCGGTTCAAGCTCTACCTAACCAACACGCTGGAGATGGAGGAGGTGGAGCAATCCAACCTTCCCGGCATGCGATCGCTCTCCGATGAATCCCACCATGCCGCCAGGGTCAAGAAGGACCAGCCCATCCTCGTCATCCTCGGCAACCCGCCGTACTCCGGCCACTCGGCCAATCAGGGTAAATGGATAAAGGGTCTTATAGAAGATTATAAGAAGGATTGCCCCGAACTCCATAAGCCCGCTCAAGCAAAATGGCTCCAGGACGATTACGTCAAGTTCATCCGGTTCGCTCAATGGAAGATTGACCAGGCCGGACAGGGCCTTGTCGGGATGATCACCAACCACTCCTACTTGGACAACCCCACGTTCCGGGGGATGCGCCGGTCACTGATGAGCAGCTTCGACCGGATTTACCTTCTGGACCTTCACGGGAACTCACTCAAAAAGGAGAAGTGCCCAGACGGTTCAAAGGACGAAAACGTCTTTGATATCATGCAGGGTGTCTCCATCGCCCTTTTTATCAAGAAACCCGGCCTTGAAAAGAAAATTCAGCGAAGCGATGTGTTTGGTCTGCGCGAAGAGAAGTACGCCTATCTGGAGAAAGAAGATCTGACGACAACAAAATGGAAACGGATCAAACCTGATCAGACGGAGCAGTATTATTTCCAGAAAATCGATATCGGCCTATTCAAGCAATACTCCGAATATCCATCAATTACAGAAATCTTCAACGTCTATGCGCCAGGCATTGTCACAACTCATGACGAATTCGCAATTTCATGGGATAAGAGGGAAGCAATCCGCAAGGTCGAGCTTTTGCTAAAAACCGATACTGAAGAGGACGCTCGCCAGATATTCAAGCTTTGCTCCCAATCTCAATGGAATTATGCCAGAGCAAAGAAGGAACTTGCTGACGGCCAATGGAAAGAAAAAGTAATTCAAATTCTTTATAGGCCCTTTGATACCCGGTGGACAGTTTATGATAAAAACGTGGCTGTGCATCGTAGAGAAAGAGTTATGGAACACATATGCAATAAAGACAATCTAGTTCTTATCGCTCAAAGGCAAAGCAAAGATGATTTTGGTATCTTCGCGACTACTGCAATCGGCGCCCATAAGGCAGTCTCTGTATACGACATAAACTATTATTTCCCCCTGTATGTCTATCCTGATTCTATCCAAAGGGCTTTTGAAGAACAGCATAAAGCAAACCTTCATGATTCATTTTGTATAGTGATCGCAAAGAATTTCGGCAAGCGCCCAACGCCGGAGGATGTCCTGGCCTACATCTACGCCATCTGCTATGCCCCCACCTACCGGGAAAAGTACGCCGAATTCTTGAGGACCGACTTCCCGCGCATTCCCTTCACCAAGGACTTTAAGCTCTTCAAGAAGCTGGCCGGTATGGGGCAGGAACTTATGGATCTGCATCTTCTCAAATCCCCCAAGCTCAATCCCCCCATCGCCAAGTTCCCCAAAAGCGGCTCCAACCGCGTGGGGAAAACCAAGAAGGAGGCCCGGAACTACAACGCTAAAGAAAAGCGGGTCTATATTAACGCCGAGGGGCAATACTTCGACGGCATCCCCGAAGAGGTCTGGACCTACCAAATCGGCGGCTACCAGGTCCTCGACAAATGGCTCGACTCCCACAAAGAGCGCATCCTCTCCCTCGAAGACATCCAGCACTTCTGCCTCACCGCCACGGCGCTGCATCACACGATCCAACTGCATAAGATAATTGATTCTTACTATCAATCCATCGAAAATGAGCTTTAGGAGGCATTAACTTATGCACGGGCTTTTCTTCAATCCATTTAATAAAGACATCAAAGATGTAAAAGCAGAGGACCTCGCGATATTGCGCGAAGTCAACGAGGGCTGGTACATTGAATATAAATCCATGGAAATCGAGTCGAAGAAAATTGCAAAATCATTAGCTGCATTTGCAAATCATTATGGTGGCTGGCTCTTCTTTGGAATAGATAATTCTGCTTCTAAGACAAATGCAGCTTCTTCTTTTCCAGGAATTCCCAAATCAAGTGTTACTTCCTTATTGAATAGAATACGGGATTCCGCTAGGACCCTGATTAATCCGCCTCCCTATTTTGAACCGGCAGTTATAGATGGCCCATGCAGTGATATAGGTCTCCCGGAATCCCAGTCAATCATCGCGATCATTATTCCAGCTGGCTTAAACCCGCCGTATTTAAATTACGATGGACGAATCTATAGACGAGTTTTAGATTCTTCTGATCCTGTCCATGAAAAGGATAGATTTATTCTTGATGCTTTATGGCAAAGAGGCAAGCTATCGCGGAATGATCTCTCTGGGAAGATTCTACAGAGCCCACAAGAAATAGATCTTAATGATCGTATTGGCTATTTGAGAGTCTTTTTACTTGTTGATCCTTTCGATTCATACTTCATTAAACACGGGTTATCTTTTGATGATTTTATGAGCATAATGAAAGCGAAGAACGATTTGGGCATTGATTTGGCTTGGGATAATTTCTTTATGTCGTCTGATAAGATTATATGCCGTCAAGTAGGCAAGAATGCCGCTAATAGAAAGCTTCTCACCTGGGAATATTACCATAATAGCAATAGCACGGTAACTATTCCTCTGCCGATTATTTCAGATCATGCGATTATCCATACTCACGCACTTGAAGGATATATTTATGGTGAACAATTAATTGCAATTCTGCAAAAAGATAATACAAGTAACTATAACTTCATTGATATTACTGCGTTGGGATTAATTATCTACTATTGTCTAAGTATGCAAAAGGTGTTGCTAAATTCAAGCGGCCGCAAAGAAGCTGTATTTATCAAGGCTGTTTTGCATAACTCTATAGGCTATAGCCCGTACTTTGATTCTGTGGCTTACGTCAATTTTATTACTGATTGTTGCCTTCCAGTAATCCAGGAAAATCCAATATTGATCCCATTTGGGTTAGAACCCGATACGATGATACAGATGAGCGGCTGTTTACCTGATACCAATGCTACAGTGAGAGAAAAAGCTGAGGCACTTGCTCGCGAATCAAAGATGTTTTTGGCAGCGCTTTCAAATGCATTCGGTTTGCCATATAAAGTAACGATGTGTGACGAATGGTTTGATGCGATGATAAGAGCAGCCAATAGAAGCAAGCCTGGAAAATAGCGGATGTTCCTATTTATGATATTTTTTATAGGAGGAGCTTGAACTTATGCACCCAACGCTACACGGTCACGCCCCACCTGATCGAGACGATCCTGACCTGGGTGAAATCGGGGGAAATCGCCATTCCCGCGACCAGAGGCCCTTCGTTTGGGATGCGATTCCGGAGCACCCTGAATCTGGAAAACAGGGACAGTCCCTATTAAATGATATTGAAAGGAGACAAGCATGCGGTCTTCCACCATTGCGGGTTTCATGAGCTTTCCCGATTCATGATCTCCGCTGCGCTGAAAAAAGCGACGATTTCAGATCACCCTGAATCTTAGTTGGCCCCATTATTACAGTGAACCATAGAAAGGAATCTTATGACCCCCAAAAGCATCGGCCGATTCGTCGTCATGGACCCCGGCGTCTGCCATGGGAAACCGACATTTCGCGGCACGCGCATCCTGGTTTCGGATGTGCTGGAGCAGATCGCCGACGGGATGGACTGGCAGACGATCATCGAGGAATGGCACGGAAGCATCTCCGAAGAGGCCATCGCGGAGGCGCTGCGTCTGGCGCGCGAGGCGCTGGTGCGCCATGCGCCTAAACTGGAACCCAAGTCCATGCGGCCATGATCCTCCTCGACGAGAACATTCCGGAGAGCCAGAAGCAACTCCTTAAGGCCTGGAGGCTCAAGCCCCGCCAAATCGGCGGCGAGATCGCGAAAAAGGGTGTCAAAGACGAGGCGATCATCCCCCTCCTGCATCGCCTGCGCGATGTCGTATTGTGCACGCGAGACCTTGGGTTTTACAGGCCCGGGCTGTGCCATCCCCACTATTGCATCGTCTGCCTCGACGTGGGCCCCTTTGAATCGGCGAGCTTTATCCGGCGCGTGCTCCGGCATCCGGAATTCAAAACGAAGGGCAGGCGCTCGGGGAAGATCCTTATCGTTACCCATCACGATATCCGCGTGTTTCAGGCGCATTCAGAGGAAAGCCATACCGGCTGGTCGGCGGAATCATCCCGATGAAGGTGCAAAGGGAAATAGGAATGTCGCTATCATTCGGAACGCCATGAAGCCGCCCGTCAAGATGTCCGAGGTCCTGGATCAATTCGCCGGCGGCTACTTCAGCCGGGGGGAAAGTCCGGAGGAGATGCAGGAGCTGCTCAACATCGCCTACACCGCCTGGAACATCGCCTGCCTCCCAGAGGCCGAGCGTGAAGCGGCGCTGGCGACGGCCGCATCAGAGTTCCTGAGGCAAAATCCCGGAGCGGACGATTGGGACGATTTCATGCACGATCTGCGCCGGTTGATCGAGCGGAAGGACGCGCTCTTCCCCGACCAGCGCCGCCTGGTCGCGAACGCCCGGATCATTCCGATAGATGAAACGCGATTCCGCATCGAGGCGGCGTCGGTCGCCCTGGACCCTCCGCGTGCGGGGGCCGAACCGGAGCGGATCTCACCACCGCAGGGGGACCCGGCGCGGCGGACGGCGGCTCTCTCATCGTCGGGATCGGAAGAGAACCTGGACGTCCTCCAGAATATCGAGTACGCCATCATCTCCATTCACCGGTTGGAACCCGACCTGACCGACTACGCGGTGATGCGGGCGCTGGAGGCGCTGATTGACCGGTACAAGGGGGAGAAAGCCGGGCGCCCCCAGCGCCAGTGGCGGCCCTCGGAGACGGAGCGGCGCCTGGAGGGGCTCATCCATTCCTTCTGTGAATGGCGTCTGGGGCGCGCCGAGGCGCCGGACGGTCCGCCGCCCGAGGGGGAGATCCCACCCATCAGCGTGGATGAACTCCTCCGGTGCCTGAAAAAGATCCTCAAATCGGTCCAATTTTGGAACAAGGAGGGGGGAAGCCGGGGCTACCTCGACTTCGTGGACCGGTTTATCCCCTGACCCGCCGGCGCCTCTCCACCCCCTTCGATGGCATCTGTTTCATGCGCGCAGGGTTCAAGCAATCAGAGGGCCTTTCAGCCGCCGGGCGTCTCGCCGGATGCAGTCATGTCGAGGCAAGTGCAACTCCTGTCGCGGGGCAGCCCGGAACAAGGCGAGGGCGCGGGCAAGAAGGTGGGGAAAATAGACCCATTGCCTCATGGACTGCGGTTTTAAGTGAGATGGCCGGCGGCTCGCCCCTACGACAGCATCGCCACCATCCATGTCCCCCGCAAATCCGCGGTCATTCGTATCCGGGAAAATAGGAACATAGGGAGGCAGGGATTCCGGATCAAGTCCGGAATGACAGGAGGGAGGCGGCCCGCCCCTGCGGTTATTTGAGTCGCGCCTCCACCGTTTTCCAATCCACATTTCTGAAGAACGCTTCGATGTAGTCGGCGCGCTTGAGGCCGTAATCGGTCAGGAAGGCGTGCTCGAAGACATCCATGACCAGCAGGGGAGTGCATCCCGCCGGGTGGGCGGTGTCGTGTTCGTTGATCCAGAAATTCATCAGCCGGCCGTCGTCGGGGTCCCGGTAGAGGACCACCCAGCCGATGCCCCGCATGGCGCCGGTGGCGCGGAACTCCTTTTCCCACGCCTCCACGGACCCGAAGTGCGCCGCCAGGGCTTTTGCCAGATCGCCGTCGGCCCCGAGGGGGGCCGCTTGGGCGCCGCCCAGGTTTTCGAAGTAGAGCTCGTGCAGGCGCATCCCGTTGAACTCCCACCCCAGCCGGCGCTTCAGTTCGGCGAACTCGGGGGCGGCCGTCCTGCCCTCCTTCGCCATCGCCTCCAAGGCGTCCAGGACCTTGTCGGTGTTGGCGACATAGCCCTGGTAGAGGGCAAAGTGGTTCTTCAGCAGGGTCTCCGAGAATCCCGTCATCCCGAGCAGGTGAGCATAATCCTTTGCCGTGTGTGCCATGGTTCCGACCTCCTTCGATCAAGGTTTTTGAAGCGGATCAGGCCGAATATTATATCGGATTCCCAGGCCGGGTGTGCGATAATAGCCCAACGTCGAACAAAGGAGCAGCCATGAAGATCGATCTGACCGGAAGGAAAGCCCTCATCACCGGCGGCGCCCGCGGCATCGGGGCGGCCATCGCCGCCGACCTGGCCTCCTGCGGGGCGGAACTCCTCCTGCTGGACCGCGAGGCGGAGGCCCTGCAGGCCACCGTCGCGGAACTTTCCGGCGGGGGCGCGGCGGTGCGCGCGCTGGTGGCCGACATCACCGACCCCGCGGCCACGCTGGCCGCGGTCCAGGCCGAGACGGCCCAAAGCGGCCCCTACCTCATCCTGGTCCACAATGCCGGGATCACCCGCGACAACCTCCTCATGCGCATGACCCAGGAAGAATGGGACCTGGTGATGAAGGTGAACCTTCAACCCCTCTTCTGGCTGACCAAGGAATTGGTGAGGGAGATGATGCGCGAGCGGTGGGGCCGCATCATCGCCATCTCCTCCGTCACGGGGCTGATGGGGAACCCGGGACAGACCAACTACGCCGCGACCAAGGCCGCCGTCACGGGGTTCGTCAAATCGCTGGCCCGCGAGGTGGGATCGCGGGGGATCACGGTCAACGCCGTGGCCCCGGGCTTCATCAGGACCCCCATGACGGAGAAACTGCAGGGGGAGCAGATCGACCGCCTCAAGGACGCCATCGCCCTCAGGCGCCTGGGAGAGGCCCAGGACATCGCCCACGCGGTGGCCTTCCTCGCCTCCGAACAGGCCGCCTACGTGACGGGGCATGTTTTGAACGTCTCCGGCGGGCTTTACATGTAGCCCTCCGGGGCGGCCCGTGATACACTGGACGCGATGTTCAAGAAACTCATGATGACGGCCCTCTGCCTGGTTGCGTTCTTCGCGGCCTTCTGGTTCGCCTTCATCCGGACCATCCAGAGCGGAAGCGTCACCGTCCCCGAGGTGGCCGGAATCGGGCTGGAGGAGGCGCGCCAGACCCTGGCGATGGTCAACCTCGAATTCATCCTGGACAGCGGGCTGGCCTCCTATTCGGAGGAGATCCAGGCGGGCGCGGTGGTCCGCCAGGAGCCCCGGGGCGGCAGTTCCATAAAAATGGGAAACACCGTGCGCCTCGGGATCTCCCTCGGACCCGCCCGCGTCGTGCTTCCCGACCTGGCCGGCCGGACCCTCCAGGAGGCCGAAATGACCCTTCGGGGGATCGGACTGGAGATGGGGGACCTGGCCACCGCCTCTCTGCCGGGCATCCGGCCGGGAACGGTCGCGGCGCAGAATCCTCCCCCCGGCGTTCCCTCGCGCCCCTCGGTCCGGGTGGGCCTCCTGGTGGCTTCCGCCGACGCCCGCACCGCCTGGGTGATGCCCGATTGCGCCGGAAAGCCCCAGGAATCGGTCCTCCCGCCCCTGCGCGCCCGGGGCCTGCGGCCGGAGCGGACCCGTGAGATCGTCCTTCCCCATTACCAGGAGGGATTGGTCATGGCCCAGACCCCCGTGGCCGGCGCCCGCGTCCAGCAGGGGGACTCGGTGGTGCTGACGGTCAACCGGAGGCGGTCGTGAAGCCGGGGGGCGGCCCCTACTGTTCCCCCTCCGTCATCGCCGCGGACTACACGCGCCTGGACCGGGCCGTGGCCCAGGCCGTGAGGGGCGGGGCGGACTGGCTCCACCTGGACGTGATGGACGGGTGCTTCGTCCCCAACATCACCCTGGGACCTCCCGTGGTGGCGGCGATCCGCAAGATCTGCCCCCTGCCGCTCGATGTCCACCTGATGATCGTGGAACCCCGGCGGCATCTGGACGCCTTCATCCGGGCCGGGGCCGACTGGATCACCGTCCACGTGGAGACCTGTCCCCATCTGCACTCCGATCTCGCCCTCATCCGGCAGGCCGGGCGGCGCGCGGGGGTGACCCTCAACCCCCTCACGCCGGTGGAGGCGCTGGAACCCGTCCTTCCCTTCGCGGACCTGGTGCTCGTCATGGGGGTCAATCCCGGCTTCTCGGGACAGAAATTGATCCCCGAAACTCTGGCCAAGGTGGAGTGGCTCCGCCGGCGCCGCTCCGAGGGGGGATACCGCTTCCTGATCGAGTTCGATGGAGGGGTGAACCCGGCCAACGCCTCCGCCATCCTGGCCGCCGGCTGCGACGTCCTCGTGGCGGGAAGCGCCGTCTACGAGGCCCCCAACCCGGCCCGGGCCATCCGGGCACTCAAGGCGAAACGATGAAAAAAACGACCTGGCTCCTGTTGACGCTTCTGGCGGTCGCCGCCTGCAAGATCATGACCGAGTCCGACCGGATCAGCGCCTCCCTGCCCTCCATGTCGGCCGAAGAACTCCTGACGGAGGGGATGCGGCGCTACGATGCGGGGGCCTTCGACAAGGCGCGGCTCTACCTGAAATTCCTCTACGAGAACTTCCCCAACAGCCCGCAGGCGGTGGAGGCCCTCCTCAAAATGGCCGACGCCTACGCCCAGGAAAAGGGATTCGACAACAAGGTGGAGGCCCGCCAGCGGTTCTCGGATTTCTACAGCCGATTCCCCCAGGCCGCCCAGGCCGAATACGCCCTGTTCATGCAGGGCAAACTCTCCCTGGCGATGAAGGCGCACCCCGACAAAGACCCCGCCAACGTGAATCAGGCCATGCTCATGTTCACCCGCTACCTCCAGATCTTTCCCGACGGACCGCATGTGGACGAGGCCCGCGAGGGGATCCGGGTCTGCAGGGAGCACCTGGCCTCGCACGAGCATTCCGTGGCCCGGTTCTACTTCAAGCGCAAGGCCTACCGGGCCACCCTCGCCCGGCTCGATTTCCTCAAACGCAGCTTCCCGGACTACGGCAGGATGGGGGAGGTGCATCTGCTCTACGGACAGGCGTACCGCGCGCTGGGGGACGAGGAGACGGCCGAGGAATACTTTCGGATGGCCGCCGAGGCCGGCGTGACATCAAAGAAGTCTTGACAAATCAGGAATTTTGGCTTACCCTACCCATGCGGTATGCCTACTAAGGAATGGAGGTCCGGTATGCGCCTTTCCGTGATTGTGGTTCTGATCGCGCTGGGAATCGTGGTTCCATCCTTCGCCCAGACCGCCCCGCCCCGCCCTCTGCACAAGGTGGGCGACCACTGGACGCCCTATGATCCCCCGCAGGTCCCTCCGGAGGGGGCGGAATTTTACATCATCCAGCCGGGCGACACCCTCTGGGACCTGGCCCGCGCCAATTTGGGCGACCCCTACCTGTGGCCGCAGATCTGGGAACAGAACCAATATATCACCGACGCGCACTGGATCTATCCGGGGGATCCCCTGCTGATAACCAAGTTGATCGAAGGCATTCCGGAGGGTCAAGAGCCTTTGGATGAGGAACAGTATTCGGAAGAGTGGCTGTCCACAAAAGAATATGCATTGGGGGACGAGGTCACCTATGGGGGAAGGCGGTGGAGATCGCTGCAGAACGGGAACATCGGACATGTTCCCGAGGAAGGTGCATGGTGGACGGAAATAGTGCCCCCCTCCGCTCCCGCGCAACCGGCGGGGACGGCCAAGCCCATCCCCCTCGGGGATGAATCCGACATCTACTGCTACGCCACGGTGACGCCGGACGATCTCGACCTGCCGCTGAAGATCACCGGCACCGACGAAAGCAGCCTGCGGTTCACCCTGACCGAGGGTCAGATCGTCTATGTCAACGGCGGCTCCGAGCAGGGCGTCAAGGCCGGCGAGGAGTATTTCATCGTCCGCGACGGCGGCGTCATCAAGAGCGGCCGTGACACTCTGGGACGCCTGTGGCACTACACCGGGCGCCTGATCGTCCTCTGCACCCAGGAGAACTCCTCCACGGCCAAGGTCGTGAACGCCTGCCAGACCATTCTCCGCGGCGACCGCCTCATGCCGTTCGCCGCCGTCCCCATCCCCGCGAAAGTCCTCCCCCCGTTTTATGACCAATGCCCGCCCGATGTCCAGGAACCCGTGGGGAGCATCATCCACGGGAAAGACGACCTGATCAGCCTGTTCCAGGGGCACGTGGTCCTGGTGGACCTCGGCTCCAGCCAGGGGGTGAAGGTCGGCGACCTCCTCCGGATCTTCCGCTCGGGAACGGAGGAGGGGACCCCGCGGATCGTCCTGGGGCGCCTCGGCATCCTGACCGTGCAGGAGAGGACGGCCACCGGCAGGATCCTGGAGAGCGTGAGGGAGATCCACGTGGGGGACCTGGTCGAGTTGGAATAACCCCCGCCGCATGCGCGTCACCGTGGAGGCCCGGGCCGGGGCCCGGGCCGAATCCGTCGAAGAGGGGGAGGAGGGCCATCTCCGGATCCGCGTTAAGGCGCCCGCGCGGGAGGGGAAGGCCAACCGGGCCATCCAGGAGGTCCTCAGCCGCCACTTCGGGGTCCCCAAAACGGCCGTGACCCTCGTCGCCGGCGGCCGCGGCCGGACAAAGATCTTCGATATCAGCCGCTGACCGCCGCCGATCAGGGCGCCAACCTCTTCCCATAGGAGTCCTCCAGTATGAACGCCAGGCAAAAACTCAAGAAGCGCCAATTGTTGAAGGAACCCATCCGGCACATCGACATGAAGAAGTTGGATGTGGTGCCCATGATCGACGCGATGGGCGGCATGGCCATCCAGGCCCGCAACCTCTCCCGCGCCTGCGCCATCTACGACCGGATGCTGAAGGACCGGGACTGCGCCATCATCCTCTGTCTCGCCGGCTCCCTGGTTTCGGCCGGCCTGAAGAAGGTCATCGCGGACATGGTGGCCCTGCGGATGGTGGACGTGGTCGTCTCCACGGGCGCCAACCTCGTGGACCAGGATTACTTCGAGGCGCTGGGCTTCAAGCACTACCTCGGCACCCCCTTCGTGGACGACAACGAGATGCGCGACCTGCACATCGACCGCATCTACGACACCTTCATCGACGAGGACAACCTCCGGTTCTGCGACGAGACCATCGCGAAGATCGCCGATTCCCTGGAGCCGCGCCCCTACTCATCGCGTGAATTCTTCGTTGAGATGGGGAAATATCTCAAGATGAAACGCTTTAAAGCCGAGGATTCCATCGTCGCCGCCGCCCACAAGGCCGGCGTTCCGCTCTTCGCCCCCGCCTTTTCCGACTGCTCCGCCGGGTTCGGCCTGGTGGACCACCAGGTCCGCCACCCCGGCCGCCATGTCACCATCGACTCGGTCCGCGACTTCCGCGAACTCACCATGATCAAGCTGGCCTCGAAGCAAACCGGCATCGTGATGATCGGCGGCGGCGTCCCCAAGAACTTCACCCAGGACATCGTCGTGGCCGCCGAGGTGCTGGGGTACGACGCCCCCATGCACAAGTACGCGGTGCAGATCACGGTGGCCGACGAACGGGACGGGGCGCTGTCCGGCTCCACCCTGCGCGAGGCCTCCAGCTGGGGCAAGGTGTCCACCTCCTTCGAGCAGATGGTCTACGGGGAGGCCTCGGTGTTCATGCCCCTCCTCGCCGCCTACGGCTACCGCAAGGGCGCGTGGAAGGCCCGCAAGCCGCGGCGCTTCAAGTTCTGACCGGTCCTTTCATGACCAGGCGCCGTTGGTTGGCCCTCGGAGGAGCATTGACGGCGGCCGCCTTCGGGGCGGTGTGGCTTCTCGCCGGCGGCGGCGAAGAGGCGTTCCTCTTCACCGTGGAGCGGGGGCGGCTCGATCTGACCGTCGAAGCCTCCGGAGAGGTGTTCGCGGAACGCTCCGTCTCCGTCGCGGCCCCGCCCCTGCGGTCCCGCCTGCAAGTGATCTGGCTGGTCAAGGAGGGGACCACCGTCAAGGAGGGGGACCTGCTGGTCCGGTTCGACCCCGCCGAACTCGAAAAGGAGCGGTCCGAACGGGAGGCCGAGTTGAGAAGCCTCGAGGCGGAGATCCGCCAGAAAGAGGCCCAACTGGAGGCCCTGGAGGATGATTACGCCATGCAGTTGATGGGCGCCCAGCTGGATTACGACCTGGCCCGCGTCCAGTTGGTCGAGGACGAGGGGCTGGTGCCCCGGCGCGAACTGGACCAGGCGCGCCTGCGGCTCCAGAACGCCGGGGACCGCCTGGAGCGGACCCGGAGCAAGCTGGACGCGGAGCGCGACGCGGCCGTGTCCCAGGCCCGCATCCTCGAGGTTCGCCGGAAGAATGCGCAGAGCCAGTACGATTTCGTTCTCGATTCCCTCAAAAAAATGGAAATCCGCGCCCCCTCGCCCGGCCTGGTGGTCATCAACGAGATTTGGAAGGGGGGGGAGTCGGGAAAGGTCCAGGTGGGGGATTCGGTGTGGCAGGGGTTCTCCATCATCGCCCTGCCGGACTTTTCCACCCTGCAGGTCAAGGTGTGGGTTTCGGAAGTGGACGCCGGGATCCTCAAGGAGGGCCAGCCCTGCACGGTGACCCTCGACGCCTTTCCGGACCTCTCCCTGCCCGGCACGGTGCGCTCCGTCGGACAGGTGGGGTCCAAGCGGGAGTACAACGCCGCCAAGAAGGAGTTCGAGGTGGTTGCCGGGCTCGACCGCCTGGACGAACGGCTCAAGCCGGGCATGACGGCCCGCGCCTCCATCACCGTGGCGGGCCACGAAGGCGTCCTTTTCGTCCCCCTGGAAAGCGTCCGGCAGGAAGACGGCGGCGCCTGGGTCCATCTGCGCGGCCGATTCGGAAGCCGCGCGGTCAAGGTGACGCTGGGAGAACGCAACGCCACCCACATTATCGTCCAGGAGGGGCTCGCCCCAGGCGACCGCATCCTGATGCTGGCGCCGGAAAAGGCCCCCGGTTCCTGACGCTGTGTTCTGGGAGACGCTCGCCGTCTGCCGGACGGCCCTCGCCACGCACAAACTGCGGACGGTCCTCTCCGCCCTCGGCGTCTTTTTCGGCGTGGGGGCGGTCATCGGCATGCTCTCCATCGGCGAGGGCGCCAAGCGGGAAGCCCTCAACCTCGTCCGTCTGATGGGAGACAAGCACCTGATCGTCAAGGTGCGCGCGGCACAGGATCCTCCGGAACGGGAGGGCGAAACGGCGCCCCGCCTCACCGAGGGCGACCAGCGGGCCCTGCAAGCCGTTCTCCCGGGCCTCCGGAGAGTCAGCCCGCTCAAGACCCTGCGCAACCAGGAGGTCCTGGCCGAGCGGACGCGCGCACGGGCCGATGTTTATGCGGTCGAAAGCGACTACGCCACGCTGATGCACCTGGACCTGGCGCGGGGCCGTTTCTTCACGGCGGACGACGAGAGGAGGGCGGAGCCGGTTTGCGTTCTGGGCCGCCGCCTCGCCCTCGAACTGTTCGGGGGCAAGGACCCTTTGGGCGGCCTCGTCAAGGTGCGGCGGACCTGGTTCAGGGTCGTCGGCACGACGGGCAAGAGGGTGGAGGTCCGGGGAGAACTCAAGGGACTCCAGGTCGAGGAGGCGGAGCGCGCGGTCTACCTGCCCCTGACCTCCTACCTGCTGAGGGAGGGGGTGGGCCGCGGCGAGACGCCTCTGGACGAGATCGCCTTCAGTTTCGACGACCTTCTGCACCTTCAGGAAAAAAAAGTGCTCGCTGAACGGACGCTGGACCGTCTCCACCCCGACCGCGAGGTCGCGGAAGTGGTGGTGCCGCTCCTTCTGCTGAAACAACGGCAGGAGACCCAGCGCATCTTCAACATCGTCATGGGGTGCATCGCGGGGATCTCCCTGCTGGTCGGCGGCATCGGCATCNNCGGGTTGAGGCGGGCCGTGGGAGCGCGGCGCAGTGAAATCCTGCTCCAGTTCCTTCTGGAGGCCAGCCTGATCGCCGGGGGCGGGGGGGTCTTGGGGATCGTCCTGGGGGTGGCCATCGCGTTTCTGGTGGGATGGCTGGCCGACTGGACCACGGCGGTGCCGCTTTGGTCGGTGTTCGTCGCCACCGGGGTCTCCCTCGCCGTGGGCGTGGGATTCGGGTTCTTCCCGGCCCGGCGGGCGGCAGGGCTCAAACCTATCGAAGCGTTGCGCTGGGAATAAGGCCGGACTCGCCGGGGAAGGCAAAAGAACGCGCCCAAAGGGAATCGAGCCCGTCCCCTGCGGGGACGGGAAGAGCCCCCGCGTCTCGTCCCCCCGGTGCTCAACCCCCCTCCCATCGACCTTCCCATTGGGCGTGGGGGGCAGGCGAGGCCCGCAGGGTCGCGGTAAGCGGCGGCGGCCTGCCGGGCATGGGGCAGGGGGCGGGGGAGATGGACGGGAGGCGGATGACGCTTGCCGCGCCGGCCGGAAGGCCGGACTCGCCGGGGAAGGCAAAAGAACGCGCCCAAAGGGAATCGAACCCCTAACCTTCTGATCCGTAGTCAGATGCTCTATCCAATTGAGCTATGGGCGCCGGACCGTTATTATACCCCACCTCGTCAACCCCCCACCCCATCGGGGCCCTCAGACCTGCCGGGCACCCGGTCAGAGCAGGGGCGCCCCCACGGAACAAAAGAATACTTGACAGCGGCTTAAATTATGATAAACTATATCGCTGTGACTCTATTTAGGAGGCCCGTATGAAGAAGTTTGCCATGCTGCTGGTCGTGTTGGTTTCCGCTTTCGCTTTCGCCCAGGATTCCATGATCCAGGAAACCAACGGGGAGCCATCCAAGGAAGGGATCATTATCGGCAAGATGGTGCTCTCCCCCTCGGTGGAGTTTGTTTACGAAAACAAGGACAACATCTTCCTCACCGAGAAGAACGAAGTTTCCGACGACATTTACACCATCCGGCCGAAGATCATGCTCGAGCTTCCCAAGGAAACCAGCTATCTTCGCTTCGCTTGGGTTCCGCAGTACCGGGATTACGCCGACATGGAGCTGAACGAGAACTGGACCCATTTTTTCGATGCCGAAGCGTCTTTCAAAACGCCCGGCGGCCTTGAGCTGAAGATCGCCGACCACTACATCAAGGACGGCATTCTCGAGGTGACGGAGCTCGATCCCGGAGCCGAGCTGGTCTACAACGACGCGCCGTTCAACAAAAACACGGCGATGCTCGACCTCAAGTACTTCTTCAGCGACACGACGGGGTTCGGGCTCTACGCCGACATGCAGGACGTGGATTTCGACAATTCCTATTCGAATTTCGCATGGTACGACTGGTCCAGCGAGACCTTCGGCGTCTCCTTCCAGCGCTACATGAACCCCCTTCTTCGCATGGCCCTCGGCATTGACTACAAGAACTTCAGCCCGGAGGGCACCGTGAACTGGCGCGAATACAGCGGCTACAACTATTACGTGCAGTTCTACGGCGATTTCACCCCCACCGTCAACGCCTCGATCAAGGTCGGTTACGAGGACCTCGATTTCGACGGGACCGATGAGGACTACGCCGACTGGAGCGCGGCCGCCAGCGTCGTCTGGAACTTCGCCGATTCCCGCAATCTGACGCTGGCCATCAACCGCGGGGCCTACGCATCCAATTACGAGACCGTGACCTCCTATACGAACAACACCATCCAGCTGGCCTACAACTTCACGATCGTCGAACGGCTGTTCGGCTCGGTCGGGGCCTTGTTCGCCAAGAACGACTACAACGATTTCAATCGGACGGACGACACCTGGGGCATCCTCGGCCACATCGGCTACCACTTCAGCCCGCTCGTCTCCGCGCGCCTCAACCTGCGGCACGAGGAACGGGATTCCACCGAGGTCTGCTTCCAGGGTTGCGACTACAAAGTCAACGCCGTTCTGTTGAACCTCGTCATCGGCTACTGATCCGCTTGGGGGCCGGGCGATAGCCCGGCCCGCCCGATCCTCCCATGTCGCGCCGACTGCTGACGGGCCTCCTGGCCTTGGCTGTATCCACCGCCCTCCCCGCGGTTTCCCCCGGGGAGGGCGATGCTTTGACCATCGGTCCGTCCGACGGCTACATCCTCGGCCCCCGCGACATCGTCACCGTGACGGTGTACGGCGAGCCCCAGCTCTCCGGCGATTACGAGATCGGGGAGAACGGGAGCATCCGGTTCCCCCTCATCAACACCGTATCCATCGGGGGCCTCTCGCCGCAGGCGGCGGCCGAAAAGATGGAGCGACTGCTGGAGAAGGACTATTTCGTGGACGCCCAGTTGTCCCTCGCGGTCAAGGAGTTCCGCTCCTACGCCGTCAATGTCGTCGGTGAGGTGAAGCAGCCCGGCCGAAAGTACCTCAAGGGGCCCATGACGGTGCTCGAGGTGATCACCGAAGCGGGGGGGCTCACCCCGGACGCGGGGGACGTCGTCACCCTTCAGCGCCCGGAGACGCTGGGCAAGACCGGCGTCTACACCATCAGGGTCGCGGACCTGATCGCCGGGACGAGCCCGAGGATGCAAATGCGCGTCCTGCCCGGGGACACCCTCACCATCACGCCCAGGAGCTATTTCTACATCCAGGGCGAGGTCGCCAAGCCGGGCAGGTACGAGATCACCCCCGACACCACCCTCCTCAAGGCCATCGCCCTGGCGGGGGGATTCGGCAAGTTCGCCAATGTCAAGGACATCGAACTGCACCGCGAGTCGGGGAGCGACAAGGAGATCCTCAAGGTCAACTACCGCGACATCAAAAGCCAAAAGGCCGAGGACATCCTTCTCCTTCCCTCCGACACCCTCATCATCAACAAAAGGATCTTCTGACCGTATGGCCTCCGAACCGTTGTTCCAATTGCCCGAGGGGGAGGGCGACGCCCTTCTCACCCACATCCACATCAAGGAGTATCTCCGGATCGTCTGGAAGGGCCGCTATTATGTGCTGCTCTTCCTGGTGCTGCTGGGGGCGGGGGCCTTCGTATGGTCGAAGATGCAGACCCCCGTCTACGAAGCCGTCTCCACCATCAGCATCGATGTCAGCGCCCCCCAGCTCACCCAGAGCCAGGTCTATTCGCCCACCTACTGGTTCGATTTCAACTACTACATGGGAGAACAGGTGCGGGTCATCCAATCCTACCGCCTGGCAGGACAGGTCGCCGCCCTTTTCGCCCAGGACCCCGGTTTCCCGTTCAACCAGGCCCGGGACCCGGCGCGCGCCTTCCAGGGGGCCATCAAGGTGGAACGCCTTGAGGAGAGCAACATCCTGAACATCAAGATGCGCGGGACCGACCCCGACCGGGTGGCGAACTGGGTGAACACCCTCGTGGACGAATACTCCCGGTTGAACATCCTCGACAATCTCAGCAAGTCCCAGAAGATCCTGACCGTCATCACCGAGCAGTTGCAGCCCATCTCCATGAAACTCGACGAGAGCGAAAAGAGCCTCACCCAGTTCCAGCAGAGCAGCCAGAGCGTCTACCTGACCAATTCCGGAGAAAGCGTGGTGACCGAGCAGATCCAGCGCCTGAACCAGGAGTACGCCCAGGCCAAGGTGGAGAGGATCGATATCGAATCCAAGATCAAGGCCCTGACGGAATTGCGCAGCGGCCGGAGCGCGCCCGAATCGTTCCCCGAGGCCTTCACCAACGACGCCCTGCGTCAGTTGAACACCCAGCGCATCCAGCTGGATCTCAGGATCAACGACCTCAAAAAGCAATACAAGGAGGACCATCCCAACGTCAAGGCGGTCCGCCAGCAGTTGGAGGACATCCGGGCGGGCATTCGCCAGGAGATCGCCGGGCTGGTCTCCTCCCTGGAGACCGAATACCGGATCAAGAAAAGCCGCGAGGAAGAGCTCTTCCGCAACATTCAGAGCCTCAAGGAGGAATCCATCAACTACTCGCGCAGCCAACTCCAGTATTCCAAGATCAAGGAAAACTGGGAGCAGGACAAGACCTTTTACGAGGACCTCCTCCGGCGCAGCAAGGAGATGGAACTCTCTTCGACGGTGGGGATCAACCGCATCCGCACGATCGATCCCGCCACCGCCCCCCCCGGCCCCATTTCCCCCAAGACCCGGCAGAACACCATGCTGGGACTGTTGATGGGCCTTCTGTTGGGCCTGGGGTTCGTCTTCGCGCTGGACTACCTGGATTCGTCCATCAAGACCCCGGCCGACGTGGAGCGTTACATCGGCCAAAGCGTCCTTTCGGTCATCCCCAGCTACTCCCCGGAGAAGATCAAGGTCCTGAAGGAGTTCTACCAGTCCCTCCGGACCGCCGTCATCTTCGCCCGGAAGGAGGATCCGCACCAGGTCATCCTCGTCACCTCCTCGGGTCCCGGCGAGGGCAAGACCACCACCTCCTACAACATGGCGAATATCCTGGCCTCGGCGGGGGATTCGGTCGTCCTGCTCGACTGCGACTTCCGCCGCCCTTCGGTCCACAAGACCTTCAACATCAGCAACCAGGTCGGCATCACCTCGTTCTTTTTCGGCAAGAGCGAGGCCGAGATCACCCAGGAGACGGGGATCCCCAACCTGTGGGTCCTGCCCTCCGGCCCGCTCCCCCCCAACCCCCCGGAATTCATCACCCGGAAGGCCTTCGCCGAATTCATCCGCCACCTGCGGGAGAAATTCACCTGGGTCATCATCGATTCCCCCCCCATCCTGTCGGTGACGGACCCGGTGCTCCTCGCAACCCTGGCCGACATGACGCTTCTCGTCATCCGCTACAACGAATTGGACCGCCGGATCATCCGTCAATGCGTCCAGGGCCTCATCAAGGGAGGCGCCAACCTGATCGGGACGGTGATCAACGACGTGGATTTCGAGCGGGACACCGCTTACAGCTATTACCACTATTACTATTACTACAAGGGTTACGACGAGGAAACGCTGGCCAAGAAGGGCGTCAAAAAGGAACCCCCAAAAAAGAAGCGGATGCTGGTTTGACTTGACAATCGCCCCCGGTTCGGCTATAGTGCAAAGGCAAATACCAAGGAGGTTCGATCCTATGAAACGTATGCTGATGCTGTTCGCTCTGTGTTGCTTCGCCGTCCTGGCCTTCGGCCAGGAGGAACCCGATGCCATCATCACCCAAGGGCAGGTGTCGGTGAAGATCGTCAAGGTCATCAAGGCCAAGCTCCCCGAAGGGGTCTCAGAGCAGGATGCCGTCTCCTTCCTGGAAACCCTCGGCCTCAAGCCCTCCCTGGGTTGGAACATCGGCGCCCAACTCAACGGGCGGACCCTCAGCGATCTCATCGTGATCATCGGCGGTTCCGTGCCATCCGAGACCCCCGATGCCCTCGTGACCGTGCGCAAAGCCGATCTGGTGATCCAGCGCAATGCCAATCTCTTCCGGAAGTTTTATCTGGACAATCTCACCACCGCGGGCGACACCACCTCCGCCATCCAGGATGACGGCGCCCTGACCGGTCTGCCGGTCTCCCCCAGCCAGGGCAAGTAAGCGCTCGCCTCATCGCCCGACCGGACGCGCGAAAGCCCTTGGGCTTTCCGCGTCCGTTTATTTTATCAAGGAAATACTTCGGAGCCGCCGTGCGTATAAGGATAGGATGACCCCCATGGACCGGCTGGATGCCTTTTTCGCCTCGGTCAACAGCGTGATGCTGGGCAAGGAGGAGGTGGTGCGCCTTGCCGCCGCCGCCCTGCTCGCCCGCGGCCATGTTCTGCTGGAGGACGTTCCCGGAGTCGGCAAAACGCTCCTGGCCCGGGCTTTGGCCCGGGGGATGGACCTGGAATTCCAGCGGATCCAGTTCACCTCCGACATGATGCCGGCCGACATCCTGGGGGTGACGCTGTTCAACCAGCGGAGCCAGGAGTTCGAGTTCGTTCCGGGCCCCGTTTTCACGCATGTTCTACTGGCCGACGAGATCAATCGCGCGACCCCCAAGACGCAATCGGCGCTTCTCGAGGCCATGCAGGAGGGAGCGGTGTCCCTCGACCGCCGCCGCCGGCCCCTGCCCGATCCGTTCTTCGTCCTGGCCACGCAGAACCCGCTGGAATTCTCCGGCACCTTCCCCCTTCCCGAATCGCAAATGGACCGGTTCACCCTCCGCCTCTCCATCGGGTATCCGGAAGCCGCGGTGGAGCGCGCCCTGATGCGCTCCGGGAACATGGAACCCGCTTTGGATGGCCTGCGCCCCGGGCTGAACCGGGAAGGCCTCCTGGAGCTCCAGAAGCAGGCGGCGGAGGTCCACCTGGGCGACAAGGTGCTCCAGTATCTTCATGCCATCATGGAATCCCTTCGGTCCGACCGCCGCATCCTTCTGGGCCCGAGTCCGCGGGCGGGGATCCAGCTGGCCCGGTGCGCCCGGGCCCATGCCCTGATCAGGCATCGCGCCTTCGTCACCCCGGACGACGTTCTGGCCCTGGTCCGTCCGGTGCTGGCGCACCGGATGCTCGCCAGGGACGGCGCCGCCCCCATGGGGGAGGTCATCGGGGAGATCGCCGAGTCGGTCCCCGTCCCCGTCTGACCGCATGCGGATCCGGGTCCTTCCCCTCGGGTTCGCCTACATTTTCCTATCGGCGGTCGTCTCCGCCGCGGCCGCGAACACCGGTAACAACGCCCTCTACATGATCGCGGCCCTGATGCTCGCCCTGCTCGTGGTGAGCGGCATCCTCTCCACTCACTCCCTCGGACGGCTGGCGCCCGGCAGGGCCTCGGGGAACGATTGCCACGCCCGGAGTCCGACCCCGATCTATGTCGAAGTGCTCAACCGGGGACGGTGGACCCTTTGCGGCATCCGGGTCAACGGCAGGCCGTGCCCTCCCATCCCCCCCCGCGGGTCGCGGCTGGTACGGCTCGAAGTGGAGTTCCCCAGGCGCGGCCTTCACGACCTCCCCCCCCTCGAGCTGGAGAGCCGTTTCCCCTTCGGCTTTCTCGCCCGGAGCAGGCGATCCGCCGGAGGAGGCGCCGTTCTTGTTTTTCCCGCCCTGGACACGCGCGGTTCCCCCCCCCGGTCCACGCGCGAGGAGGAGGGGATGAAGGAGCGCTCCAGCCGGTGGGGCGAGATCCTGGACCACCGGGGATTGAAACCGTTCCAGGAGGGGGAGGACCCGCGCCATATCCATTGGAAAAAATCGGCCCAGCGGGGCCAGCTGGTGGGGGTGGAGTACGACCGCCGGTCGCGCGGAAGCGTCGAGCTTTTCCTAAACACCCGGGAGCCCGACCCGGCCCGGTTCGAGCACGAGATCGAAGGGGTGGCCGGTTCCTGTGACGCCTTGTCTCGGCGGGGGGCCCCGGTGGCCCTCAGCACCCCCGGTGCCCGGATCCAGGCCGGAACGGGCGAGGGGCACCGCCGCCGTCTGCTCGGGTTCCTGGCCCTGGTGGAGCGGGAGCCGTGATCGACCTTCTCCTTGCGGCCCTCCTGGGAGCCCTGCCCCTCCCGCTGACGGACCTTGTCCCCTGGTGGGCCGGGGCCCTCTATGCCGCCCCGCTGCTTGCGCAGGCCTGGCGGGTCCGCGGGGGGCGCCGGCCCGCCGAGATGAGCGCCCCCTGGATGAACGCATTCTCCTTGGCCTGCCTGGCCCTTTTCGTGGTGGACATGATGTTCATTTCGCGACGGCTGATCCAGGTGGCCGTCCACCTCTCCCTCAGCCTTATCGCGCTGAAGGCGTTCCATCTGCGGACCGGGCGCGACCGGGCCCAATTCGCCCTTTTGGCCTTCTTCCTTGCCGTTGCCGGCGCCGCGAACTCCACCCACCCGCTCCTGGCGCTCCACCTTTTGGCGCTGACCGTCCTGTATGCCTCCTGGTTGATGCAGGCCGCCGGCGCCCCCCCCCGGTCCGCGCGCCGGACGGCCGCGGTTCTGTCGGGGGCGTGTTTCCTGATCGCGGCCCCGCTCTTTCTCGTGCTGCCGCGCCTGCGGGACCCCTATGTGCCCGGCGTTCAACAGCGCGCCGGAGAGGCCCCGGCCTTCACCCTCGATTCCCTGGGCCTCGGCGGAGTTGCGATGAGCAGAAACGATGAGCGGGTGGCCCTTCGAGTGCGCTACGAGGGGCCCGGGATCGGGGAAGAGTCGCTCCGCCTGAGGGCCCGCACCTTCAGCGATTTCCGCGGCCGCGACTGGGGCAACGGCGCCATGCGCCACCGGATGGTCCGGTTCCGCCCGGACGGAACGGCCTGGCTGGGCCCGCGCGAGGGGCGCCGGCGTCCATCCTACGAGCTGTTTCCCAAGGAACTCTCCCCCCAATACCTTCCGCTCCCTTACGGCACGGCCGGGCTCGAGGCGCGTCTGGCATATGCCCACGCGGGCATCGACGGCACCGTGCGCCTTTCCTCGGCGGTGTCGCGCCGTCAATTCCACTACCGGGCCTTCGTGGACCCCGAAGCGGCCCCGCCGCCGGACCCGGCGGGGGAAGGACACCTGGCCCTGCCCCCGGCGCTGGATCGTGAATTGCGCGCCCTGGCAGGGGAGATCATGCCGGAGGGATTGGATCCGCCGGCCCAGGTCGCCCGGATGACCGGGTACTTCGCCTCGGAATTCCGGTACGCCATCGAGGATTACGGGGCCGCGCGGGACCCCCTGCGGGAGTTCCTGTTCGTCCGCAAAAGCGGGCATTGCGAGTACTACGCCACGGCCGGAGCGCTCCTGTTGCGCGCCCGGGGGATCCCCGCCAGGGTCGCCGCAGGCTTCATGGGTGGGGAGCGGAACCCCCTTCAGGACTACTATGTGGTCCGGTTCCGCAACGCCCACGCCTGGGTGGAGGCCTGGATGGACGGGGCCTGGGTCGTGGTGGATCCGACCCCGCCGGACTTCCGTCCCTCCCTCGTCCGCGGAACACTGGCCGGCCAGGCGCAGTTCCTTTGGGAGACGATATCGTTTTTCTGGGACCGCCATGTCATCGGCTTCGCCTTCGGGGACCAAGTGGACCTGCTCGAAACCCTGGAGGAGGCGTCCGGCCCGGTCGGACGCGCGGGGGGATGGCTCGCCGGGGCCGCGCTCCTGGCGTTGGCGGCCCTGAAGGCGGCGCATTCTTTCCGGCCGGAATCCGTGCTCCTTCGGCGGTACCGCCGGCTCAGGCGGGCGGCCGCACGCCTGACCAAGGCGCGGGAGAGTACCCTGACGCCGCAGGCGGTGGAACAGGCCGTCCTGGCCCAATCGCCCGGCCTGGCCGCCGAGGCGGCGGCCTTTTTCGGTGCCTACCGGCGCGCCTCTTTCGGGGTGAAGCAGCGGAAGGGAGAAAATGCCGCCCGTCCGGCCTATCGCCGACTGCGGGCGGCCCTAAGCGAACGGCGCTCCGGGGATCAGCGCCCCGGACCGTTCCCCCACAGCACTTTGTGAAGGGGAAGCTGGAGGCGCACGCCCGGAAGCGCCTCATCCAGGATCCAGTCGGCCAGTTCGGCGGCCTGGAGAACGCCCCAGGCCGGGGATAAGAAGATCGGGACCCGCGCCGCCAAGTCCAATTCCCGCACGCGGGCGCACGCCCAGTCAAAGTCGTTCCTGTCGCAAAGCACGAATTTGACCGCATCACGCGGAGTCAGGCGGGCCAGATTGGGGGCGTGGAAACCCGGATGGCCGGACCCGGGCGTCTTGATGTCCATCACGATGGCCGTGGAGGGGGGGATCCGGTCGAGGGGAAGATGGCCGGAGGTCTCCAGCATGACGGACCAGCCGGCCTCACTAAGGGCCTGCAGGAGGGCCGGCGTCTCCGCTTGGGCGAGGGGCTCACCGCCGGTCACCTCCACCAGGCGGCAGGAGTGAACACGCAAACGCTCGAGGATGGATTCTACGGTCGCCTCCTCCGCGGCCTCCTCCCTCGCATAGGCCGTGTCACAATAGGTGCACCGAAAAGGACAACCGGCCAGCCGAACGAAGCAGCAGGGGAGGCCCGCGGCCTGGGCCTCCCCTTGAAGACTGTAAAATATCTCCGAAACGCGCATATGGCTATATAATAGCGTTAAAGCCTTTTAGTCAGGGCATCGCCACATCTGAGGCAAAAAACGCCGGATCAAGGGGCTTGCCCGTGGAGCGTTCGACGAGCGCGTCCCATCGCAGGGTTTTTCCTGGAGCGAACACCTGGTCCCGGAGGAACTTCCCCAGCCGAGAGTCTCCCGCGAAATCGAGGGTGTTGATGTCCGGATGACCGGCCACGGTTGAGGCCATATGATGAAGCAATTGAGAGGCATAAAGGTTTCCAAGCATATAGTTGTGGTAATAGACCGGACTACTGGTGAGATGGATCTTGGCCGCCCAATCGGGTTTGTTCCGCTTGTCGGGCCGTCGGACTTTCTGATACTTTTCCACCAGGTCCCACCAGAGCGCGTTAAGGTTGCCGTCCGGATTTTCGTACAAGGCCCGCTCGAAATGGACCATGACCAGACTCCAGCGGCAAAAGATGAGCAGGCCCATCTTTTTCTCCAGGGCGAGGTCCGGGGCCCATCCATCCACCACCTGCGCGGGCAGGCCGACGGAGCTCTTGAGCCACACGGGATTGGTGGGCAGGGCGCCGAAGAGCTCGGCCACCGCTTCGGTGATGAAAGTGTGGGCGTCCTCGCGCAGGAACCAGGGCAGGCCGGCATCAATGTTCATGGAATAGACCCCGTGGCCGAGTTCATGCATCAGCGTCTCCAGCCAATAGCGATTGTTCTTCAGGGAGCACATGGTCCGCACGTCGCCCATCCGGTCGATGTCGATACAGTAGGCGTGCTGGTATTTGCCATCTCGTTCGGTGAGGTCGGAACGGTCGAGCATCTCCGTCACCGGCAGGCCGATCCCGTTATAGAAAGCCTCGACCATCTTGCGGACGTCCTTGTCGGCAAGATGGGCGTCCATGTCCACCTCGCCGACTTCCTGCACCTCCTGGAAGAAAAAGTCCTGATAGTGGTGGGGGCGAATGGCCTTGGGCTTGACCTTGAACCGCTTCTGAACCGCCGCATCCACGCGGGCCTTGATCTTGAGGAAGGGGGATTCGGTGACGCGGGCCAGTTCGTCGAAGAGGCGCGCGATTTCGGCAGGATCCTGTTCGTTGAGCGTCATCCGCATCTCGTAATAATTCCGGAACCCCAGCTGTCGCGCCGCCTCGTTGCGCAACTTGACCAGCGCGATGAGATCGGAGGAGACGGCCTCTCCGACGGTTTTGGAGGCCTCCCATGCCGCCTTTCGGCGGCCGACATTCCTTTCGCTTTTCAAAACCTCGGCCAGGAGGTTGTCGGAAACCCTCTTGCCCTCGAAGAGCGCGCGGTGGGTATTGAACCTGGCTTCGATGGCGTTGGAGAGGGAGACCATCCGCTCCAGAAGCACCGGGTCCATTTGGTTCTCCAAATAGGCCAGGTGGATCAATTCGATCTGGCGCCGGAGCAGGGGATCGGTGATGGAAGCGTCCGCCTTGAGGGCGCGCGCGGTTTCGAATCCCTCTTTCTCCGCGAAAACCCTTCGCAACTCCAATTCGAGTTCACCCTGCTTGGCATAAAGCGCGTCGTTCCCGGTCGCCGTCGCCTCCCAATAATTCAAAGCCAAGGCCTTGGACAAGGGAGCGACGCGCCCCGTCAGGCCGTCAATGAACCCCTGGGCGTCGGGCGCTTTCCCTTCCTGTGCCATGATCGTGAAGGATACACATAGGACTCCAATGCATAATAGTCGCATACATTATTCCCTTCTTATGGATTGGGATGATTCTACACCCATTCCTTTCCGACTTCAACGGAATTCCGCGTTTTCCGCCCGCGATCATTTAAGCCCCTTGACAAATGGCATCAGCATCTCCTACACTGGTAACCGAGCGACCCATGCAAATCCCGATGGTATTAAAGGGGATCATTCTGGATCCCGTCTCGAACATGCCCGTCCTCATCCTTCAACAGGAAGGGGCGACGCGATATCTTCCGATTTGGATCGGCATCTTCGAGGCGAACGCCATCGCCATGAAATTGGACGGCGTCGCATCTCCCCGTCCCATGACCCACGACCTTTTCACAAGCGTTGTGGAAGCCCTGGGAGCAAAGTTGATCGATGTCGTCATCAATTCCCTGGAGGAGAACACCTTTTACGCCGTCATTCGGTTGACCGCGGGGGGGCGTGAGATCTCGGTGGACAGCCGTCCTTCCGACGCGATTGCCCTGGCCGTTCGATCCAACTGTCCCATATACGCCGATTCCCTTGTGCTCGAGAAAGCGCAAAGCATTGACATCAGTTCGGAAGGGGAGGAGACGGAAAAACTGCGCCGCTGGCTTGAGGAACTCGATCCGGAGGCCCTCGGAAAATATAAAATGTAGGTGGAAATCAGATGATCATTTCCGTTGCCAATCAGAAGGGGGGGGTTGGGAAAACGACGACCGCCATCAATCTTTCCGCCGCCCTTGCCCACAAAGGAAACAAAACCCTCCTCGTGGACATGGATCCGCAGGCGAATGCCACCATTTCGTTTCTGCGGCCGGAGAGCGGCTATCGAAACATCTATGAAGCCCTCGTGCCACATGGATGCCCGATCAGAGAGATCATTCAAAAGACGCAGACCGATAATCTCCATCTTGCCCCCGCTTCCATTGCCCTGGCCAAACTTGAAGCGACCCTTGCGGGGGAGTTGGAGGCCCATTTTTGCTTGAAGGATACCCTTTCAAAGGTCAAAAAGGATTTCGATTACATCGTCATTGACACTCCGCCAACGCTTGGCATCCTCACCGTCAACGCCATGGTGGCCTCCACGCATGTTCTTGTGCCCATCCAATCTTCCTATTTCGCCCTTGAAGGGACTGACGATCTTGTCGAGACGATCGACAAGGTCAAAAAGCGGGTCAATCCCAATTTGCAGATCCTCGGGGTCCTCTTGACGATTTATGACGGGAGAACGATCCTTTCGCGCGACATTCACCAGCAGATCCTGCAGGTCTTTGGCGCCAAACTCTTTAAAACCATCATCCATAAAAATGTCAGACTCGAGGAGGCCCCTGCGTACAAGGAGGATATATTTTCATTTGCTCCTTCTTCCAGGGGGGCACTGGAATATTATCAACTAACGGAAGAGGTGCTCAGCCGTGTCTAAAAAAAGGGGACTTCCACAGGACAAGAAGATGCGTCACACCGGACACTTCATTGACACGCTTTTCAGTCGCGACGACAATGCCATCGGAAAGATGATCCCCATTGAGGCCATAGTTGTCAATGTGGATCAACCCAGGAAATCGATGGGGGAGTTAGACGGGCTGATCCAATCGATCCATAATTACGGAATCCTCGAGCCGTTGCTGGTCGAGCCGGTTTCAGGCGGAAACTATAAAATCATCGCCGGCGAGCGGCGCTATCACGCCGCCGTGGCTTGCGGCCTAACCCATCTTCCATGCCTTGAGATTCCCATTGAAAGCGAAGCCCAAAGCCTGGAATTGGCGCTTGTGGAAAATCTTCAAAGGCAGGATTTAGATCCCTTCGAAGAGGCATTCGGATATACCGCACTGCAGGAAAAATACGGATATAGCCACGAAATGATCGCTCAGAAAATAGGGAAAAAACGCTCCACGGTAACTGAAATCATGGCCATCGCCGGACTTCCGGAGGAAATCAAGGACCTCTGTCGGCATGCCGACATTACGGCAAAATCAATCCTTTTGGAAATATCAAAATCAGGCGATCTGATTAAAATGCGAGAAATGATCGATGCCATCATGGACGGAAAAGGAAGGGAGGCGATAAGGCGCATGCGCAAGGAAGGTGCCGCCCGGCAGAGTTTCGGATATTTCGAAGCAAAGTCAGAAAAATCGCCCATAAATCTCAAGATCAAGATCGGAGACTTAAATACAGAGAAGACAGAGATTATTGCTTTCTTAAAAGCGGTAATCAAACAGATCGAAAAAGAAGGCTTCAAGATTAAGGGAGGATCCAAAGATACAAGCGGCGAGGCCCCACAGAAGCTATAGCCCAGCAAAAGCATCCTAATTGGTTCCAGCTGATATTTAATAATGCCCCGATCTCGAAGACAGGCGAAAGGCTACACCGAGAGGCTCCAGAAAGAAGCGGGGGATTGTCATAAATGATTGAAATCAGGGCTATTGAACAATGGACCACGCGCAACGACAAATGGTCAATTATATTTTACATAATATATATTATCGGACGCTTTGGCTGTGCTATAATTTAATGAAATGCGCTTGCTGAATCGCTATCTCCGAGGCGAAGTGGTCCCCGCCATCCTGGTTGGGCTGTTCTTCTATACCAGCTTGTTCATCATTCGGGCTTTTCTGGAGGTTGCCGAACTCTCGTTGCGGCATGGGATTCCCCTGCTCAAATCGCTGTTTATCATCGTCTTGGGTTTTCCCTCGATTCTGGGGGTGACCATCCCGATGGCCGTGCTCTATGGCGTTCTGCTCTCCATCGGAAAAATGCAGGCCGGTCAGGAGATCCTCGCGATCTATTCCCTCGGCATCCCCCGGCGGAGCGTCATGGGCCCGGTGTTCGTGGCAGGCCTCGGCTTCGTCCTTTTGAATTTGGTCGTCATGGTTTTTCTCCTCCCGTGGGGCAATTCAAGCCTCGTCAAATACCGCCTCGAGCTGCTTCAATCCTCGCTCACCCAAAGCGTTCAGGCCAAGACCTTCATGGACTCCTTTCCGGGAAAAACGGTGTACATACGCGCCGCATCCGAGGACAAGCGCATGTGGGACGATGTGATCATCTTCGACTACTCCCAGCCCCTCGTGGACCAGGTTGTGGCCTCCCGCGGGGGGGAGCTCTACATGAATCCCGAAGGCAATCAGATATGGCTGCGCCTCAAAGACTCCCGGGCCCTCGTGTTCTCCACAGGAAAGAAATATCAGGTCAATTTCAGCGGTGAACAGGACCTTCTCCTCTACCCCCCCTATCGGGAGGGTGCGGTGAGCTACGCCAAGGGGCTGCGCGAGCTCACCATGAAGGAATTGACCGCCTCCATGGCTTCGTCGGACGCCCGCCAGAGCCGTCGGGCCGCCGTGGAATTCCACAAGCGCCTGGCCATTCCCGCCACGACTTTGGTGTTCCTGGTCCTCGGCTTCGCCCTCGGCCTGCGAAGGACATCGGCCCGTCAGGCCGGGCGCGGTCCCGTGTTCGTTCTCTCGCTCCTCATCATCCTATCGGATTACATCTTTTTAACGGTCGGCGAGAAGATGGGCGTGGAGGGGCGTCTTGTCCCATGGGTGGCCATATGGACCCCCGTTGCCTTTTACGCCCTTCTGGCCGCCGCCTACGCGCTCATCCCCTCCTTTCATCTGTCGCTCCCGGGATGGAAACGCCTGGCGTCGCACATCCCCGTGAGAAAGCTTCCTCAGGGAAGCGATTTCCGCAGGGTTTTCCCCTTCGTTCTCGACGGCTACCTCCTGCGCACATGGCTCCCCTTCCTGATCCTCGGAATGGCCACGATCACCGTCCTGTTCCTGGGGGTGGATTTTTCCCAGCTGGCCGACGAGGTCCACCGAAACCAGGTGTCCCTTCGGACCATCCTTTCGTACTACCTTTTCTCCCTCCCGCAGATCACCTATGATTACATTCTGCCGCTGGCCGCCCTGGTGGCCACCGCCCTCTCGTTGACCGCCCTGGAGCGGCATCGGGAGCTCTCCGCGCTGAAAAGTCTCGGCATCTCCTGGCAGCGGGTGGGCGCCACGTTTCTCCTTTCCGTCCTTTCGTTCGGCGGCGTGCTTTTCGCCATCGGGGAGACCTATATCCCCCTCAGCAACCGCAAGATGCTGGAATTGCGCAAAACCATCATGGCCAAACCGGCCCGCGCGGCCGTGGGGCGGTTTTTTTCACGCGACCTCTACCTCGCCGGAGCGCAGGGCTGGCTCTACCGGTACAGCGGCTACGACCAACGCAACGCCATCCTCTACAACCTCCACGCCTTCCGCCTTCCCGCACGCGGAGACCTCGACCGCCACCTCTTCTGCAACGAGGCCCAGTTCGTCGATGGCCGCTGGGTGACCCCCGACGGCTGGACGCGCGCCATCAACGCCGGCCCCGAGGTGGAGTACCGGCCGCTCGCCGGCGCGGCCATCCCGATCCCCGACGGGCCCGAACTGTTCGGCCAGGTTCTGGACGAACCCCGCATGATGAACGCCGTTCAGTTGGCGGGCTATATTCGGGCCCTCCGCCGCGTCGGCTACAACCCCGTGGAGTGGCAGGTCAGGTTCTGGCAGAAGATCTTTTACCCCTGGTTCCTGACCCTTCTCGTCCTTCTCTCGCTGGCCGTCACCCTGGCCGGGCTCGGTGGCGGTTCCCCATGGGCCGGCCTCGGAAGGAGCATTCTCGCGGGGCTCTTCCTCTGGGCGGCCGCCGCGGTCTGCGCCAAGCTGGGCGACCTGGGCGTCGTCCATCCCCTGCCTGCCGTCCTCACCCCGTTGATCGTCTTCAGCGCCCTGGGGCTCCACCGCCTTCTGGGACTGCGCACCTGATCTTGTCCACTACCCCTTTCGGAGGTATCGCCATGACCCGATCAGCCACCTGTCTTCTCGTCGTTCTGCTCGCCCTTTCCACCCCGGGATGGACCGGGCCCGGGCGCGTCCTGTCGAAGACGCCGATCCCCGTGGATCAGCCCTTCGGCCTGACCCCCTTCGGCGGGGGGCTCCTCGTGTCGGACCGCGCCACCGGCACCGCCCTTCCGTTCGACCCCGCGACGCGCGCCTTCGGGACCGCCCTCACCCTTCCCTGCCGCCATCCCTGGGGGATCGCGGCCGATGGCGACGCCTTATGGGTGTACGACCCCGAAGCGGGGAAAATGCTCCATTTCCTTCCCGAAACGGGGCGCGTGGACCGCATCCTGGCCGATGTGGAGGCGGAGGTGCGCGGGCTGGCCTGGGACGGCTCGGCCCTGTGGGCCGCCGAGGGGAAGCGGTTCATGAAGATGGATCCCGCGGACGGGACCGAGATCCAGAGTTTCGAGGGGCCCGGCCTGGACACCTCGGGGGTCGCATGGGACGGCCGCTACCTCTGGCTCGCCGACCGCAGGGGCGACCGCCTGGCGGTGGCCGCACCCGACGGGACCCTTTTCGCCGTCCTCCCCTCCCCCGGCCCCTATCCCGCCGGCCTGGCCCGGATGGGGGATTCCCTCTGGGTGGTGGACTTCGAGCAGCGGGCGCTTTACGAGCTGGATATCTCCCTTTCGCCCCGTCCCTACACCCTGGGCGCCCCCCATCGGCGGGCCGTGACCTTCACCCAGACCCTGGAGAACCTGGGCCCCTCCGGGGAGGTGGAGGCCCGCCTCTACGCCTGCCTCGGAGAGGACGGCCCCCACCAGAAACTCCTCAGACCCATAACGATCGTCCAAGCCGGAACGGAGCGGGTCACGGACGCCTGGGGACAGCCCTTCGCCCGCCTGACGGGGACCCTCCCCGCCGGGGGTGAACTGACGCTGTCCTACCGGGCCGAAGTGGAGACGCGCGACCTCCAGTGGTTCATCCTCCCCGAATGGGTCGGGCCCCTCGGCGCCATTCCGGCCGAGGTCCGGAGCCGGTACCTCGTCGACGGCGACAAGCTGAAGATCGGCGATCCGGTGGTCCGCGACCTGGTCCGGAAGGTCGTCGGGAGCGAGACCAACCCTTTCTGGATCGCCTTCAAGATTCACCGTTATCTTCATATGAACATGCCATATGTCCGGACGGGGGGATGGAACGCCGCCCCCACCGTCCTCGAGCGCGGCAACGGCTCCTGTTCCGAGTTCACCTTCGCCTTCCTCGCCCTGGCTCGGGCCGCCGGCCTTCCCGCTCGGTACGAGGCGGGGGTCGTGGTCCGGCACGACGACGGCTCCATCGACGACGTTTACCACCGCTGGGCCGAGGTCTACCTCCCCCCCTTCGGCTGGGTCCCCGCCGATCCCAGCCGCGGCAAGCCCGCCACGGCCATGGAGGTGGCCTCCTCCTTCGGGTCCCTCTCGCACCGGTTCTTCATCACCACCCATTCCGGGGGCGGCTCCCCCATCCTGGGGTGGACCTACAACTACCGCTCCCTTTACGAATTCACCGGCCGCGCCCGCGTCGAGGAGCGCACCGAAGCCAAATGGGAACCGCTGGCGGAGTGACCGCTTGAAGCTCTGCCGCTTCGAAACGGAGCAGGTCCCGGGGGCCGATCCGACGGAGGTTTGGGACTTAATTTCCTGATCCCCGGAACCTCCCCTTGATCCCCCGCCCGGCATGGGATTGGCCGTCCTCTCTCCCCTTCCTGACTGGGCCGTCTGGCGCACCCCCTTCTTGTCCGCCCCCGGCTGAGGGCCATCTTCCCCTGCCGGCGCGCGGTCCTGGAACGGCGGTTTCCCCGCCGGTCCCGATTTCCCCTTTGGGTTGCCTTTTGGCCTCTTTGGCGGTATAATTCGGCGTCTTAAATCCTTTCAGGAGGTTTCACATGGATATCCAGGAACGGGTCAAGCAGATCGTGGCAAAGCAGTTGAGCGTGGACGAAAGCAAGGTTCTTCCCGAGGCCAAGTTCATCGACGATTTGGGGGCCGATTCGCTGGACACGGTGGAACTGGTCATGGCCTTCGAGGAGGAGTTCAAGGTGGACATTCCCGACTCCGACGCGGAGGGGATCCGCTCCGTCGGCGACGCCATCAAATATATCGAGCAGCATGCCAAGTAAGCGGCGCATCGTCATCACCGGCCTGGGGCTGGTGACCCCGGTCGGCACCGGCGTCGAACCGGTTTGGGAGGCCCTCATCGCGGGCCGCACCGGTGTCGGCAGGATCACCAAGTTCGAGTTCGCCCCCGACTTCCCCGTGCAGATCGCCGCGGAGGTGAAGGATTTCAAAGCCGAGGAGTGGGTGGACCCCAAAGAGATCCGCCGCAACGACACTTTCATCCATTACGCCCTCGCCTGCACCAAGATGGCGCTCCAGGATTCCGGCTTCGCCATCACCCCGGCCAACGCCGAACGGGTGGCCGTGGCCGTCTCCTCCGGCATCGGGGGCCTGCCCTGGATCGAGAAGACGGTCAGGGAGATGTCCGAGAAGGGGCACAAGAGGGTCTCCCCCTTCTTCATCCCCGGCGTCATCATCAACCTCGCCCCCGGGCAGATCTCCATCGCCTGCGGCGCCAAGGGCCCCAACGTGAGCCCCGTCTCCGCCTGCGCCACCGCCTCCCACGCCATCGGCGAGGCCTGCCGGATGATCCACTACGGGGACGCCGACGCCGCCATCGCCGGCGGGGTGGAGGCCGTGGTGTGCTCCATCGCCATCGCGGGGTTCGCCTCCATGCGCGCCGTCTCCACCCGCAACGACGCCCCCGAAAAGGCCTCGCGGCCCTGGGACGCCGGGCGGGACGGTTTCGTCCTCGGCGAGGGGGGCGGTATTCTCATATTGGAGACCCTCGAAGCGGCCCAAGAGCGCGGGGCGAAGATCTACGCCGAGATCGTCGGGTTCGGCATGAGCGGGGACGCCTTTCACATCTCCGCCCCGTCCGAGGACGGCGACGGCCCCGTGCGGTGCATGCGCGCCGCCCTCGCCGACGCCGGGATCCGCCCTGAAGAGGTGGACCTCCTCAATGCCCACGGCACCAGCACCCCGGCGGGCGACAAGATCGAAACCCTCGCCGTCAAGAAGGTTTTTGGCGACCACGCCGGGAACCTCCAGATCCACTCCACCAAGAGTATGATCGGCCACCTCCTCGGCGCGGCGGGGGCCGTCGAAACCGCCGTCGCCGCCATGACCCTTCAGCGCGGCGTGGTCCACCCCACGGTCAACCAGGAGGTTCCCGATCCCGAGTGCGCCGGCTTGAATTACACTCCCAACACGGCCGTCAAGCGGGAGGTGCGGGTGGCCATCAAGAACTCCTTCGGCTTCGGCGGGACCAACGCCTCTCTGGTCCTCCGTAAATGGGAGGGGCGGTAGGCACGGGTCCGCTCCCGGACGGTACAACCCCGCATCGAGGCCTTCCGACGCCGTCCCCGCGGACGGCGTTCTTTCTTGTCCGGGCCGAGGCAAGGGTGCCGATGCTATAATCCGGTCCAATGCAGTCCCAATTGCGTTCCATGCCGGAGCCCTCTTGAACGGCTGGGCCATCGACCTGGGGACCACCTACAGCAAGGTGGCCTACTGGAGTGACCCCGACGGCGGCCCGCGCCTCCTTCCCCTTCCGGGGATCGCCCTCGCCCTGGACGAGCACGCCCCCGCCGAGGCGGAGGCCCTCGTCCCCTCCGCCACCCATTTCCCGCCCCATTACGATTTCTGGGACCGGATCGGCGCCTGGCCGCTGGTGGACCGCCGCCTCTTCCTCGGGCGGCAGGCCCTCATCGGCCTCCCGGCGCTCCAGGCCAATGCCACCGCCTTCCATCCCGGCTTCGCCCCCTCGTTCAAGCTCGAACTCGCCGGCGCCCCCCTCAAGCCGCTGGTGCGGCGGGGCCGGCGCCCCGTCTCCGCCCGCCGCGTGGCGCGTGCCTTCACCCGCGAACTGCTGGCGGAGATCCGGCGCCGGACCGGCGAACGGATCCGCGAGGCGGCCTTCACGGTCCCGGTGGAGGCCTACGAGGCCTACCGAGCCGAACTCCTCACCCTGGCCCGCTCCCTCGGCATCCGCCGGGCCCGGTTCGCCGACGAGCCCGTGGCCGCCGCCCTCGGATACGGCATGGGACTCCTCAAGGACGCCCTGGCGTTGGTCCTCGATTTCGGCGGAGGCACTTTCCACCTGGCCCTGGTCCACCTCTCCCCCGCCGGGACGCGCAAGGGGGAATGCCGGGTCCTGGCCAAGACCGGCCGCCTCGCCGGGGGCTGGATGGCGGACGAGTGGATCCTGCGCGACCTCGCGGCCCGGGAGGGCTGGCGCCTGGAGGAGACGGAGGAGAAGAGCTTCTGGCACCGCCAATTGCTCCTGGAGGCGAAACGGGTGAAAGAGGCGCTCTACCTGCACGAACAAGTCCTATTCCGCGTCCCGCCCCCGCCCTCGGCGCGGCGCGGCGCCCCGGGCCCGTGCCCGGAACCGCCCGAATACACGCGGGAGCGGTTCGCCTCCCTCCTGCACGAGCGGGGGCTCTACCGGATGATCGAAGGGTGCCTGGAGGAGATCGAGGCGGAGGTCCCTCCGGGGGAGGCCATCGACGAGGTGCTCATGGTGGGCGGCTCCAGCCTCCTGCCGGGCGTCTACCCGATGATGGAGGCGCGCTACGGCCGCGACCGCGTCCGGGCGTGGCAGCCCTTCGGGGCGGTCGTCCTCGGGGCGTCGGTCTTCTCCGCCGGAAAGGCGGAGGCGGGCGATTTCATCATCCACGACTACGCCTTCGTCACCTACGACCCCGGCACCCACCAGCCGGAGCACACCGTGGTGGTGCCGCGGGGCACGCGGTTTCCCACGGCCCCCGACCTCTGGACCGGCCGCCTCGTCCCCACCTGCTCCCGCGGAGAGCCGGAGCGCGTCTTCAAACTGGAGATCTGCGAGATCGGCCGTGGACGGGACGGCGAGCGGCAGTTCGCCTGGGACTCGGCGGGCCGCCTCAAGGCCCTCGAGGGGAGCGGCGACCGCGTGGTGGTCCCCCTCAACGCCTCCGATCCCGCCCTCGGCCGCCTCGACCCGCCCCACTCGCCCCACGACCGCAGCGCCCGCCTGGAGATCGCCTTCGGGGTCAACGCCGACCGATGGCTCACCGCCACCGTCAGCGACCTCAAGACCCGGCGTCTCCTGATGGACGAGCAGCCGGTGGTGCGGCTGTTGTAACGATAGAAGCGTAGTCCGTAGGCCGTAGACCGTAGTCCGTAGTCGGGGGGTGGGATATGTAGCCGCAGGCTTCAGCCTGCGCGTTTGTCGAATGCGAAGAGAGTTTAGACCGTTGTTCGTAGACCGCAGCCCGTAGTCCGCAGTCGGGGGATGGTGCCGGGGCTTCAGGCCGAGCGAACGGCGATGCGCGGAAGCAGAGCGCTATGGATCCCCCGGCCGGCTGAGCCGTCCTTCCTCCCCGCCCGTCCCCACCACGCTCAACTGCCCCGCCTCCGCCCCCTCCAGGCGGGCCTGGATGCGGGCGGCGGCGCCCGCGGCTTCGTGGCGGACGCTCCGCCGCCAGCCGTTCTCCGACAGCTCCAACAGGGCGGGGACGGCCTTCACGGTGCCCGCCCCTTCGACCAGCGCCTGAATGGCGGCGGAAGGGAGGGGCCACTCCTTGGACTCCAGATAGCCGATCAGGACCGGCTCCATCTTCTCTGAAGGGAGGATCCGCCCCAGGTGGTAGAGGGCGGTCGCGCACAGGTCGGCGTCCAACGATCGGTTTTCGAGAGTTTCCTTCAGGACCGGCGCCCCCTCCATCCCCAGGTTGGCGGCCGCCAGGGTCCGGCACCACGGATGCGTATCGCGTTTGAGCACCGTCCGGCTCGCCTCCAGGGTCGCGGGCGTGCCGGGGAAATGTCTCCCCAGTTCCGCCAGGTTGAAGGCCCGCACCTCCCAGATCCGCTCCGCGACGGCGTTTTCGGCCAGGCAGGCCTCCGTCCCCCGCTTGGCCCGGCCCATCATCATCTTCACCATGCGGACAAAGGGCTCGGCCCACTCCTTAATGGACTCCCCCGAGTAAAGTCCTGTTCCCGACATCGTGAGCCGGCGACCATCCATCACGCCGTTCCGGGCCCCGATCACCAGCGTGCCCGCCTCCCGGAGGCCGGCATTCAGAAGGGCGCGGCACAGCGTGGCATTGCCCCGCACGGCGATCACATTATCAAAGGCGAGGTCGCCGATCAGCACCTCTCCCTGCGGATCCTTTTCCTTCCAGAACAGTCCCAGGCGTTTTTGGATCGGACTGGAAATGAACAGCCCCTGTTCCTGACGAAGCGTCATTTTCAGGGGAAGCCCTTCGGCCACCAGCCGCGTGGGAAGGTTGGGAGGGTCGGTGAGGGTGACGACAGCCCCGTCCGCCTCCATCTGCGCGGCGATCGCCCGATAGATTAGGTCGCGGTCGGGATCTGAAACCTTCAACCCCAGTTCGCCCAACGATCGCTTGATCGCCTTGATGCGGTTCTGCTCCGCCCGGATCAGACCATCGTGTGAAGGACCGCGGAAGAGGTCCTCCAGCGTTCTTAAATAGCGTTGAAGATCGGAGAGGAACGAATCGGCCATGGGCTCCAGCGCGGCCCCGCCCCGCGCCGACCGCCTACACCGCCTCCATCGTGGACGGCGGCTTGGAGGCGATGTGGTAGGTGACGCTCACCACCTCGGGGAGCTCCGCCGTGATCCGGTCGGCCAGCTTGCGCAGGGTGGCGAAGGGGACCGCCGTCGGCGTCGCCTTCCGGGCGTCTATGCTGTCCCAGCACCGGAGCTCGATCTGGCGGCCGAAGAGGCGCCGGCCGTTCTTCATCCCCGTCACCCGGTCCTCGTGGAGGATGGCCATGCACTGGAACGCCCCGGTCCGGAGGAGGACGGGCTCCACGAGGGCCGTGGCCTTCCGCACCAGTTCGATCTTCTTGGGGGTGACCGCCCCGATGACGCGTGCCGCCAGGGCCGGGCCCGGGAAGGGGGGGCGGTTCCAAATGGTGGCGGGCAGGCCCAGGGCCTTTCCCACCTTGCGCACCCCGTCCTTGCGCAGTTGCACCACCGGCTCCAGGATGTGGTAGCCGAAGGCCGCTTTCGGATCGATCCCCAACTGCTCGAAGACGTTGTGCTGGCGCTTGATCCCCGCCACCGTCTCGTCCACGTCCGTCAGGATGGTCCCCTGCAGGAGGAACTGGGCGCCGCTTCGGCGCACTTCCCGTCCGAACACTTTTTTATAGAAAGTTTGCGTGACGGCCTCGCGCTTCTCCTCGGGGTCGGTGATCCCACGAAGGGCGGCGAAGAACTCCCTCCGGGCGTCCACCACCTCCACCCGAACCCCCAATTTCTTGAAGAGGGCGACGATGGCCTCCGCCTCCCCCTCGCGCATGATGCCGTTCTGGATGAACAGCGTCCGCAGGCGGCGCCCCAGGGCCCGGTGCCCGAGGAGGGTGACGACGGAGGAATCCACCCCGCCGGAGAGGGCGTTGATGGCCGTGCCGCGCCCGACGGCGGCGCGGATGGAGGCCACCTGTTCGGCGATAAAGGATTGGGCGTTCAGCTTTGCGGTCTTGATCTCCTTGATCTTCATGGCTCGTTCTCCTCGTTGAATTGGAGCCATGATACCGCATTTCAGGATTTTCGTCTCTCCTCCATCGCCCGGATGCGCTCCAGCATTTCCCCCGGGTCGGTCACGGGCAGACCGCAGGCGTTGCCCTCGCAGACATAGGCCGCGGCCTTCCCGGCGATGGTCTCCATCGGGGCCGCGAAGGGGGCGAGGATCTCCACTTCGCCGGGCGCCTCGACATCCTTGAAGAGGGCCACCGTGCGGGGGTAAAACCCCCGCTCGAGAGGGTCGAGGAGGGCGCGGGTGTCGGGCTTCCCCAAGAAGCCCGCAACCACCACCTCGCTCGACGGGCCCAACCCGAAATCGAGCGCCTGGAGGAAGTGCCCGTGCGCCGAGGGGGCCCGCTCCGCCGACGGCGCGATGAGGCGCGCCACCGCCCAGGCCCGCTCCGCCAGGTCCGGCCACCCCGTCAGGGCGGCGAGACGCAGGAAGGCGTCCATCGCCGCGGCGTTCCCCGAAGGGAGGGCCCCGTCGAAGAACTCCTTCGCGCCGGCCGCGGGGACGCCCGGCCAAGGGGCGGCGAGACGGTACCCCCCATCCTCCGGATCACTGAACCGCTCCGTCATCCGCTCGACCAGTTCCAGGGCGGTCCGCAGATGGGCGGTATTCCAGGTGGCCCCGTGGAGTTCGAGCAGGCTAAGGATACAGAAGGCGTAATCGTTGAGGAAGGCGGGGATCCCCGCCTCCCCGCCCCTCCAGCGGTGGAGGAGGCCCCCGTCCGGCGCGGTGAGGTCCGAGGCGATGAAGGCGGCGGCCCGCTCGGCGGCCTCGATATAGCGCCGATTTCCGAAGGCCCGGCCGGCCCGGGCGAGCGCGCCGATGGCCAGGCCGTTCCAATCGGTGAGCACCTTATCGTCCTTGTGGGGGCGGACCCGCAGGGCGCGCGCCTCCAACAGGGCCCGCCGCCAGCGGTCGATCGTCGCCGGGTCGGGATCGTCGGGCCGCGGGGGTGAGCGGAACAAGATATTGGCTCCCGTGGCGCGCCCGCCGGCACCCTCGGCGAAGTTGCCGCCCGGCTCCACGTTCATCACCCGGCAGAAGGCGGCGCCCTCCTCGCGGCCCAGGACCTCGAGGATCCCGGCCCGGGTCCAGAGGTAGAACCTCCCCTCCTTCCCTTCGCTGTCGGCGTCCTCGGCGCAGTGAAAGCCGCCGGCGGGGTCGGCCAGGTCCCGCAGGACATAATCCAGCGCCGCCTCGACGGTGGCCCGGTAGGAGGGTTCGCCGGTGACCAGCCAGGCCTCGGTATAGGTCATGGCCAGCAGGGCCTGGTCGGTGAGCATCTTCTCGAAATGGGGGACGCGCCAGCGCGCGTCGGTGGCGTAACGGTGGAACCCCCCCCCGAGGTGGTCCCACAGCCCCCCCGCGCGCATCGCGTCCAGGGTCCTGCGGACCATGGCCAGGGCCCCCGAATCGGGGAAGCGGCGGTGAACCCGCAGGAGAAACCGGAGGGCGTGCGGCATCGGGAACTTGGGGGCGTCCCCGAATCCGCCCCAATCGGGATCGAAGGAGCGGCGCAATTCGTCGTGGGCCCGCTCCAGGAGGTCGAGGCCCGGGGCTTCCCCCCGCGGGGCCCCAGCGTCCGCCCCCAGGGCGTCGAGGATCCCCTGAGCGGCCTCCAGCACCTCCGCGCGCCGCGCCGTCCAGATCTCCCTCGCCCGAGGGATGAGTTCCAGCAGGCCCATCCGGCCGAACCGGGCCGTCTTCGGAAGGTAGGTGGCGGCGAAAAAGGGCCTGCGATCGGGGGTGAGCAGGAGCGTCAGCGGCCACCCCCCGCTCCCGGTCATGGACTGGCAGACGGCCATGTAGAGGGCATCAATGTCGGGCCGCTCCTCCCGGTCCACCTTGACGCAGACGAACGCGTCGTCAAGCAGGGCGGCCGTCTCCGCGTCGGCGAACGATTCCCGCTCCATCACATGGCACCAGTGGCAGGTGGAGTAGCCGATGGAGAGGAAGACCGGTTTGTCCCGGGCCGCGGCGAGAGCAAACGCTTCATCCCCCCAGGGGAACCAGTCCACGGGATTGGCGGCGTGCTGGCGCAGGTAGGGGCTCGATTCGGCGGCCAGTCGGTTCATCCCATCTCCAACACCGCCCCGCGGAGGATTGTTCCGCAGACGGGCCTGAGGGACGGCCGGCAACTTCCTGCCCCGGCCGCCGTAATGATGATCATGGCTCCCCTTCTCCGCCTGGCCTCCGGCACCGCCCTTTTCCTGGCCGTCTATTTCGTCTCCCTCTTCGTGCTCCCCGGCGTGAAGCCGCTGGCGGACGCGGTGGAGCGCATCCCCGGGGCGGGGCCCTCCACCCTCACCCAGTCGGCCTTTTTGGCGTTCTCCTTGCTCTTCATCATGGTCATCGGGAAAAGGCGCTTCGGCCTGTATGGATTCCGCCTTGCCCCCTGGCGCGCCGTCGGCGGAGCCCTGCGCCTGGGGTTGATGGTCTCCGTCCCTTGGACCCTCGTCTTCATGATCGCCATGGCCGCCCTGATGGGCCCCACCCCCGCCACCGACGGGGCCTATGGCGCTTCCGGAGGCCTTTGGGCGGTCCTCCTTTCCATCCCCTTCCTGGCCAGCGTCTGTGAGGAGACCTTCTATCGCGGATTCCTGCAGAATTACCTGAAACCCCTCGGCCCGGCGGGACTCACGGTCGCCGGCCTCCGGCTCAGCGTGCCGGTGCTGTTCAGCGCCACGGCCTTCGGTCTGGGGCACCTGTGCCTCCTGGCGATGATGCCGCCCCCCGTCGTGGCCTTCATCGTCGTCTCCTGCTTCCTCAGCGGAACCCTCGCCGGCCTGCAGATGGAGCAAACGGGCAGTCTGATCCCCCCCATCCTCATCCATCTGGCCTTCAACGCCAGCGGCGCCCTCCTCCCCTGGCTCGCCGGCACTTTCCTGACGGACTGACCGCCCGCGGCGGGCGGAAGGCGCACAGGGGGGCGGGAGCCGTATTACAGGTCCACGCGGATGGGCAGGATCATCATGTTCACCCCATGCCAGATGAGCCGCCGTTGGATGGCGAACGAGGTTTCGTTGTGGAGGAAGCGGTGGTAGGGCTTTTCCAGCCGGAAGGTGAGCTGTCCGGCGAAGACGGTGCTCTGCGGATACCGGGCCGCCGTCTCCAGGCACAGGTCGGTCGCCGCGTCCACCACGTCGGTGCCCACCGCCATCCTCCCCTCGGCCGGGATGCCGAGGCGGCGGGCCAGATCCACATAACGGTCCAGGGCCTTCTGTGCCTGATTCTGCAGGTTGTCCATCTCGACGGCCCCCTTGAAGGTCCCCGAATCCACCACGGCGACGGTGGCGAAGACCACCCCCTTGTGCAGGCCCCGGAATTTCTGCTGAACCGCGAGGAAGGTGTGCACCCCGAACCCGTTGAATCCCGAGACGAGCTGGATGGCCACGGGCTGCTTGGGGTCGATCGGCCGGGGGGTGGGCGGTTGATCCACGGGGATGTGGGTCAGCAGGTCGTCCAGCTTGCGGACCCCCTTGAGAACGGTGTTGTAGTGCCTGCGCACCCCGAGCGCCAGGGCGATGACGCTTCCGGTGATCAGGAGCGTCATCCATCCCCCCTCCAGGAACTTCTCGACGATGGTCACCCCCAGGATCCCGGCGCACAGGACGAAACCCACGCTGTGGACGACCAGGGACCTGGCCCACGCGGGCTCCTCCCGCCGGTGGCGGAGGAAATGCCGCGCCATGGCGAACTGCGCGAGGGAGAAATCGATGAACACATTGATGGAGTACATGATGATGAGATGGGTTATGGAGCCGCCGGTGTAGAGGATCAGCAGGACGCTCGCCACGCTCATCAGGACCACGCCGTTGGCCATCGTGAGCCGCTCGGAGAGGTCGGCGAACCGCCCCGGGAGCCACCGGTCCACCGCCATGACCGCCATGATGCGGGGCCCGGCGATGAAACCCGCCTGGGCCGCCACCATCAGGAGCGCCCCCTCCGACAGGATGGTGACGAGGACCCAACCCCCGCCCAGAGGCCAGCCGGCGAACACCTCGGAGGCCAGGACGGCGTTGAGGGTCCTCCCCTCCACGGGCTTCAACCCCAGGAGGAGATAGCACACCAGCAGGCCGCCCGCCATGACCGCGAGGGAGATGGCCATGTAGGCCATCGTCCGCTTGCCGTTGGCGGCCTTGGGCTCCCGCATGATCTGCAAACCGCTGGCCACCGCCTCGATCCCCGTGTAGGTGCCCGCTCCCATGGTGTAGGCCCGAAGGAAGACGGCCAGCAGGGCGAACCCGCCGACGGCCTCCAGGTCGGCGTTGAAATCGGAGCTGAATCCGCCCAGAATGGGCCTCAGGTCCCCCAGGTGGGTTCCGACGCCGAAAAGGAGGAGCACCGCATGCGTCCCCAGGAAAACGAAGAAGATGGGCGCCAGAATCTGGATGGATTCCTTCACGCCCCGGATGTTCAGCACCGTCAGGAGGACCACCAGGAGGATGCTCACCTCCACCTTCAGTCCGTGCGATGCAAGCGGAAGGAAGCTGAAGAGGGCGTCCACGCACGCCACCAGCGACACGGTGATGGTCAGGGTGTAATCCACGAGCAGGGCGCTCCCCGAGACGAGGCCCGCCTTGGGCCCCAGCATCCGGCTGGTCACCATGTAGCCCCCGCCGCCCATGGGGAATCGCTCGATGATCCGGGTGTAGGTGTAGGCGATGATAAAGACGGTGATGGCCGTCACGGCGGCCAGCGGAAGGGCCAGGTAGAGGTGCTCCCCCAGGGCCGTGAACCCCAATTCCGGGCCGTAGGAGGAGGAGGAGAGGCCGTCCGCCCCCAGGCCGATCCATGCCAGGAGCGGGACCAGCGACAGTTTGTGGAAAAGGGACGGGTCCTGGACGTCCTTGGCCGGCCCGAACAGGGCGGCCCGGAGGCGCGCCCGGAGGGACCTCCTCCCTTCAACGGGGCCGGACGGCATCCGTTCCCTTCCCGGCGGAAAGTCCGCTCGCGGTGGCGTTCATCCGCATTAGTATACCCATTTCCTTTCGAAACGGCGCGGGAATCTAACCCCTCGAAAGGGGCCTGAACCTCGCGGAGTGGTGACGGGACGGGCATGCGGCGGCCATTGCCGATATTCCAAAGCCGCAGGTCGGAGGATCTGCGCACCATCACTGGTTGTCTCATGTGGGGCCGACTCTCCAGTCGGCCAATCCCGAGGTTCCAATGCCGCAGGTCGGATGGAGCTACCTTGCGATGCGACTCGCATGCGAGCGATTGAGCGGGGGCGAAATCCAAAGCCGCCATCTCGAATCCACACAGGGCCAGAGGCTTGCGACATCCCTCATGCCGATTCAGCCACGGCCTGTGGCCGCGGCTCTCTCGGCTGAGGGAGAACCTGCGCGGTCCCCCGCCCGCCCGGCGAGAAGTTTGATTGGGAATGTGGGGCCGACTCTCCAGTCGGCCAATTCCAATAATCCCAAGCCGCAGGTCGGAGGACCTGCGCTACAAACAGGGGCGGTGGTGCCCCTCCTGGTAAGGAGGGGTCAGGGGAGATTTGGAAGGGGGGGTTCGCTTGGCTCGAAATCCCCCTCGATCCCCCCTTAAGAGGGGGGACGCCCCCGCCCGCAAGGCGCTCGTCCCGGAGGTCGCCCGGGCGAGGCACCGCCTCACCCCTACAAGTCCCGGGCCTTCCACAATTTGTAGATGGCCGGGTACACCAGCAGTTCCAGGAGGAACGAAGTCGCCAGGCCGCCGATCATGGGGGCGGCGATGCGCTTCATCACATCGGCCCCCGCGCCCGTGAAGAACATCACCGGCACCAGCCCGATAAACGCGGTGGTCACCGTCATCATCTTGGGCCTGGCCCGCTTCACCGCCCCGTGCAGGAGCGCCTCGTCGAGATCGGCCATCGTATTCAACGCCCCGCGCCGCTTGTAGTCCTCCAGCGACAGGTCGAGGAACAGGAGCATGAACACCGCCATCTCCGCGTCCAGCCCCAGCAGGGCGATCATCCCCACCCACGCCGCGATGGAGACGTTGTAGCCCAGAATGTAGAAGAGCCAGATGGCCCCGATGGCGGAAAAGGGCACCGCCAGGAGGACCACCCCCGCCTTGAAGGCCGATTTAGTGTTCATATACAGGAGGGCGAAAATGAGGGCGAGGGTGATGGGGACCACCACCTTGAGGCGCTCGCGCACCCGGAGCATGTTCTCGTACTGTCCGCTCCACAGGAGGCCGTAGCCGGAGGGCAGGTCCACCGTGGAGGCGGCTTTCTTGGCCTCGTCCACGTACGAGCCGATGTCGCGTCCCGCGACATCCACATAGACATAGCCGGAGAGGAAGCCGTTCTCGTTGCGCAGCATGGCGGGCCCCTGCACCAACTTGATATCGGCCAATTGGGCCACCGGCACCTGGGCCCCCGACGGCGTGGGGACCAGGACCCGGGCCAACGCGTCGGGGTCGTCGCGCAATTCGCGGGGATACCGGACGTTGACGGGGTACCGCTCCCGGCCGTCGATGATGGTGGTGATGTTCTCCCCCCCCACCGCGCTCATGAGGACCATCTGCAGGTCGCCGATGGTCAGGCCGTAGCGGGCGAGGGCCTCGCGCCGGGGTTCGAAGTCGAGGAAGTAGCCGCCGGCCACCCGCTCGGCGAAGACGCTTCGGGTGCCGGGGACTTCCTTGAGCACCATCTCCAGGTCCGTTCCGATGCGCTCGATGGTGGCGAGGTCGGACCCGAAGACCTTGACCCCCACGGGGGTTCGGACGCCGGTCGAGAGCATGTCGATGCGGGCCTTGATGGGCATGGTCCAGGCGTTGGTGACGCCGGGGAACCGCATCTTCGCGTCCATCTCGGCCACCAAATCCTCCCAGGTGAGCCGGTCGGGCCAGAAGGGGCGCAGTACCCCCTTCGCCCATTCCGGGGCCCACGCGGAGTACCAGGCCTCCTTCGCCCGCCACTGGTCGGGCGGCTTGAGGATAACGGTGGTCTCCATCATGGAGAAGGGGGCGGGGTCGGTGGAGGTGTCGGCGCGGCCGGCCTTGCCGAAGACCCGTTCCACCTCGGGGAACGACTTGAGCACGCGGTCCTGCGTTTCGAGCAGCGCCTTGGCCTCGGCCACCGCAATGCCCGGGAGGGTGGTGGGCATGTAGAGGATGCTCCCCTCGTTCAGCGGCGGCATGAATTCCCGGCCCAACTGGAAATAGACCGGGACCGAGACCGCCACGAGGGCGAGGGCCGCCGCGATCGTGGTCTTCGGCCATTTCAGCACCCACCGGCAGGCGGGCTCGTAGACTTTGAAGATGAAGCGGGAAATGGGGTGCTTATCCTCCGAAGCATAGGTCCCGACCGCGGCCTGGGTGAAGAGCGAGGCCAGCCACCGCGGGCGGAAGGTGAAGGGGTCCATCCGGGTGAAGACCATCCGCATGGCGGGGTCGAGGGTGACGGCCAGGACGGCGGCGATGGCCATGGTGAGGTTCTTGGACCACGCCAGGGGCCCGAAGAGGCGCCCCTCCTGGTCCACGAGGACGAAGATGGGGAGGAACGCCACGGCGATGACGAGGAGGGAGAAGAAGACGGCGGGGCCCACCTCAAGGAGGGCCTCCAGCCGGACGGCGTGATAATCCCCCTTCCGCCCCCCCGCTTCCCAATGGTGGAGTTTATTGTATGCGTTCTCCACCTCCACGATGGCCCCGTCCACCAGGACGCCGATGGAGATGGCGATGCCGGCCAGGGACATGATGTTGACGGAGATCCCGAAGAGCCGAAGGGGGATGAACGCCAGGAGGACGGCGACGGGGATGGTGAGGATGGGCACCAGGGCCGAGGGGATGTGCCAGAGAAAGACGAGGATGACGAGGGCCACGATGATCATCTGCAGGGTCAGTTCGTGGGTGAGGGTGTCGAGGGCCCGGTGGATGAGGTCGGCGCGGTCGTAAGTGGTGACGATCTCCACGCCGGGGGGGAGCGAGGGGCGGATGTCCTCGAGGCGGTCTTTCACCCGGTCGATCACCTGGAGGGCGTTCTCCCCGTGGCGCATCACCACGATGCCCCCCACGGTGTCGCCCGTTCCGTCGAGGTCGGAGATTCCGCGGCGCATCTCGGGGCCCCACTCCACGCGCGCCACATCGCCCAGCAGGACGGGAATGCCGCCGGGGCCGGTCTTGACGACGACCTGCTCGAAGTCCGCCGGCGTCCGCGAGTAGCCCCGGACGCGGACCATGTATTCCGTCCCCGCGAATTCCAGGAGCCGTCCCCCCACCTCGTCGTTGGAGGCACGCACGGCGGCGATCACCTGCGTGATGGGGATGCCCAGGGCGGCGAGGCGGTTGGGGTCCACCGTGATCTGGACCTGCTTGACGAACCCCCCCACGGAGGCCACTTCGGCCACGCCGGGGACGGCCTGTACGGCGTACTTGAGGGTCCAGTCCTGGAACGATCGCAGGTCTTCCGGCCCGTGGGTCCCGGTGCGATCCACGAGGGCGTACTGGAACACCCAGCCCACACCGGTGGCGTCGGGCCCCAGCTCGGTCTTCACCCCCTGCGGAAGCGAGGGCTGGATCCTGGAGAGATACTCGAGGACGCGCGAGCGGGCCCAGTAGAGGTCGGTGCCGTCCTGGAAGATGACGTAGATGAAGGAGTAGCCGAAATCGGAGAAGCCGCGGACGGCCTTCACCTTCGGCGCCCCGAGGAGGGACGACACGATGGGGTAGGTGACCTGGTCCTCCAGGATGTCGGGCGAGCGGTCCCACTTGGAAAGGATGATGACCTGGGTGTCGGAGAGGTCGGGGAGGGCGTCGAGGCGGCTGGTCTGCAGGGATTGCCAGGCCAGCACGGCCAGGGCGGCCACGACCGTCAGGACCAGGTATTTGTTGTGGGCGGAGAACGCGATGACCTTGCGGATCATGGGCGCGGCCTCAATGCCGGTGGCCGGCGTGGGGGTCCACGGGAGGATCTGCCGGGGGTTCGGGACGAGGGTAATCCTCCCCTTCGGATCCTTGGCTTTCCCGCCTTCCCGCGTTCTGGCCTTCTTGCTGAGGCGCCATGGCGGCGCGCAACCGCGATTCGCTGTCGAGCAGGAAATTCGCCTTCACCGCCACCCGCTCCCCCGCCGCCACACCCGACCGCACCAGCACCTTCCCCTCCCCGCGCAAGCCGGCCTCCACCTCGCGCGGTTCGAACACCCCCGCTTGGGTCTCGACGAAGACGATGCGCCGGGCGCCGGTGTCCATCAGGGCCGAGTCGGGAATGAGGACGCCGGCGGCGCTCTCGGCCCGCAGGAGGACTTCGGCGAACATCCCCGGCTTGAACTTGAGGCCCGGATTGGGGACTTGCAGACGGACGCGCAGGGTGCGGGTGGCGGGGTCGAGAACGGGATCGACGAAGGTCACATTCCCCGTCACGGGGGTTCCGGGCGCGCCGGGAATACGCACCTCCCCCGCGGCACCGGTCCGGATGAAGGGGGCCTCGGACTCGTAGACGGCCGACTCCACCCAGACGGTGGAGAGGTCGGTGATGGCGTAGAGTTCCATCCCCGGCTCCACCCGGTGCCCTTCCGCCACGGCCTTTCCAAGGGCGTAGCCGGAGGCGGGGGCGTCGAGGGTGACGGTGCGCGAAACCCTGCCGGTGGCCTCCAGGTTTTGGATGAACGCTTCCGGCACGTCGAACAGGGCCAGCCGGCGGCGGGCCGCGTCCAGGAGGTCACGGGCGCCGTCCCGCACCTCGGGCAGGGAGGAGCCCTCGAACCGCTTCCTTGCTCGGAGGGCATTGAGGTATTCCTCCTGGCCGGCCAGCAGTTCCGGCGAGTAGAGGTCGAACAGGGGCTGGCCCTTCCGGACGGGTTGGCCCGTGAAATTGATATGGAGCTTCTCCACCCAGCCGGCGATCTTGGTGTGGACGTGCCGCACGCGGGTCTCATCGGCCGCCACGGTTCCCACCGCCCGGATGGAGCGCGAGAGGGTGCCCTCGATCGCTTCGGCGGTCCGGACTCCGGACAGTTGCATCCCCCGCTCCGTCAAGTGAACAGGCGCCATTCCTTCGGCGGCATGCGCTTTCTCGTCCCCCAATACGCCGTTGCGGACGTGCACCAGGTGCATCCCGCATTTGCCGCAATCGCCGGGCTTGTCCGATACCGGCTCGCAGAGCATCGGACAGACCCAGCCGTCGGCGGCGACCAGGTCCATGCCGCACTTGGAGCATGCTCCCGGCAGGTCGGAGGGGGGCTCGCAGGCCATCGGGCAGGCGTAGACCGTGGCTGCGGCCTTCGCCGGAGCGGGGGCCGGCCCGGTATCGGAGACCTTCACCAGGTCCATGCCGCAGATGGGGCA
>DCUZ01000104.1:20572-21046 GCA_002327305.1 Holophagales bacterium UBA2201 | reverse complement strand
CGACGCCAACGGCGGCCGGCCGATGCGGCGCTGGCCGCGGGGTCGGGCACGATATGCGCCCGAACCGGATTCAGCACGATATAGCGGGAGAATTCCAGCAGATAGTCCTCCTTCTCCACCAGATCCGCCTTGAAGCGTCCCTGGAGCAGGTGCCCCGTCCGCCGATGAACCCAATATGCAAGACACAGGACCCGACCCCATTCCCCTATCCGCCTCACTCGTCGCAGGTGAATTCGGGCACGGCGTCGTCTACGGCCCCGGGGGGGAGGTCCTCGCGCAGGATGCGGCCCAGGGTGGTGAGGTGCATCAGTTCGTGGTCAATGATGCGGTTGATCACCCAGCGGTCCTCCTGGCGCACCATTTCCCTCAGGCCGGTGTAGAAGGCGATGGCGTCCTTTTCCAGTTCCATGGCCAGGCGCAGGATCTCCGCGCTCCGGGTCATCCCCTCCAGCCGTTCCAACGGCTTCTTGTCGG
>DCUZ01000104.1:0-20504 GCA_002327305.1 Holophagales bacterium UBA2201 | reverse complement strand
TGGCCGCCGGGTCCTGGATCTTGAGGGCGGCGTGGCGGTAGAACTCCCCGCCGCCGGACTCCATCTGCCGCGCGAGGTCGAACACTTCGGCGGCCTTGAAATCTACGGATACCGGGTCCATGACTACCTCCTCTCGATGACCGGTTTATTGTATCAAATCGGCGGGGGGCGGCGCCGCGGCCGTTCCTCCGGTCTCCGCGCGCGCCACTCCCCGAAGAGGCGTCCGCGGCCGAGGAGGGCGTGGACGGTTGCCAGCAGTGCGCCGCCCATGGGGACGGGCGCCTCCTGCGCCCACGGGGTCCCCGGCAGGGGGGTGAAGGCGTGGGCGTGGATCCGGGCCCCCAGGCGGACGCACGCCTCCATCAGCCGCGCCGTGGCCCGCTGGTCCCCTTCGCGCTCTCCGGGCATGCCGAAGATGAAGTCCACGCAGGCGCCCAGGCCGGCGCGGACGGTCCGTTCCACCGCCAGGACCACTTCGTCGGGGCCGTGCCGCCTGCGGCACCTCTCCAGCATCCGCGGGCTTCCCGACTGCGCGCCGATGACCAGTTCCCGGGTGTCGGCGTACCGGCGGACGAGGGAGAGGGCCTCGGGGGTGACGCTCTCCGGCCGCACCTCCGAGGGGAAGGAGCCGAAGTGGAGACGCGCTTCGGGGCCCGCGGCCTCCCGCAGGGCGCGCAGGAGCCCCTCCATCGCCTCCGGGTCCGGGGTCCGTCCGTCGCGCGAGCCGTAGGCGAAGGCGTTGGGGGTGATGAACCGGAAGTCGCGCATCCCGCGGCGGCGCATCGCCCCGGCGGTCGGGACCAATCCCTCCGCCTTCCGGTGGCGCATCCGCCGGCCCGCCAGGCGCGGGGTCTGGCAGTAGGCGCAGGCGAAGGGGCAGCCCCGAGAGATCTCCAGGGGGCCGAACCGCCGGAACCGGGGGGACGCCGGGGGGAAGAGGTCCAGGTCGACCGGGGGCGGCATCGGACGGATGTGGAGGCGGCCGCCGGGGCCCAGGCGGGCGGCGCCCGGGGTCTCCCCCGGATCGCGCCCCTCCATCACCGCCTCCATGAAGGCCGGAAAGGACCGCTCCCCCTCGCCGGCCAGGACATAGTCGAACCCCATCCGCAGGGTATCCTCCGGGGCGCCGGTGGGGTGGGGGCCTCCGGCCAGGAAGAGGACGCCCCCGCCCGCCGCCCGCCGGCAACGGGCGAGCAGGGCCTCCATCGCCGGCGCCTGGGCCGTGAAGAAGGAGAAGGCCGCCACGGCGGGGGAGCGGCCCGGGGCCCGGCAGCGGCCGGCCATCGCGTCGGGATCGGGAAGGCACTCCACCGTGAGGGCATCGGCCCCGCCGGCGGCCTCCAGCGCCCCCAGGAGGGCGACGAAGGCGTTGCGGTTCGGCTTGGCGAAGTGGAGGAGGAGGACGCCGCCGGGGGGCGGACGCACACAGCCGCCTACGAGGGCTTGGCGGGGGGGGCCAGCGCCGAGAGGAACCGGAGCAGGTCCTCCCCCCCGGCGCCGCGGAAGTCGGTGAATTGCAGGGCCATCCCGTCGCTTTCGCGCCCCCGCTGGGCATGCCGGACCACCAGCGCATCGCCCCGGATGACGGTGCGATTGTCGGGAAGGGGGAACTCGAAGGAGACCGGGGTGTCCACGGGGAGTTTCATGGTCGTGGCCAGGAACACCCCCGTCCGGCTGAGGTTCTGCGTCTGGCAGAGGTACATCGTCTGCTTGCGGTCCTGTTCGCGTTTGAGGCGGAGGAGGAACTTTCCCTGGAGGCGGGGCGCAACCTGCGTGAGGCGGGCGATCTCGGCCTCCAGCAGGTCGCCCGGGGCATTGGCGGGGAGGATCCCGTTGGCCCCCTTGCCGAGGAAGGTGAGATAGGGTTGATCCTGTCCCTCGGGCACCAGAAGGAGGAGGGACGCGCCCCGGTTGCGGCAGGAGCGCCCCCGCAGGACCGTGATGAACTCCCGCGGCTCGAATCCCGGGGCCGGGAATCCCAGGATGGCCAGTTGGTAGTCGTAGGCGTCCAGGTTGCGGTAGAGTTCACCCACCGTGGCGGCCGAATGGATGGAGAAGGCCGAGTCCATCAGGATCTTGACCATGGGTTCCATCCCGTCCTTGGGCAGATTGAACAGGAGGATCAGGGAGGACTTCATGCCGGGATTGTAACACAAGGGCCGCGGGCCGGGAGTCCCCCAAATGGGGGGGGCGGCTATGCCGTCGTCCAGCGGATCCGGTAGCGGCAGACCGCTCCGCCCTTGGCCCTGCACTCCTCCTCCGTCATCTCCACCGAGACGGCGCCGCACATCTTGAGCGCCTCCTTGTACCAGCCGATGACGGTGAGGCAGTCCACCGCGGAGAAGGTCTCCGCGTCATGGGTGGTGAGGACCCCCTCGGTCTCGCTCACGGACTCGAAGGTCCGGCGCCCGGTGTCGTAGTAATACTTGTAGATGGAGTCGGCCTTTTCCAGGAATTTCTGCGGATGCCCCTGGGCCAAAAAGGGGCGGTGGACCGTCCGGAGGTTCTCCCGCGCCGATTTGGCGCCGATGGCCTCGAAGACGCCGGGGTCGCCGCCCGCCAGCACCTCCACGATGGCGGCGTCGAGGCGCGCCCCCGTTTCGAAGGGGAGCCAGCCCACCCCCGCGATGATCCCCCTCAACTCGTGCTGGTCCTCGGGCGGCAGGGCCCCCAGGACCCGCTCCCACCCCTCCTCGCCGAAATGCTCCCTGACGAAGGCGATCCTGGTTTTGATGACGCTTTTGGCGATCTTCATCGGATTGATGCCCCTTTCACGGGGGGACGAAACTTCCCCCACGCTCGGTCGTACAATAATACGAATACAGTATGACACAGGTTTTCGCTCCCCGCCGCCTTGACTGGACCGCCGTGACCCGGGAGGTCAGCCCCTCCCTGGGGCGGTGCGAACTCACGCACCTGGAGCGCGCCCCCATCGCCGTCGGCCTGGCCCGCGCCCAGCACGCCGGGTACGAGGCCCTCCTGGAGTCGCTGGGGTGCCGCCTCATCCGCCTGCCCGCCGACCCCGACCTGCCCGATTCGGTCTTCGTGGAGGACACCGCCGTCGTCCTGGACGAGGTGGCCGTCATCGCGCGCCCCGGGGCCGCCAGCCGGCGCCCCGAAACGGCGGCGGTGGCCGGGGCGCTGGCGCCCTTCCGCCCCCTTCTGCGGCTGGAGGACCCCGCCACGCTCGACGGCGGCGACGTCCTCGTGCTCGGCCGCACGCTGTATGTGGGGCTCTCCTCCCGCACCAGCGCGGCGGCCGCGGACCAGCTCGGCCGCCTGCTGTCGCCGTACGGCTACGCGGTTGTCCCCGTATCGGTCGCCGGCTGTCTTCACCTGAAGTCGGCGGTCACCCGGGCGGGGGAGGACCTCCTGCTCCTGAACCCGGCCTGGGTGGATCCGTCGGCCTTTCCGGGCCGGCGGACGCTGGAGGTGGACCCGGCGGAGCCGTTCGCCGCCAATGTCCTGGCCATCGGGGGACAGGTGGTGAGCCCCGATTCCTTCCCCCGGACCCGTCGGCGCCTCGAGGCCGCGGGCGTCCGCGTCCGCCCGGTGGACATGACGGAACTGCAAAAGGCCGAGGGGGCGGTCACCTGCTGTAGCCTGGTGTTCCGCGCAAGAGGCGCCTGAGGCCCCGCCGCGCAGGCGGCCCTGGACAGAAGGCGTTTCTCTTGATATCGTAGAGTCCATGAACGCACCGAAATCCGGCCGGACCGGCCTCCTGGCCGGCATGGCCGCCGGCTTCTTCTTCATCCCGTGAGCCGCCCTTCGGCCGAGGACCTCATCCGCCTCCTGGGCCTGGAACCCCTCGAACCCGAGGGGGGGTTTTTCCGGGAGACCCACCGCGCCGCCGGGCCCGGCCGCGCCGTCTCCACCGCCATCTACTATCTCCTCACTCCGGAGAGCCGTTCCCGGCTCCACCGCCTGCCGCAGGACGAGATCTTCCATTTCTATCTGGGCGACCCCGTGGAGCAGTTGGTCCTCCGGCCGGATGGGACGGGCGAGGTGCGCGTTCTCGGGCCGGACGTGGGCGCGGGGATGCGGCCGCAGGCCCTGGTGCCGGGGGGATGGTGGCAGGGGGCGCGCCTGCGGCCGGGGGGAGCATTCGCCCTGATGGGGACCACCGTGGCCCCGGGGTTCGAACCCGCCGATTTCGAGGCGGGGGAGGGGGGGCGGCTGGAGGGGGAGTACCCCCAATACCGGGAATGGATCCGGGACCTGACGGGGTAGGCCGAAGTCTCCCCCAAAAAGGGTAGCCCGAGGGGTATAATCAATGGCATCCCACAAAGGAGGCCGCCATGAAGGTCAAAGGTTCCGCCCTCCGCTCCAGCATGAATTATCTCCGGGAGCATTACACCACGGCGCAGGTCGAGAGGGTCCTGGGCCGCCTTGCCGAAGAGCAGAGAAGCGTGGTGGAGAGGCCGCTCCTCACCGCATCGTGGTACGAGGCATCCGTCCTGTACGATCTCATGCATGCCATGGCGGCGGAGACGCCGGGCGACCCGGGGGAGTTGTTCCGCACCCTGGGACGGCAATCCTGCGACGACGGCCTCAACACGGTCTACAAGGTGTTTTTCAAGGTGGGGACCCCGTCGTTCATGCTGAAATTCACCATCCAGGTGTGGAGCAACTACTACAGCGAGGGGAAGATGGTCAAGGTGGAGGGCACCGCCCAGTCCGCTCTCCTCCGGCTGGAGGGGTTGCGGCCGCAGGACGAAGCCATGTGCCACCGGGTGACGGGCTGGCTGGAGCGGGCGCTGGAGCTCTCCGGGGCGCAGGACATCCACATGCTGCACGAGGCGTGCGCCCGGCGCGGCGCCGCCGCCTGTGAATGGAAGGGGGTCTGGAAGTAGGATCCTTCACCGTCCGCTACGGGCCTCCCGGAAGGCGGCGGTCCGGGGCCCGTCGCCGGACTATTCCTTGGCCAGTTCCAGGTCCACCTTGGCCGTCTTCTTTTTCGCCTCGGGCCGCACGACGATCTTGACCCATTCGGTCCGATAACCCTGGAGGGACAGCTTCACCGCGTAGGTGCCGGGCCCGGGGAATTTATACCCCTTGCGGAAATGCATCCCGTCCCACCGGTCGGCCTTGCCGATCTCTTTTCCGTCCACGGTGACGAGGGCCTCCTCCGGGTCCACGTGGAACTCGGCGTAGCGGCTGCATTCGTAGGTTTTGCTGAAAACGATGGCCGGTTCCGGGGGGGAGGGGGCCGGCGCGGCGGCCGGCCCCTTGCTCTCGGCGGCCGGCTGTTCCGCGGAGGAGTCCGTGTCCGGGACCGGGGCCGGGTCGGGGGCGGGGACGCCCGGTGACGAGGGTTGGGCTCTCGGTTTCGGCTTGGGCGCGGTGGATGACGGCGGCCTGGTATCGGCTTTGTTATCCTTTCGTTCCCGGGGGCGGTCCTGGACCGGGGGGGCGGACTGCTCGGGGGCGGCGGGAGGGACCCGGACCTCCTCTTCGGGTTCCCAACCGCTGCCGGAAGAGGTCGTTCCATCGGCCGGCTCCATTTCCGGCTCCCGCCCCTCCGGCGCAAGATCGTCGCCTCCCGCGGAGGGAATGCGATCATCCTGTCCACCCGAAGACGCTTCCGTCCCGGCGGGGGCCCGACCGGCGGAAGCGGAGTCCGCGAAGGAGCGGTATCCCAGCCATCCGCCGCCGGCCAGCAGGGCGGCCCCGCCGGCCACCATCAGGGCGACGGCCCAGCCGGGGACCCCTTTCCCGCGGCTTGATGGGGAAGGAGAGGCCGGCAGGGGTGGGGGTTGGAGTGGCGCGGGGAGGGGTGGGGGAATGCCGGCGGCCTCCGGGTCGTAGAGATCGCGGCCGCACGACGGGCAGAAGCGGTCGTCGGGTTCGGCCGCGGCGCCGCAGAAGGGGCAGGGCGGGAGGAAAGGGTTCGTCATGGCGTCCTCTCGAAAGCGTCGATGGAAGAAAGGATGGGGGCCAGGGTGCCGCTGCGCTCCCTCCGGCAGGTCTTCCAATCCTGGCTTTCTCCATTGACGGCGTGGTTACAGTGACGCTGGCCGGCGGAGGCGTTGAACCGCTCCGAAACCTCCTCCAGGAGCCATTCGTCTCCCGAAGGGATGATCCGGGCAGGCCTGCGCGGAAGGGCGGGGTCGGGCGAGCGGAGGATCACGATGCGCGCCATGGGGATTTCCGTGCGCGAATGGTCTTGGTCATGGGTTCCTGGAGAATTTTACAATCCTGGAGAGGTAATTGTCCAGTTCGCCGCGACAGCGGGTTTCCCGAGGTTTTGTATCTTCGTGGAAGGCAACCTCGTGGAAATAACCGTCAAAACCGCCGCTCAACGGGCCTCCGGCGACGGTGGCAACCCCGCCGGAGGTGTCGAACTCACCTTCAAAATCGCCCGAATTGCGAGTTTTGATCCGCTCGCTCCCCAGCAACACCTCCGTCGTGGTGGAGAAATTCCCCTTGACCCGCACTTTCGTTCCCACCAGCGTCCCCTTCCCATCGATGGAGTGGATGAAATGGGGCTGGTCTGGGGCACTCCACCGGTCCTGAAACGCAAACCCGCCGTCCGGGCCCACAGTCACGAGAAAGGCCCGGTTGAAGCCCTTGAACTGCCACCTCGGGGGCATGCCCTGACAGGAGGAGCTTTGGGCCTCGATCACCAGTTCCATCGCGTATCCTCCGGTGGCGGCCGATACGCCCGCCGCGTCCGACCGGGGGCTCTCCAGATAGACCTTGTTCCCTCCTCCGTCCTTACCCATTTCCAAGCCGGCGGTCATGGCCACCAGGGAAGGCCGGTCCCCGCGGGGGACCACGGCCTTCATCGTTTTGCCCTCCTGGGATGCCTTCAGGGGGCCGGTGCGTTCCCCGTCCCAATAGGCGAAATAGAGAAGTCCCTCGCCGGCCTCCGCGGCCGAAGGCGCCGGGATCCACTCCAGGTGGACCGCGCCGTCTTTGACGGCCAAGCGGACGCCGGACGGGGGCTCGAGGAGGAAGAACCGGGCCGGGGCGTAGTCCGCTATCCACCCCGAGCCGGTCTGCCCGGTGTCCACGATATAGACGAAGAGGTCCTGCTCGAGGGGAAGGGCCGCCCAGAGGGAGGTGGCGGAAGGGGGGGCCTCGTCGTATTCCGCCAGCGGTCTGGGCTCCTCTTCGCCCGGGCCGACCCGGACCCGCACCTCCCGCTTGCGTCCCTTGGCGGGGAACCATTCGCGCGGCACCTTCGCCGCCAGAACGGTGTTGGGCCTGCCCGGCGGGATAAACCGGAGGTACTGGATGGACCACGGCCGGATGAAGGCGTCATCCAAGCCGAGGGCGGGCGTCTTGCCGAGGAGGGTGGTGGTGTTGCCCAGCCCATACTCCGTGGAGTGGTCACCGTAGGGGGAATCGGAGAGGGGACAGGCGTCGTACCGGGAGCCGTAGGGCGTCCGGCTGCCGCACTTGTCCACCGGACCCTTCAGCACATAGTTCCGGGCGAAGGCGGCATGCGCGGAAGCCAGATCGGTGTCGTTGCCCCCCGCGGCCCAGGCCAGGGCCTTGTGGATGGCATTGAACTTGGTGGAGCCCCAATATTTAAGCAGTTCGGCGTGGAAATCCTCCGGCTTGTTCTTCTTCAGAACTCCCACCCAGCACTCGTCCCGCAGGTATTCCAGGAACCAGGTCAGGCCGTAGCCGAATTTCCGGACGAATCCCTCCTCCCATTTCCGGGGGCCGTTCAACCCGTGGCGATAGGCGACGAATTGGGCCAGGGCCATCCCCTCGGTCGCGTCGAAGGGCTTTTTCATCTCCGCGTAGCGGGGGGCCGCCTCCCGTTCCAGGAGGAGGGCCGAGGCCTCAAGGAGGGGAAGGTGACCTGTCCGGTCTATCCAGACGTAGCCGGCCTGGTAGTGGTGGAAAAGCTCGTGCAGGGCGGTGGTGTTCAAGGTCCCCGCAGGGAGGTCCCCCCGCAGGATCATGTAGCGCCGCCCCGACCACGGGTTATGGACATAGCCGGAATCCTTGTCCAGGGTGGGGACGACATAGACGGGGAGGGTGAGGAGGGGCGGTTTGATCTGGCGGGTCTTGAGGTAATCCCGCGCCGTGGTGAGGGCCTCCTCCGTCTTCTTGACGCACTCCGGCATAAGATACCGGCGCTTCAGCTCAAGGATCTCCTGCGTCCGGGACGCGGCCACCGTGGTGCCTCTCGCTCCGAGTTCCCGGTACTCCTCGGCGATCTTCTCCAATTCCCTGAGGTATCCCCTCTCGTCCCTAAATCCCGTCTTGGGGTCGGCTCCCGGCACCTTTTTGCTCCAATAGATCTCGAAGCCCTGGGGGTTGTCATCCACACTGAGGAAGGGGGCGTGGGCGTTGTAGCGGCTGGGGAACTCGTCCACCCGGTCGTAGACCAGGTAGGTGACGGCCGCGATGGGAAGGACCACGGCGGCGGCCTGGGCCAGCCCCAGGAGGCAGACGGGACAGAAGTGGCGGGTGGTGAAGACGAGGGTGTCCCCCTTCCGCTCGGCGGGAAGGCGCGTCCAGGTTCTGCCGTCGGCGGCGACGGCGGGGGAGAGGAGGGGATAGCGTTCCGGAGGATAGGCGCTGACATCGAGGGTGACCTCCATCTCCCCCGGCATCAGCCCCGTCTCCGGGCCCAGGTCCACGTCCCAGGTCTTGAGGACTTCCATCGGCACCGCCGGCTGCCCCACGACGCCGGCGGAGAGGGGCGGGCCGGGGACGCGGGCCGAGTGGATGGCCACGGTCCGGTCCTGGTCCAGGGCGCCGGCGGGGACGGTCAGGGTGAGGCCGTCGCCCGAGGAAAGGGAGCCGCCGGCCTGGGCGGTGATTTTGGTTGAGGCGAGTTTTTTCTCCCGCTCCACTTTCAAGGGGGGAGGGAGGGGGAAATCGGGGTCGGGGATGAGGGTGGGGGCCGGCGCCTCGCCATCGGCGGCCTTTGCCGGCTTGGACGCGGGTGCCGAGGAAGGGCCCCGAAGCAGAAGGAATACGGCCCCGGCGACGCAAACCATAAGCGCGGCCGCGGCAAGGGCGATCCGGAGGCCGGCGCGGCGGGGAGGAACGGAAGGTGGCGGGGCTTTGGGTGGAGGGGCGGGAGGGACCGCCGGGGGCTCCGGCTGAACGGAAAGGGCCGTTCCGCATCCCCCGCAGAAGCGCGCCCCGGGGCGCAGGGCCCGTCCGCAGGCGGGGCAGGCGACCAGCCCGGCCGGAGGAGGGGGTGGAGGAGAAGTTGCAACCTGAGGTCGCGGCGGTTCGGGGGGAACGGGGGGGGGCAGGGGTTGGAGGAGCGTGGCCTCCCCGGCCGGCACGGAGGAGGGGAGGAGCATCAGGGTGGTGGCTTCCTCGTCCTCGAATACGATCTCGGTGGTTCCCAGCAGGAGACGGTCCCCGCGGCGCAGGGTATGGCGCCGGATCCGTTCGCCGTTGACCCGGGTTCCGTTGCCGCTTTCCAGGTCTTCCAGGAGCCAGCCGTCTCCCGAAGGGAGGATGCGGGCGTGCCTGCGCGAAAGGGCGGGGTCGGCGATGGCGAGATCGTTGACGGCCTCCCGGCCGAGGGCGACCTCGAAGCCGGTCAGGTCCACGACCCGCCCCTCGAGGGCGGGGTCGGGCGAGCGGAGGATCACGAGTCGCGCCATGGGGCCTCCTGGAGGAAGATCACCGGGAAATGATAGCATCCCCGCCGGGGCTCTGCTATAGTAGGGCGATGATGCGCAGGTTCCGCACCGCCGCCCGTCCGGCAGCTGGCAGCTGGCAGTTGGCAGCCGGGGGAGGGTGCCCATCTACGGTCTACAGTCTGCAATCTACGGTCTGCCGACAACCGGTAGCCCGGGGAAGCGATGGCAAGCCTACGGCCCATCGAGTCCGTGGCCGTGTTTTTCCCGGCTGCGGACTACGGACTACGGGCTGCGGCGGGGGGGGCCGGGCATGAAGGGCCTCTTCTCCATCAAGTCCATCGACGCCATCCTCAAGGATTCCGAGGCGCCGGAGCGCTCCCTGCGCCGTACGCTGGGGCCCGTGCAGATCACCATGCTGGGGATCGGGGCCATCATCGGGGCCGGCATCTTCGCCACCATCGGCACCGCCGCCGCGGGGGACGCCATGCGGCCCGGGGCGGGCCCCGCGCTGATGCTCTCGTTCGTCCTCACGGCGGTGGCCTGCGCCTTCACCGCCTTCTGCTACGCCGAGTTCGCCTCCATGGTCCCCATCTCCGGTTCGGCCTACACCTACGCCTATGCCACGCTGGGGGAGGTGACCGCCTGGATCATCGGGTGGGACCTAATCATCGAATACGCCGTCGGCAACGTGGCCGTGGCCATCTCGTGGGCCAACTATTTCAAAACGCTGGTGGAACCCCTCGTCCGCATCCCCGAGTGGCTTTGCACCGACCTCGCGACGGCGCACAAGATCCCGGGACTGATCGAGAGCGCCCCGCACCTCTTCGGCGTCCCCATCGTCGTCAACCTCGTCGCCTTCGGGATCGTGGCCCTCATCACCGTCGTCCTGGTGGTCGGCATCCGGGAATCGTCGTGGTTCAACGTGGGGCTGGTGGCCTTCAAACTCCTCGTCCTGGGGTTTTTCGTCGCGGTGGGGTGGAAGTACGCCACCACCGACAACTGGGTCCCCTTCGCCCCCAACGGCTGGGCCGGCATCGGGGCCGGGGCGGCCGTCATCTTCTTCGCCTACATCGGCTTCGACGCCGTCTCCACGGTGGCCGAGGAGGCGAAGAACCCCATGCGCGACCTCCCCATCGGCATCATCGGTTCGCTGGTGGTGTGCACCGCCGTCTATATCGCCGTGGCGGCCGTCTTCACCGGCATCATTCCATACGCCGCCCTCAAGGCCACCCTCTCCACCCAGCAGGCCGAGCCGCTGACGCTGGCGTTCCAGTACGCCGACATCGGGCGCCTCAAGGGGCTCTTCGTCTTCATCATCGCCCTCGGCAGCGTCATCGCCCACACGGCGGTCCTCCTGGTCTTCCAGCTGGGCCAGCCCCGCATCTTCTTCTCCATGGCGCGCGACGGCCTCCTGCCCAAGGTGTTCGCCTCGGTCCATCGAAGGTTCCGCACCCCCCATGTCACCACCATCCTCACGGGACTCGCCGTGGGGACGGCCTCGATGTTCTCCACCCTCGACGAGATGGTGGACCTCACCAACATCGGCACCCTCTTCGCCTTCATCCTGGTCTGCGTCGGCATCATCGTCCTGCGGGTGAAGGACCCCGGCCGGAGACGGCCCTTCCGCGCCCCCTTCGGCCTCCTCTTCCCGGTCCTCGGGGCGCTGTGCTGTCTCGGTTTGATTTACTACCTGCCCCCCACCTCGTGGCTGAGATTCGCGGCCTGGCTCAACATCGGCATCGTCATCTATGTCTGCTACGGCTCCACCCACAGCCGCCTAACGGGGCTCCATCAGGCGGTGGACGAGGGGGCCCACGCGGTCCGGACGGCCCACGCCGGGGCCATCCTGGCCTGGGGGGGGACGGCGGCGCTCTTGGCCACCCGCGCCGCCGACGGCCTGCGCCAGCACGCCCCCCTGGGGGAGTGGTTCGCGGCGAACTCGTGGTGGATGACGGTGCCCCTGGTGCTCAACGCCTTCGTCCTCACCCCCGTCGCCCTGCGAAGGCTGAGAAGGGCGGCCGGCGGCGGCCTGAAACCGGAAGACCTGAAGAGGGCCGTTCAAGCGGGGGGGATGTACGCCGCCCTGGCGCTGGGAACCGCGACTTACCTGCTCTGCATGGCTTCCATTTTTTAGTGAAGGGGAAAATGAGATGGTGAGAACATCAATGCGATCGTTATTGGTTGCCGTTGCGGCGATGCTCGCGGCTGGATGGGCGATGGGCGCCGACGAGGGGCACCGGAGACCCGCTGGAAACCCGGGGGACATGCCGCTGCGCGTGGGCTGGGTGATCGGCAACGACACCGACGGCACCGCCGTGATCTTCCACACCCGGGACGGCGGCGCGACCTGGGTCGAGCAGGGGGACGGCGTCCAATGGCCGGGATTTAACGGCAACGACATCACCGCCGTGGATGAGCAGACGGCCTGGGCGGCGCTGGGGTCGGCTGATGGCGGGAAGATCCTCTGCACGACCGACGGCGGCAAAAGGTGGGTGGCGCAGGTCCTCCCCAAGTCCGTCGGGCCGGTCAAGAACATCAAGGCCCTCAGCCGGCGCGCGGCGTGGGCGGCGGGGCTAAACGGCACGGTCCTTCACACCACGGACGGCGGGGAGACCTGGGAGGTCGTGCCCCATGCCGATGTCGCGATCGGAGTGGTCAACCGCCTCGACGCCGTCGGCCTTGAGGGCTCCTCCGTGAGGATCGTGGACGAGCAGGGGGGAACCCAGGGGATGATCCACTCTCCCGACGGGGGGGCCACCTGGAGGCAGGAGACCGTCCCCTACCAGGATCCGGGCCCCGGCCGTCCGGGACTCCACATGGTGGCCGCCTACTCGCGGGAAGTGGCCTGGTGTTCCGCATGGTATTCGGCCACCCTCTTCCGGACCGGGGACGGCGGGGACACCTGGACGGAGGTGGCGACGGTGGCGGGGCCGAACGACTTCGATGACATGTGCGCCCCGACGGCCGATTCGGTCTGGACCGTCCTCAACCTGGGGGGGGTGGGGGGGACGATATTCCACATCCAGCTCCAGGGCGGGAAGCCGGTCGTCCGGTCGTTCGACCCGGAGCACGGCTACTATTACCCGGGGATGGCCTGCGCGGATGACCTCAACGCCGTGGCGGTGGGGAAAATCGACTATTCCAGCGATCCCACCGTTCCCCTCGGGACGGTCTACGCCACGCGCGACGGGGGAGAGACCTGGGAGAGGCAGGCGCTCCCCCGGAGCGATGTCTATCCCTGGAAGGTCTCCTTCGTCGGTTCCCGGCACTAAGGCCGAGCGCTCAGGTCAGGCCCAGTCCGTTTTCCACTCGCAGGCCGGGGCGCCGCGGTGGACGCAGGCGCAGTGGTCCACGGCCACGCTGTGCCCTCCCGAGAGTTCCGCGGCGCGCTTCATCCAGCCGGAGATCCGCATGCACATGGCGGGGTCGGGCATCTTCGCTCCCTCGAGGCGCACGTGCGCAGTGTTGGAGGTGGAGGAAACCAGGACGATCTGTCCCTCATCGTAGTAGTTTTTCCACACCTGGCCGGCGTGTTTCAGGATGAAGGAGGGGGTCCCCACCTTGAAGAAGAGTTTGTAGATGGTGTTGAGGCCGTCCTCGCACGACTGCATCCCCACCCTTAGATACAGGTCCTGGGGGTCGCCCGGCGTCTCCTTTTCCATCCCGTGGATGAGGCGGCACAGCGCGTCCGCCGGGAACCAGGCGGAGGTGAGGATGGGGGGGGTGAGGATCTTGCGGTCCTCCTCGGGCAGACCGGCCAGGATGCGGGCGACCGTCGGCGCGGGATATTGCTCCCTTAGAAAGCTCATGGTGGAACGGAGGGCGGAACCTTTCACTTTCATTGCGGGGCCTCCTTCTGCGTTTCCCTTTCCTGACCGCTAAAGATATCGTACCACACAAACGGGGGACCCGGTATCGGTTAGAAGACGATCTCCAGCGCCAGGACCAGTTCGGGGGTGAACCGGAAATCCCGCTCCCTGGGGAAGCGGCCCCGGGCGGTGAGGTCCGGGTGCAGCCGGTCGCGGCAGAGGAGGGTGCGGTTCTTCACGGCCGCCGCATAAGCCACCACCATGTCGCCGAAAAGCGGTCCAGCCGGTCGGTCCGGTCTCGGATGCCGCTCGGAAAGGTCTCTTGCGCGCGGTCCGGAAAGGGCTCTCCCATGGCCTCCACATCGTCCGCATCGGGAGGGGGCGTCGGCGTGAGGCGGATGAAGACCGGCGGGCGTCAACGGGGGAAGAGTCGGGGGTTGCCATCGACGAACCGCTGGATCCACGCTTCGATGAAGGAGCGCCGCTTCATGTGCATGTGCCACCAGCCGAGGGAGCTGATGACGAGGGCGCCCAGGGCGTCCACGATCAGGTCCCACATCGTGTCGGTCAGCCCCGAGGGGTCGCCCAGCATCGGCTTCTGCATGCGGGTCCCGAAGAAGCGGTCCATCCCGAACTCGAAGACCTCCCACAGGGCCCCGGCGGCCAGGGCGAAGCAGAAGGCGAACAGCGCAACGAACCGGGGGCGCATGTGGAGGTCCACCCGCTCGTTCTCGTTGAGGGCGTAGACGAGGAGGAACCCCAGCAGGCCCAGCAGGAGGCCCGACCCGGCGTGCAGGGCGATGTCCCACCACCACAGCCGCTCGTAGAAACTGCGCACCTCGCCCAGGAAGAGCGACGCGAAGACGAAAGCGATGGCCAGGACCTGGAACTCCGGGGGAATGTGCACCGGGAGTTGGGCCCGGAGCAGGATCGGGGCGAGGGTGATGCCCATGATGACGGCGACCAGGAAGGCGGTCATCCACTGGCCGTTCAGGACCACGATGACCAGTTCCACCCCCATGATGGCCAGGAGGGCCGTCGCCGTCCATCGGTGGACCCGGTCGGCCGTCCGGGTGGGCGGCGGTGCCTGCGGGGGGGAGGGGGCGTCCGCGGGGCTCATGCCGCGACGGCCCGTTCGGGGCAAAGGCGGGAAGGACGGCTCAGACGGCGCATGGGGACGGGTGGACCCGGCCGATTAGGGGGACACGGCGGACGCTCGCGAAAAAGGCGGTCCACCCCCCCCACCCGTGGCGCGATCGGCCGCCTTTCCCGCGCGCCGGCTGCCGGATGCACTTTATTCGGAAGACGGCGCGTCGAAGATGATCCCCTCGGCCGGCTCGGCCTCCGCCGGTTCCGGGAGTTCCGGCATCTCGATCGGCTCCACCTGGCGGGAATGCGACGCCGTGATGACGTAGGAGCCCGATTTTTCGTCCTTCTCGATCTCGATCAGGCCGCGCTTGGCCGCCTCCTCCAGCATCTGGCCGAAGGTCTTGAACCCGTAGTAGGATTCGGCGAACCCCGGTTTGCGCCGCTTGATGGTCTGCTTCACCATCGAACCCCAGATCTTCTCGCCCTCCCCGCGCTCCTCCACCAGGGCGTCGTAGGTCTCCACGATGAGGTCGCACCCCTCCTGCTTTTTCTCGGCGGGGGTGGAATGGGGATGGGGCGCCGGCTTCTCCGGCGCCGCTCCGGCGGCGGCCTTGGCGGCGGGGGCGTGGGCGGCCCTGGGCCGGGCGGCCCTGGCCTTCTTCTGCTTGCGGACCAGGTCGTCGTAGTAGATGAACTCGTCGCAGTTGTTGATGAGGAGGTCGGACGCGGAGTTCTTCACCCCCACGCCGATGACGGTCTTGTTGTTCTCGCGCAGTTTGGAGACGAGGGGGGAGAAGTCGGAGTCGCCGGAGAGGAGGACGAAGGTGTCCACGTGCTCCTTGGTGTAGCAGAGGTCGAGGGCGTCCACGACCATGCGGATGTCGGCGCTGTTCTTGCCCGACATGCGCAGGTGGGGGATCTCGATGAGCTCGAAGGAGGCTTCGTGCATGGAGGCCTTGAACTCCTTGTAGCGGGCCCAGTCGCAGTAGGCCTTCTTGACGACGATGTTGCCCTTCGTCAGGAGGCGTTCCAGGACCTTGTCGATGTCGAACTGGGCGTAGCGGGCGTCGCGGACGCCCAGGGCGATGTTCTCAAAGTCGCAGAACAGGGCCATGTTCTTGGTTTCGGTGGAATGGGGCATGGGGGGGAGGCCTCCCGGGGGGGCGGTTTTGGCTCCGGACTTGGCGCGCGTCATCGCCCGACCCGCATTAATAGGATGGATTGCACGATGCAAGGGTAAATCACCCGGGCGTTTCTGTCAAGGTGGTGCATGGGAGGGGACGGCGGGAACGGCGGGGAAAGCCGCCTGGAGCGGCGGGCGCCGCGCCCCGCGGCGGGGGATCGGGGAGCGGCGGTGGAAACGGGGGCGGGTTCAGACCTCGAAGGAGAAGGCGCCCCGGGCGAAGAGGTCGAGGCAGGCGCCGGAGGCATCGGGGTCGAAGAGGGTGCCGCGCCCCTCGGTGATGGCCCGCAAGGCCGGCCCGATGCCGTGGGGGGGGCGGTAGGGGCGGTTGTGGGCCATGGCCTCCACCACGTCGGCCACGGTCAGGATGCGCGCCTCGACCAGGAGGTCGCCCCCCCCCAGACCGCGGGGGTAGCCGCTGCCGTCCATTTTCTCGTGGTGCTGGAGGACGATCTCCGCCACGGGGGACTCGAAGGGGATGCCCCGCAGGATCTCATGGGCCACCTCGGGATGGGTCCGGATCAGTTTCATCTCCAGGTCGGAGAGGCGCCCCGGCTTGTTGAGGATCTCGGCCGGGACGTGGATCTTCCCGATGTCGTGCAGGGTGGCGGCCACGCGGATGGATTCGATCCGCTCCCGCTCCATCCCCATCTCCGCGGCCACGGCGCAGGCGAGGCGGGTGACGCGCATCTGGTGGCCCGCGGTGTAGGGGTCGCGGTGCTCCGCCAGGGCGGCCAGGCCGGAGACCGTGGCGTCAAGCAGGTTCTTGAGCCGCTCGGTGCCGAAACGCATGGCTTCCACGAAGCGCTGTTCGTCGGTGGAATCGCGGATGATCGTGATCACCCGCTCCACGCGGCCGTCCATCTTGACGGGGATCTTGCGGGTGCGGGTCACCACGCTCCGTCCGTCGAAGGTGTTGGTCTCCGTCGTCAGCAACTCGCTGCCCGTGGAGAAGACGCGGCGGTATTGATCGATGACCTCCTTCTGCAGGAAGGGATAGACCGTTTTCAACGGGCGGCCGATCACCTCCGTGGAGAATCCCAGGGATGTATTCAGCTGCAGAAGGCTTCGATTGGCCTGGATGATGACGAGGTTCCGGTCCACCGCGTGGATGGCCTCCTCCACGATGTCGAAAGCGGTTCGGAAGGTGGAAGAGTCCTCAGGGCCGGCGGTCTCGATCGTATTTCCGGGGACGCCGTTTTTGCCGCTCGCCCCCCTGGGGGGACGCACATCTGCTCTGTTGACAACGGGCATGGCGATTGATTATACCCTAAATTGGGTAGTCGTCAAGGGAGGAGACGATCATTCCTCCCGGTCGCCCGCCGGGCGGCGGCGGGTTTTGGTTCCGGCCCGGCGACGCTTGGCCTCCAGGCGCTTCTCCCTGGAGGCGCGGGTGGGGCGGGTGGGGCGGCGGGGCGCCGGTGGAAGGGCGGCCTTTCGGACCAGGGCCAGAAGGCGCTCCATGGCGTCCGCGCGGTTCCGCTCCTGGGTCCGGAACCGCCGGGCCTCCACCACCAGCGTGCTCCCCGCGGTCAGGCGGCGCCCCGCGAGGACGCGGAGGCGGTCCAGGACGGACGGCGGGAGGCCCGAACGGTCGAGGTCGAGGCGCAGTTCGACGGCGGTGGCGACCTTGTTGACGTTTTGTCCGCCCGGGCCGGAGGCGCGGACGAAGCGGACGGCGACGGCCTCGTCATTGAGGACGAGGCCGGGGGCGACTGGGATCATTCAGCGGTGGGGGAGCGGCGGCCGTTCAGTCAAAATACTTGACGCCGAACTCCTCCCGCAATTCGTCCTCCAACTCGTCGGCCAGGCGCGAGAGGTTGTCGAGGATGTAGGCCACCTCCTCGGGGTTGAGGCCCGTGAGAGGGCGCTCGAAGACGATGGAGAGGAAGTCCTTGTTGATGGCGAGGCCGCAGTTGATCATGGCGAAGTTGTACTCGAGGCATCGGCGCAGAAAGGCGATCTGATTGCGCTTGGGGAGGTGGACCATGGGGGAGATGATCCGGAGGGTGTCCATCCGCTTGTTCTGGTTGAGGAGGACGTAGATGATGGCGGTGCCCCGCCGGACCACCCAGCCGATGACCCCCTTTTGCGGGAGGCGGTCCTTCTTCGGGTCGAGGCCGAAGTTCTTGAAGACCTGCTCGATGATGCGGGTGCACTGCTGGACGGTTCTCCGATTGCGGACCTTCTTCACGCCGGACAGCACCATGGCAGGCCTCCTTTCACGGTCGCTCACAGGGCGATTATAGCACAGCGGGGAGGCCGGCCCCGTTCCCGGCCCGGGCGGGTTGACAAGAGGGGGCCGGGAGTGGTGAAATGGGGGGGTCAATCATCCCTGATCGGAGGTTCCCATGAAAGGAATCAAGAAGGTCATCGACGCCCTCAACGCCGCCCTCGCCGACGAACTGGGGGCCGTCAACCAGTACATGGTCCACGCGGAGATGTGCGAGAACTGGGGGTACGAGAAGCTCCACGACGCCATCAAGAAGAGGGCCATCGAAGAGATGAAGCACGCGGAGACCCTCATTGCGAGACTCCTTTTCCTGGAGGGCAATCCCGTGGTCTCCAAGTTGAGCCCCATCCACATCGGGGGGACGGTGCCCAAGATCATGGACTACGACCTCGAGGCGGAATTGGGGGCCGTCAAGCTCTACAACGGGTTCGTCAAGCTCTGCGTCGAGGCGGGGGACAAGGGTTCCGCGGAGGTGTTCGACCACCTCCTTCAGGACGAGGAGCGCCATTTGGACTGGCTGGAGGCCCAGAAGGACCAGATCGCCCAGATGACCCTGCCGAACTACCTGGCCACCCAGGCGCGGTAACGCGCCCTCCCCGGGCCGCCCCCCCCTCGATTCAGGGGCTGTGGCGCAGGGCCGCGACTTCAGTCAAGGTATAGAGAAGGACCACAGCCAGGAGGACCGTGGCCGCGGCCCGGAGGGCGGGGGTGGCCATGCGGCCGTAGAGGGGCGGCCGCTTCAGCACCCGGAAGGTGTCGGTGATGCGTTCCATGGCGCCGGTATGGTCCTTCAGGGCTTCCACGGGGCAGGCGAGGGTCAGGACGAAACTCTCCCCCCGGCCGGGAACCAGGCAATAGGTGATGGAGCGGTCGAAGGCGTCCCAGACATCCTCGGTCCGGCCGATGGGGTAGCGGCTCCCGCCCGGCAGTTCCGCGAACACCTCCTGGCTCGGGCTTTTGAGATATCGCACCGTGTCGGTTCCGGACACCCGAAGGGAGGGGAGGCGGTCGAGCGGGGCGACCGCCGCCCCGGTGAACCGGTAGTCCGTCGACCGCTTTTCCAATTCCGCGACCGCCGCGGACGCGAGGGCGGCCGTTTCATCACGCCGCAGGGGCGGGGGGATCCCATCCACCGGGGTCACCGATCCCCAGGGGGCGAGGGCCCCCGCGGTTTCGGGACGGAAGAACGCGGCGGAGGCCCCGGCTTTCAGGGCGGAACGGATGGCCGGCGGGAACCGGCCCTCGGCCTGTTCGAGCATCGGGGCCGCGTCGGACGGGGTGGCAAGGGACCACCCCGAGGGGAGGACAAAGGCGAAACGACCCGTCGGGTCCCTCCAGGCGTCGCGGTCGGCCGGGAGGCCGCCGCCGAACCACAGGTGCCAGGCGGCCAATGCGAAAAAGAGGGTGCCGACCCCTCCCAACAGGAGCCCCAGGGGAGAAGTTCGCGCGGCGGAAGGACCCGCCGGCACGGTCAAACGGCGGGGCCGGGGAGCCAGGGAGCGGCGTTCCACCCACCGGGCGAAGATGAGGCCGCACCTGGCGCATTCCGCCGGACCGTCGGCCTGGACGTGGCCGCATTTGGGGCATTCCATGGTGCAACCAATATATCATGTAAACATTTTGAGTTGGACCTCGTCTTAATAAGCGATGAAAAAACTCGTCGTCGGGATCGGACTCTGTGTCGTGCTGGCCGCGGCCGGCTATTGGATGTTCCACAAGAAGGACCGGGCCCCGGCCTGGCGGACCGCACCGGTCACCCGGGGGGACATCGTGGAGACCGTGAACGCCTCGGGGACCATCACGCCGGTCATCACCGTCCAGGTGGGGACGCAGGTCTCGGGACGGGTCCTGGAGCTTTTCGCCGACTTCAATTCGGCCGTCCGGAAGGGGCAGGCCATCGCGCGCATCGACCCGGCCCCCTTCCAGGCGCAGATGGAGCAGGCGCAGGCCAGCCGCGGCGTGGCCCTGGCCAACCTCGAGAAAGCCGAGGCGCAGGCCCTGGAGGCCGAGCGGATCTTCCGGCGGACCCGGGAACTGTTCGCCCAGGAGGTGGCCTCCCTCAACGACCTGGACGCCGCCGAGACCGGCCTGACGGCCGCCCGGGCCCAGGTCAGCGTCTCGCGGGCGCAGTTGGTGCAGACCGAGGCCTCCCTCCGCCTGGCCCGCACCAACCTGGATTACACCACCATCGTCTCCCCGGTGGACGGTCTCGTGGTCTCCCGGGACGTGGACGTGGGGCAGACGGTGGCGGCCTCCTTCCAGACCCCCACCCTCTTCACCATCGCCGAGGACCTCACCCGCATGCAGATCCTCGCCAGCGTGGACGAGGCCGACATCGGGCGGGTGAAGGAGGGACAGCCGGTCTCCTTCACCGTGGACGCCTACCCCGACCGGGAGTTCACCGGCGCCGTGACGCAGGTGCGCAACGCCGCCGTCACTTTGCAGAACGTGGTCACCTACACCGTGGTGGTGGAGGTGGACAACGCCGATCTCCGGCTCAAGCCGGGGATGACGGCCAATGTGGCCTTCGAGACCGCGGTGGCCCGCGACGCCCTGAGGGTCCCCTCCGCGGCGCTGAGGGTGAGAATGGGACTGTCGGGAAACGGGGAATCCGGGAAACG
>DCUZ01000118.1 GCA_002327305.1 Holophagales bacterium UBA2201 | reverse complement strand
GGCACCACGTGCGGGACGGTGGTGAACACCTTCACGGGCGTGACCAGCCCCTACACCGACACGAGCGCGGTGGCGGGGACCACCTACCAATACTGGGTGGTGGCGGTGAACGCCTGCGGCACGAGCGCCAATTCCGCCTGCGACGCGGGCGTGCGTCTGGCGGCGCCGGCCGCCCCGACGGGGGTGGCGGCGACGGACAACCGCTGCACGGATGTCCAGGTGACGTGGACCGCGGTCACCGGAGCCACCAGCTACAACGTCCTGCGGGGCACCACGTGCGGGACGGTGGTGGCCACCTTCACGGGCGTGACCAGCCCCTACACCGACACGAGCGCGGTGGCGGGGACCACCTACCAATACTGGGTGGTGGCGGTGAACGCCTGCGGGACGAGCGGCAATTCCACCTGCGACGCGGGCGTGCGCTTGGCGGTGCCCGCTGCGCCGGCGGCCCCCACATACACGAACGTATCCTGCACCACCCTGACGGTGAACTGGACGGCGGTGTCGGGGGCGACGGCCTACGACCTGTACCGCCGCTCGGGGGGGTGCGGGGCGGGAAGCGTGATCGCGTCGAATTTGGCCGGTACGACCTACGACGATTCGGGGCTGACGGCCAGCGCCACCTACGGCTATTACCTCGTGGCGAAGAACACCTGCGGCAGTTCGGCCGGCGGGGCCTGCGCGGCCGTGACCACGACATCGGTGCCGGCGGCCCCGACGGGGCTGACGGCCACGGGAACCTGCGCGGCGGTGGACCTGGCCTGGACCGCCTCGGCGGGAGCCACGAGTTATGAGATCTGGCGCACCACCAACTCCAACTGCAACACCGGCATGACCAATATCGGGACATCGGGCGTCAATGCCTACAGCGATGCCTCGGCAGTGGCGGGAACGACCTACTACTACGAGGTGAGGGCCGTCAACGAATGCGGCACCAGCGGCGATTCCAATTGCGCCAACGCGGCCCGGCTGACGGTGCCGGGAGCGCCTTCGATCACCGGGATCACCGATGAATCGGCCTGCGCCCAAAGCGGTATCCGGGTCGCCTACACGGGCGGGAGCGGGGCGACGAGCCACGACCTGTACCGGGACGGGGCACTGGCGGTGTCGGGGTACATTTCCAACGCGCTCTACAATCCGGGTGACACCGCCTCGCACGGCTATGTCGTCCGGGCGGTGAATGCCTGCGGGACGACCGACAGCGGATCGCAGAATTTCAGCGATGTGAACAATTCCACGACGCCCACGATCGCGGGGCCGAACGCCAACGCCTGCCCCGACGCCACCGTGACGCTGGCCACGGAAGCGGGGATGAGCTCCTATCAATGGTATATCGGCGGTTCTCCGATCGGCGGAGCCACCGCGAGCACCTACGTGGCGGGCGCGACGGGGACGTACACGGTGAGCTACACCAACGCCTCCGGGTGCACCGGGACGAGCGCGGGGCACACCGTGACCATCACCGCCTGCGCCCCCAATGTCCAGGTTGACGGCGCTTTCGACCCGCTGACGACGCTGGCGGAGGTGTGCGGCGACGGGGACGGCTATATTGAACCCGGCGAGCAGTGGACGGTGCGGGTGCGCCTGGCCAACACCGGCAACCTGGGCGCGGCGACGGTCCAGGCGGACCTGGCGATCAACGCGGGGTCGCAGGTGATTGCCGTCATTTCGGGCAACAGCGGGCAGTACGGCGACATCGCGGCGGGGGGGACGGCGCTGACGGCGTCGCCCTACTACCAGTTCGAGGTGCCCACCGGTGTGGTGTGCCCGAAGGACCTCGTTTTCGACGTCGTCAACATCCGGTCCACCGGGTACACCTACGCGTCCGGACAACCTGCCTTGACGGTGCAGGTGGGAGCGGTCATTTCCGAGAACGCCCTTCTGGCGACGACGCCCTTGACGGCGTTGGGCGGGGCAGCGACCTCCAACCTCTCCCCGGCCTTCACCCTGGCCTCTCCCGAGGCCGCGGTCCTGGCCTACGACTACAGCCACACGGCGGGGGGCGGGACGACGACGCTGTTCGGACCCGATGACACGCCCGGGGACAGCGCGAGCTGGACGCGGACGAGCTTTGACAGCCAGTCCGAGGCCCACTGCACCTATTCAGACGCCCACGCCCGGTCCGGTGCCACCACCGGGTCTCTGGAGTTGGCCAATGCCGTGAGCACGGTGGGGTACACCGGCATCACGGTGCGGTTCGCCTACCGGCACACCAAGGTGCCGGGCGGGCCGCCGCAGTACGGGACGCTGACCCTCGACTGGTACGACGGCACCACCTGGACCAACGCGGCCTGGACCAGCGCCCAGACGGAGACCTGGGTGTGCGACCAGCAGGTGGTCCTGCCGGCGGGGGCGGAGGGGAAGGCGGGGTTCAAGGTGCGGTTCCGGCACAGTTCCAACGCGGCGGGGAAGTACAGCCACGTGGACTATGTCCGCATCGAGGGGACGGGAGCGGGGAGCGGCGACTGGACCAATAATGTGCAGGTGGAATTGATTGACCCCTCCGCCACGGCCACGGTGCTGAAGGGGTACGGGGCGGCGGACGCCAATCCGTACAATGTTCTTGCCTACTACACGGGGGCGGGGACCTACCGGGTGCGCATCACGGAGAGCGCGGGCGGGACGGCGACGCTGACGACGCCCGGGGGGGAGGGGATGACGGTCACGCTGAGCGAATGCGACACCACCAACTGCGGCGGGGCGCCGCCGGAGGAGGTGGATCCCACCACCCCTAAGTTCGCCGACAAGGACACCCTTGCCTGGGCGGCGGTGGACGGCGCCGACGGGTACCGGGTCTACCGGGGCATCCTTGAAGAACTTCCGGATCTCCTTCTCGACGGCGCCGGGGATTCCTGCCAAGCCGACGTCGGGGCGGCCACGGTGTGGGACATTTCCTCCCATACGCCGCCCGAGCCCGGGCGTCTGTATTGGTACCTCATCACGGCGTACAACGGGGCGGGGGAGGGGGCGGCGGGCTACGCCTCGGGCCCGACGGCCCGGGTCCTGAACCCCTCGGGTTCCTGCCCATAGGGAGTGGGGCTGCATCGCGTCCGATCCGCCGGGGGCCCCCCAGGGGCCCCCGACTTTTTCCGGGAATGGCCGGGGAAAGGGGAACGGCGAATCCCGGAGACCGGGAATGCGCCACCGCCGGCGATGACTGCGGCGCATCGACCCTCCTGCCCGAGCCCGAAGCCCCGGCGCGCGCCGGGGTTTTTCATCTCCCGGGAATGCCCGACCGGATCCTGCCGTTGGCACGATGATAACCCCGCGGAGGTGCACCGATGTCCGATCCCAATGATCTCAGCGCCAAGCACTGCAAACCGTGTGAAGGGGGGACGCCCCCCTTGCCCCCCAACCAGATCCGCGAGGTCCTGGAGCGTCTGCCGGGGTGGACCTCCGACGGCCGGGCCATCGCCCGGATCTTCTCCTTCAAGAACCATTATGAAACGATGGCGTTCGTCAACGCCGTGGCGTTCATCAGCCACCGGGAGGACCATCACCCGGTGATGGAGGTGGGCTACAAGACCTGCGCGGTCCGGTACTCCACCCACTCCGTCGGCGGGCTGTCCGAGAACGACTTCATCTGCGCCGCGAAGGTGGACGCCCTCCTCGCGGGATAGGGAGGGCTCAAGCCGGACAGGCCCCCTGGTAGCGGATGTCCAGCTCCCCCGCGAAATCGGTCTGAACGACGCGGCCGATCCGTTCGTAGGGATAATGCTTCAACGCCCACATCAATTTGACGGCCAGCATCTCCAGCGACTGGTCGAACCCCTCGATGACCCCCAGGTCGAGGGCCCGGCGCCCCACGGCATAACTGCGCATCAGCGTCCGCCCCTCGAGGCACTGGGAGGTCACCACCACCGGGACCCGCCGTTCCCGCGCGCGGATGAACACCGGCTCGAAGTTGTAGGGGACGTTCCCCGTGCCGTAGCCCTGCAGGACGATGCCGTGGATCCGCTCGTTGTTGAGGAGAAAAAGAAAGTCGCCGGGGTCGGCCCCCGGGGTGAGGGTGCAGACGAAGATATCGGGGTCGAACCCCGGACGGATCCGGAGAGCAGTGTTTCGGCGCCGCCCAATCCCGGGGCGCAACTGGAGCCCCAGACGCACCTCCCCCAGGTCGTCGGCGTTGACGGTGGTGAACGCGTCGAGGCGGGACTCCGAGGCCTTGGTGGCCCGGCCGCCGAGGAGGATGCGCTCGTCGAACACCACGAACACCCCGGAAAGGTCCTGGACGGCGAGGCGGAACGCGTTGACGAGGTTGGACCGGGCGTCGCTCTCGATGCGCGGCCCGGGCACCTGGCTCCCGGTCAGGACCACCGGCTTGCCCAGCCCCTTCATGCCCACGGTCAGCGCCGCGGCGGTGTAGGCCAGGGTGTCGGTCCCGTGGGTGATGACGAAGCCGTCGTAGCGCGGATAGAGTTCTTCCACCGCCCCCAGGATGCGGTCCCAGTCGCGCGGGTGCATGTTGGTGGAGTCGATATTGGCCACGTACCGGATGTCGTAGGGGGCGATCTTCGGCAGGTGGGGCTCGATGCGGCGCAGGATGGTCACGGCCTCCCGCCGGGCGGGGACGGTCAGGGCGCCGTCCCTTCCCTCCTTCATCACGATGGTCCCGCCGCAGAACAGGACACAGAGTTTCTTCATGCATGACCTCCCTATGGCTTGAAGGCGCCATCGGCCCGATTGTGCCTCCATCCGGGTGCCGTGTCAATGGATGATGAGCGGGAAGGGGGGAAGGCAGGAAGGCAGGAAGGCGGGAAGGCGGGAAGGCGGGAAGGTAATCCAGCCCACCCCCTGCCGCCCTGTGCCTTCAGCCTTCAGGCCGCTACAGATCGATGTCCTTGATGGGCTTGTCCTGGTCCTCGCCCTTGTCCGCCTTTTCCTTGGCCTTCTTGAGGGCCTCCTGGAAGCGCTCCTCCATCAGGCGCTCCTTGTCCTTGAGGGCGTGGACTTCCTTGGAGAAGAGTTCCTCGGCCTTCTGTTTCTGCTGATCGAGGGCCTGGAGGCGCTCCTCGAAAGAGGTGGTGGGGCCGGCGGCTCTGGGCTTCTCGTGCAGAAGGACCTCGCCGGTGGTGGCGTCCACAACCAGTTCGGATTTGCATTCGGGACAAAGAATCTTCAGGGTGCTCATGGTCATATTCTATAACAGCCGGCTCAGAGCTTGTATTGCGTCAGCACTTTGGCCTCAATGTTGTGGACGATTTCCTGGATCTGCGGAAGGCCCCGGTGGAGGGCGCCCACGAGGGAGGGGTCGAAGGCCTTTCCGGAGAGGGCGTCCACCTCCTGGAGGGCGGCATCCATCGGCCAGGCCTTCTTGTACGGGCGCTCGGAGAGGAGGGCGTCGAAGACATCGGCCAGGGCCACGATGCGCCCCTCGATGGGGATGGCCTCGCCCGCCAGCCCCTGCGGGTAGCCGTTGCCGTCCCACCGTTCGTGGTGGGTCAGGGCGATGGAGGCGGCGGTGGCCATCAGGACCGAATCGTGGCCGGACAGGAGTTCGGACCCGATGGTGGTGTGGGTTTTCATCACCTCCCACTCCTCGGCGTCCAGTTTCCCCTGCTTGAGGAGGATGGAGTCCGGGATGCCGATCTTGCCGATGTCGTGCATCGGGCTGGCGCTCATGATCACCTCGCGCCGCTCGTCCACCAGGCCGGCGGCCCGTCCGAGGGCGGCCGAGATGTGGCTGATGCGCAGGATGTGCAGGCCGGTCCCCTTGTCCCGGTACTCGGCGGCCCGCCCGAGGCGGTGGATGATCTCCAGGCGGGTCTCCCGCAATTCCTGCGTCCGCTCGCGCACCTTCTGCTCCAGGATGGCGTTCTGGTTCCGCAACTGGTTGTGGAGGAGGCGCACCTCCAGCATATTGCGGATGCGGGTGACCACCTCCACCTGGTCGAAGGGCTTGGTGAGGAAATCCTTGGCGCCCATTTCCAGCGCCCGCAGGCGGGTGGGGTGGGTGACGTCGGCGGTCAGGACCAGGATGGGGAGGTAGTCGTCCCGGACCGCCGCCTTCAACAGGGCCATCACCTCGAACCCGTCCAGTTTCGGCATGTGGAGGTCGAGAAGGACCAGGTCGGGGCGGAAGGCGGCGTGGAGGTCGGGGACCTGGGTGGGGTCGCTGACCGCGAGGAGGTTGGCGTACCCCGCCGCTCCCAGGACTTTCTGGAGGAGGAGCAGGTTGGACTCCTGGTCGTCCACGATGAGGATGCGGGCTTTCTGGATGTCGGCAAAGGGGATCATGGGACCTCCTGGGGGGGAGCGGACCGGGCAAGAAACCGGTCCACGGTTTCAAGGAACTGCCGGATGTCGAGGGGCTTGGTCAGGTATTGCGTGATGCCGGCTTCCATCATGGCCTCGATCTCCTGGGGCATCGCGCTGGCCGACACCACCACCACGGGGATGGAGCGGGTCGTTGCCTCCGCCTGCAGGCGGGCGTAGATCTCGCGGCCGTTGATGTCGGGCAGGTGGAGGTCGAGGAGGATGAGGTCGGGGTGGTGGGCGGCGGCCAGTTCCAGTCCCAGGTGCCCCTGGGAGGCCGTCAGAAGGTGGATGCCGGGCCGCCGTTCCAGCAGGTGCCGAACCAGGATCAGGTTGGCCGGATCGTCTTCGATGTAGAGGACCTTGCGGGCGCCGGCCGGCAACGGATCCGGACCGGCCGCCGCCCCGGCGGGCTCCTCCAGGGGCGGTTCCGCCCCGGCCGGTTCTCCGGGCGGCAACTCGATGAAGAACGAGCTCCCCAGCCCCGGGGTGCTGGTGACGCCGAGGGTCCCGTGCATGGCCTCCATCAATTTCCGCGCGATGGTGAGGCCGATGCCGGTCCCCTCGATCTCCCCCTTTTCCGCGCCGAGGCGCTGGAAGGGCTGGAACAGGCGCGCCTGTTGCCCCGGGGAGAGTCCCGGGCCGGTGTCGGTGACGGCCAGGCGCATCCGCCCCTCGGGGGTGGGGGTCCCCTCGACCGTGATGAGCCCACCCTCCCGGTTGTACTTGACGGCATTGGACAGGAGATTGAGGAGGACCTGCCTGAGGCGGTTGGGGTCGGCCAGGACGAAGCGGTCCCGCACGGCGCCCGTGGCGTCGTTCAGCCGGATCTTCCGCCCCTCGGCCAGGGGCCGGATGGAGGCGAGCGCTTCGTCGAGGATGGGGGCCAGGGCGATGTGGTCGAGGGAGAGGACCATCCGGCCCGCCTCGATCCGGGCCAGGTCCAGCACCTCGTTGATGAGCCCGAGGAGGTGGCGCCCCCCCCTCATGATATGGCCGATGTTCTCCTTCTGGGATGCGCTGAGGGGCTCGGCCGCGTCGTATTCCATCAACTGCGCGAACCCCAGGATGGAGTTCATCGGCGTTCGGAGCTCGTGGCTCATCCGGGAGAGGAACTCCGATTTGGCCAGATTGGCCCGCTCCGCGTCGCGCTTGGCCTCCAGCATCCCCTCCTCGGCCTTGAGGCGTTCCTGGATCTCCAGCATCAACTGGTGGTTGGCCTCCTGCCACTCGCGGTTGCGCCGCTCGACGAGGTTCTCGTAGTTGTGGCGGATGTTTTCGTAGACCCAGGTGAGGAGCGAGACGAGGGTGAAGGAGGCCATGAAGCGCAGGAGATAGGTCTGGGTGAAGGGAAGCGTCAATCCGCCGGCACGGTCGAGGGCCATGAGGAGAAAGAACAGGGCGACGACGGTCCCGATCCATATCCACCCCCGGCGCGGGCCCTTGAGGAAAAAGGCCCCGGCGGGGAGGGTGTACCACCAGAGAAGGCCCGTCCCCTCCGTGCCCCCCTCCAGGAGCAGGAAGGTCAGGACGCCGACCGTGACCAGCAGCATGATGTTCTTGAACAGGTCGAACCGCTGGGTCAGCCGCATCAGGACGAGGACGGCCGTGCCGACGACGGCGAACCCCAATTCAAACCAGCCCGCCAGGTACCGGTGGTCGAAAAGACTGACCGTCCCGAAGAAGAAAAGGGCGACGACGGTGATGGCCCCGAACAGGTTGGTGAACTTCACCCGCCGCATGAACGGACTGCCGCTGTCCTCCATCCGTCCGCAGGTGAGGAAGTCGGTCCAGACGCGCTCAATCCAGCCCTTGGGACGGGCGCTCACGGCGGTGAACCCTCCTGCCCGGCCGATGCCGGGTCGGCGTCTATGTTATCCCCCCGCGGGGTTCAAGTCAACCGGAGGGACCGCGGTCGAACCCGGGCGCGGGCGGGCGGGGAAGGGGTATAATCGAATCGTGGAACGGTTGTTCGACCGCTTCGAGCCCCTGCGCAAGATCGGCCAGGGCGGGTTTGCCGAGGTGTGGCTGGCCCAGGACTCGGGAAGGCCCGAGCCGGTGGCGTGCAAACTCCTCACGCAGGCGGACCCCGGGGCCCGCCTGCGCTTTCACCGGGAATTCGTCATCCTCCACAAACTGGCCCATCCCGGCATCATCCAGGTCTACGACTACCTTCAGAACGGCAGGACGCTGTACTCCATGGAGTTCGTCCAGGGGACCACCATCCGGGATTTTCTCCACCAGTACCACTGGCGCGAGGCGGGGCCGCTGGAGAAGCCCTATTACCGCGACCCGGAGGGGCTGGTGGCGGCGCTGAACCTCCTTCTCCAGATCACCGACACCCTGGGCTACCTCCACAACCAGGCCATCGTCCACCGCGACCTGAAGCCGGAGAACATCCTCTACTCCTTCACCCTCGACCACATCAAACTCCTGGACTTCGGCCTCGTCCGGGCGCAGGACTTCGACGAACTGACCACCCAGGCGGGGCTGGTGCAGGGGACGCCCGGCTACATCTCCCCGGAGCAGATCCAGGGGCGCGAGGTGGACCTCCGCGCCGACCTCTATTCGCTCGGCGTCATCATCTACGAATTGATGACGGGCCAGCTCCCCTTCCAGGCCCCGGCCCTGATGCAACTGCTGGACATGCACCTCAAGCACGCCCCGCCGAGCCCCCGGGAGGAAAACCCGATGGTCCCCGTGGGGCTGGAGAACACCATCCTCAAACTGCTGGCCAAGGAGCCGTCCCGGCGGTTTTCCGCCGCCGCCGAGGTGGGGCAGGAATTGCGCACGGCCCGGGAGCAGGTGATGCGCGGGGAAACGGGGGAGCGCTCCACCATGGAGATCTCCACCATGGCCTTCCAGCTGGAAGCCCCGGAGAACCTCCTCATCGCCCCCTGGATCGGCAAGGAGGCCATCCTGAACTCCCTGCGGGCCGGTCTGCAGGGGTTGGTCGGGGGCACCGGCGGGTTCCACCTCGTCGCCGGGGGCCACGGCACCGGCAAGAGCCGCCTCCTGGAGGAGGTAAGGGCCGAGGGGGTCAACCGGCGCGCCGAGGTGCTGGGGGGGGTGGCCAAGGAGCAGGGGATGCTCCCCTACGGCCTTTTCCAGGGGGTCCTCGCCCAGATCTTCCGCAAGCATCCCAAGGCCGTGGGCGCCGAGGCGGGGATCCTATCCAGGAACCTTCCGCTCCTGGAGGACCTCGGGGCGGCGGGGATGGAGTCCATGACGCTGACCAACCTGGACCCCAAGGGGGAAAAGGCGCGCTTTTTCCACGCCGTCCACCTGGTCTTCAAGCGCCTGGCCGCCGAGCGGCCCGTGGTCCTTCTCCTGGACGATCTTCAGTGGGCCGACGCCTCCTCGCTCGAACTGCTCAACCACCTCATCTACTCCTTCACGGGTGCCGAAGCCGCGGCCCCGGTCCTCTTCGTCGGCGCGCTGGTGGTGGAGGACGTGGAGGAGGCCTCCCCGGCGGCCCCCTGGCTCAAGCAGAAGGTGGCCCGGGAGGCGGTGAGGCACGCGATGGACCCCATGACGCGCCAGGAACTGGCCCTGTATGTCCAGGCCCTCCTGGGGCACCCCGAGCCGCCCCCCGCCCGGTTCACCGGCGCCCTCATGGAGCTGACGGGGGGCAACCCCTTCTTCGTCCTGGAGACCCTGCGCGCCATGATTGACGACGACCTCCTCAAGCGCAAAACGGGCAACCTCTCCTGGGACTTCTCCATGTACCTCTCCACGGACCGGGCCACCATCACCCTTCAGAAACTCCCCATGCCCAAGAACATCCAGGACAACCTGGACTACCGCCTCCGCGGCTACTCGGAGGAGGAGGTGCTGGCCCTTCAAAGCGCGGCGCTCATCGGCCGGAGGTTCCCGTTCCTCATCTGGCAGCAGGTGGTCGACCTTTCCGAGGACGCCCTTCTGGACCTGGCCGAGCGCTACCTGGCCGCCAATATCCTCAAGGAACTGCCGGGCGAGATGCTGGAATTCTCCTCCGAGCAGGTGCGCGCCATCCTGGCGGGGGGGTTGACGGGCCTGCGCAAACGGCGCCTCCACGGAAAGATCGCCGACGCGCTCCTTCGGGCCTTCGATCCGGTTCCCGAAGAGCAGTTCGTCCCGCTGGCCTCCAACCTCGAGGCGTGCGGCCGGAAGGAGGAGGCCCTGCCCTACTACCTCAAGGCCGCGGAGCGGGCCTCGGCCAGCTACCACCTCCAGATGGCCGCGGACCTCTGGGCGAGTGTGGCCGGACTGGCGGCCGACCTGCCCGGACGCGAGGAGCTGATGGCCCGCGCCGCGGGCGAACTGGGCGATGTGGCGGTCTATTCCAGCCGGTACGACGAGGCGGAGGAGCATTTCGAGAAGGCCCTCGACCTCCTCTCTCCCGAACGGGAAGCCTTCTTCCACTGGAGCATCCGCCTGGCCAACTGCCGGGGCCAGCGGGGCAAGATCCAGGAGATGCACGCAGGCCTCTACACCCTCCTGCCCGCCATCACCGCCAAGGGGTTCCAATCCTCAGAGGCGTGGTGCCGCGCCTACCTGGGGGTGGCCCTGTGGGAGAAGGGGGAGCCCGAGGCGGCCCTGACGGAATTGCAGAAGGGCCTGGAGATCTTCGAGGCCCGCCGCGACACGCAGGGGCTCCTCCTGGTGCATGACAACCTCGGCATCCCCTATTTCTACATGGGGCGGGATGCCGAGGCCGAGGCGGCCATGGTCAAGGCCCTGGACCTGGCCCGGCGATACCGCGACGTCCGGCGCCAATTGGTGTCGCTGAGCAACCTGATCGCCTACTATACCAACCACGGGGAACTTGAAAAGGCCCGCGCCGCCGCCGGGGAGAGCCTTCCCCTTGCCGAATCGGTGGGCGACTGGCGCCTCTACTGCTTCACCCTCTACGCGGTCTCCAGCCTCCATCAGACCCTCGGAGACCTTCCCAAGGCGGCCTCCTACGCCCAAAAGGCCCACGATCTGGCCCAGGAGATCGGGGCGGAGGCCGTCCTGGCCCACTGCCTCATGCTCCTCGGCGAGGCGGCCGCGGAACAGGAGAGCATGGAAGAGGCCCACGCGCACTTCGCCGCCGCCCGGGATGCCTACGCCCGGCTCGGCGTGGCCCGGCAACTCCCGTATGCCGACCTCCTCCTGGCGTGGGTGAAGGCGGTTGGGGACCGCGACGCCGGGGCCGTGGAGACGATGCGCGCCAAGGCCGCCGATCTCCTGGAGGCGGGGAACACCTCCGACCACGCCCACGGCCTGGTGTATCTGGCGAAGGCCCTGCGGCGCCTCGAACGCCCGGAGGAGGCGCGGAAAACCGCGGAGCAGGCCCTGGAGACGGCCCAAAAGCATGGATACGGCCACATCGCCGCCCTCGCCCGGGGGGTTCTGGAGACTCTCGGCGATACCCATTGAACGGCCGGCCCCGGGGGCCGGCCGTCTCCTTCCCATCGGGCGTTGGGCCTCCCGGCGGCTCACCGCCTTCCCGGTCGGATGTAGGTGGCGTCCGAGGAGTCGTTGTCGATGATGGAGGCATAGCCGATGACGCGTCCGTTTCCGGCGACGACATCCATCATGACCCAGGCGTTGGAGAAGTCGGCCGCGAAACCGGCCTTGTCGCGGATGATGTCGTCGGCCTGCATCCATTGGCCGGGGGCGAGGGAAACCAGGTAGGGGCGGGCCTCGCCGGCGGGGGAGACGACGGTGAAAAGGACGGTGGCGGGCTCGCCGGCGGTCTCGACGACGCCGGCATTGGTGCGGTATTTGGGGGAGCGTTCAAGGCCCAGGGCGTAAAGGGTGCCGTCGTTGAGTCCGACGGCGTCGGCGGCCCGGTAGGCGGCGGTGCCCTGGCCGTAGGTGGAGCCGTCGGCGGCGAGGTTGTAGATGCGGTTGAAGGCGAGGAGGGTGCCGGGGTCCGCGCCGGTGAGGCGGACGCTTCCGGCGGCGGTGTCGAGATGGAAGAGGAAGGCGACGATGTCGGGATAGACGCCCATGGCGAAGGGGGGAAGGGTGACGGGGACCTCGATGACGCCTTCGGCGGAGCCGGCCATGGGGACGAACTGGAGGGTGAAGGAGGCCGTGGAGGCGGAGGCGTTGAGGAGGGTGAGATCGGAGTGCCAGTGGGTGCCGTAGGCGCCGGGGACGCGGACGACGGCGGGGAGGAAAAGGGTCCGGGCGCCGTCGAGGGGCCCGGTGACGAAGCCGTTGATCGTGGTGGGGTCGTTGGAAGCGTTGTCCACGATCGAGCCGAGGGCGACGACGGAACCGCCGCCGGCACTGGAGATTTCGGCATAGGTCCAGGGGGCGGTGGTGCCGAAGGCGCCGGCGATGTTGACGATCTGCCACTGGGAGTAGGGGGCGAGGGTCCGGGAGAGGGCGTTGCCGACGGCGTTGCCGCCGGCGTCGAAGAGGCGGGCGGTAACGGCGGTGGGGACGCCGTCGAGCTCGGTGACGAAGAGGTTGCTGCGCCATCCCTTGGACCTCGCTGTTGCCGGTTCGGTTCGCAGTCCCGGCACATACGCGGTCCCGCCCTCGGGGCCGATGACCTCCTGGGGGGTGGGGGCCACCACCGACTGGCCGTAGGTGTCGCCGGCGGCATCGGTGGAGTAGGTGCGGCTGACGGCGAGAAGGTCGCCGGCGCGGTCGCCGGCGGCCTGGAGGAATGCGGAGGCACCGGTGAGGCCGAAGTACTGGCCGAGGATGTCGAGGAAGAGGGTGGGGCCCTCGTCGGGGAGGGCGGTTTCCGTGAGGACGGCCTCGGCACGGACTTTCTGCCCGAGAGCGCCCCAGATGAACTGGGTGGTGCCGCGGCCGGGCCCGCCCATGGCTTCACACAATCGCTCCAGGTGGGCCCGGACGGGGAGGGAGGCGCCGCCGGCCACCGTGTCGAGGGCGCGGAGCTTGAGGCGGGCGTGGGCGGCCTGGGCGGAGCGCCCCGCGGGAAGGACGGTGGCGTCCGTGGACCAGAAGGAGCCGTAGGCGCCGGGGGCGTTGGCGGCCACGGGGAGGGTCTGGCGGGGTTTGGAGGAGGGGGGCCAGGCGCCGGCGGCGGTGGGCTGGGTGAGGTTGAGGGAGACCAGAACGGTCAGGTCGCGGCCGTCCGAGCCCTTGAACCGGGTAAAGGTCCGGTGGGAGCCCGGGGCGGCGAAGTCCCGCAGGACGATGAACGTGACGGTGGTCGAGGCGCCGGCCGCGAGGGTTCCGGAAGAGGGGGTGATGCTGAGCCAGGGGGCCCCCGGCTCGACCAGCCAGCCGGCGGGCGCCGTTCCGGTGTTGGAAAGGGTGAACCTCCGGGGGGGGTAGGCGTCCTCCAGCCGGTGCGTGAAGGTGATGCGGTCGGCGTCGAACTCCAGGAAGGGGGTGCCGTCGGCGGGGGGAACGACCGTCATCTCCATCGTCACCGCGGCGGAGGCCTCCCCTCCCTGGGCGTCCTTGAAAACGAGCGAGGCGCGGTAGGTGTCGGGGCCCAGGCCCTGGGCCGAAACGGCGACGCTCACGGCCCGGGCCTCCCCGCCCGGTTCCAGCGTCCCTTCGGCGGGGGAGGCGGTCATCCATCCCTTCCCGGGGACGGCCTTCCAGGAAAGCGCCCCGTTGTTGGCCCGCAGAAAGACCGTTTCGGTCCTCGAAGCGTCCCCCGCGGCGAGGACGAACCGGAGGCGGTCGGGGTCAACGGAGAGAGAGGGGAGGGCGTCCTTCGAGATAAAGAACAGGGCGCTGGAGCCGAGGAGCTCCTCGGCCATCCCCTGTTCCCCCGCCACGCCCCAGAATCGGAAAAAATACTCCTCGTAGCCCAGCATCTCCCCGGTGGGGACGAAGAATTCCTGCCCCCGATTGACGACATTGGTGAGCGTGAAAATCACCCGGCCCGACATGTTGTTGTTCCGTCCCAGCAGTTCGACCCGGGTGAACGCGGCGGGGCACAGCCCCTCGCTGGTCCACCGGATCACGTAGCGCTGATCGACGATCCAGGTTTCACCGGCGGCGGGGCTGGTGACGACCACCTCGCACAGTTGATCCGTCTGGGCCGGGGCGAAAGGGGCGCACAGGAGCAGGATGACGAGCGCGGCAACCGGGCGGAAATAGGGCATGCACTCTCCTCGCATGGGGTTCGGGTCAGGGCCGGATCACCGGCGCTCCAGTTTGAGATAGGTGGCGTCGCCCGAAACGTTGTCGGCGATGGATCCGTAGCCGATGACCCGGCCCTCTCCCTCGACGACGTCGATCATGACCCACGCGTTGGCGAAGTCCTCGGCGAAGCCGACCTTGTCGCGGATCAGGTCGTCGGCCTGGAACCACTGGCCGGGGGCGATCTTGGCCATGTAGCCGCGGGATTCCCCCGTGGGGGCGACGACGGTGAAGAGGACGGTGGCGGAGGCGCCGGCCGTCTCCACCACCCCCACGTTGGTCCGGTACTGGGGTGAGCGCTCCAGGCCGACGGCGTAAAGGGTGCCGTCGTTGCGCCCCACGGCGTCGGAGGGGCGGTAGGCGCCGGTCCCCTGGCCGTAGGTGCGGCCGTTGTCCGCGAGGTTGTAGATGCGGTTGAAGGCGAGCAGGGTGCCGGTGTCCACGCCGACGAGGCGGAGGCTCCCGGCGGCGGTCTCCTGCTGGAAGAGGGAGGCGACGATGTCGGGATGGATCTCCATGGCGTAGGGGGCGAGGGTGAGGGGGACCTCGAGGACGCCGGCGCCGGTGCCGGCCATGGGGACGAACTGGAGGGTGAAGGAGGCCGTGGAGGCGGAGGCGTTGAGGAGGGTGAGGTCGGAACGCCAGTTGGTGCCGTAGGCGCCCGGGACGCGGACGGCGGCGGGGAGGAAGAGGGTCCAGGCGCCGTCTATGGACTTGGCGACATAGCCGTTGATCGTGGTGGGGTCGTTGGAATTGTTGTCCACCACGCTTCCCAGGGCGACGATGGAGCCGCCTCCGGCGCTGGTCACGGTGGCGTAGGTCCATGGAAGCGTCGTCCCGAGCGCGGGGCCCACGCTGGGGATGGCCCACTGGGTGAAGGGCTCGAGGGTCTTGGTCTGCGCGGTCCCCACGGGGACGCCGTCCATGTCGTGAAGTTGGACGGTGACGGAGGTGGCGACGCCGCCGATCTCGGTGACGAAGAGGTTGCTCCGCCAGCCCTTGGAGCTTCCCGCGGCCGGCTCGTAGCGGAGGCCCGGGACGTAGGCGGTGCCGCCCTCGGGGCCGATGACCTCCTGGTTGGTCGGGGCCTGGACCGACTGGCCGTAGGTCTCCGTGGTCGATTCATCCCGGGCGGTCCCCTGGATCGTGTAGGTGCGGCTGACCAGAAGGGCCTCGTCCGCGTCGTTTCCGGCCGCCTGGAGGAACCCGGAAGTGCCGGTCAGGGCAAAGTACCGTCCCAGGATGTCCAGGAAGAGGGTGGGGCCGTCGTCCGTGAGGGGCGTGGTGGTGATGACCGCCTCGGCGGCCCGGGGCGTCTTGGGGGTGCCCAGGGCCCCCCAGATGAATTGCGTGGTCCCGCGGGGGGCGGAAGCCCGGGACTCCTCCTCCCATCCGGCGATCAGGGCGTCAATCCGGTCCCCGCTGAGGAGGGCGGAACCGGCCGGCAGGGAGCGCAGGGCCTCGGCCTTGTGCCGGGCGTGGGCGGCCCGGGCGAGACGATGGGTGGGGATGATGGCGGCGTCGGTGGACCAGAAGGAGCCGTACCCGCCGCCGATGTTGGCCGCCGCGGGGAGGGTCAGCCGCGGCTGGCCCGACGGCGGCCAGGGGCCCGTGCCGGCCGCCTCCGTCAGGTTCAGTTCCACGAGAACGGCCAGGTCTTTGCCGTTGGAACCCCAGAAATGGACATAGGTCCGGTGGGAACCGGGGAGGGCGAACTGCGTTTGAATGGAGAAGGCGACGGGGGTGGTGGCGCCGCCCGAAAGGGTCCCCTCCATGGGGCTCACCTTGAGCCAGTCGGCGCCGACCTCGGCCATCCAGGGGGTCCGCTCGCTCCCCGTGTTCGACAGGAGCACCTCCTGGGGTTGGATATTGGCTCCCACGCGATGGGTGAAAATGACCCGATTCGGCGAGACCTCCAGGCTGGCGTCCCCGCCTCCGGCGACGATGGTGAGCGTCACTTTGACGATCGCCTCGCCGCTCTGCCCCGATCCGGTGAAGACCAGGGTGGCCGGGTACTTGCCCGGGGGCAGGCCCGCGGCGGCCACGGAAACCGCCACCGGCACGCTTCCCCCGCCCTCCACCGAGGTGCCGCTCGGCGGGCTGGCGGAGAGCCAGGAGTGGCTCACGGCGGTGGTCCAGCGGATGGACCCCTTGTTGGAGGTGACATAGACCGTTCGGGACGCGGTGCCGCTGCCCTCGGAGAGGATGAAGCTGAGGGATGAGGGCTCCACCGCGAGGGGGGGGGCTGTGTCATCGGAGATCATGAAGGTCGGGCTCTGGCCGGCCATGTAGGGCATCATCCGTCCCCATTCGAACTCGATCCAGAACCGGATCACGTACGAAGCATAGCCCGCGACGGAACTGGAAGGGGTGTACTGCATGGGGCTTTGGGTGGAGATACCGGTCAGGGTATCCAGGATCATCTCGGCGCCGGTCGGGGAGAGGCCGACCAGTTCGACGGAATGGAACTGCATGATGTACGGGCATTCCCACCCGCTCAAGTCCCATGTGACGGAATAGGTCTGTCCGGCTTGCCAGACCTCCCCATCCTGGGGGGAAGTGACGAGGACAATACAGGGGAAATCGTACTGGGCAAAAGCCACGGAGGTTAGGGCGACCATCAGGGCCAGGACCAGCGGCAGGGATTTGCGATTCATACGGGCCTCCTTCAGGGCTATGGGAACACTTCCCACCATAACGGTATCCTACAGTATCTACCGGTAATAAATCAAATAGTGTGACGGGCGTCACACCCGGGGAGGAGCCAGGGGGAAGGCAGAAGGCAGAAGGAGGAAGGAAGAAGGCAGAAGGAGGAAGGCAGAAGGGGGAAGGAAGAAGGGGGAAGGAAGAAGGAGGAAGGAGGAAGGAGGAAGGGGGAAGGCGGTAGTTTTTTCGGCCGGGGGTGGGTTGGGGGCGCTTCTGCCCGGCGCCTTCCGCCGGTTGCATGCCGCCTTAACTGCTATAATCTGCCCCAATGAAGCCCGAGGCGTTCCTGCCGCCCATCCTGCTGGCCCATGACCGGGAAAAACCGTGGCAGGAGTGGATCACCGGGTCGGTGCTTTTCGCCGATGTTTCGGGGTTCACCCCCATGTCCGAGGCGCTGTCGGTCCTGGGGGCCGAAGGGGGGGAGGTCCTCACCGATGTCCTCAACCGCTACTTCGCCGCCATGATCGGCATCGTCCACTCCCATGGCGGCCAGGTGATGAAATTTGGCGGCGACGCCATCCTGTGCTTCTTCCCGGAAGCCGGAAGCTGGAAGCCGGAAGCCGGGGAGAGAGAAACAACTCGAAACCCGAAACTCGAAACTCTAAACTCCGAAGCGCCATCGCTTTCGGCGGCGCTTCGAGCGGCCTCGCTGATGCAGGCGGAGATGCCGCGGTTCCAGAACATCCGGACGCCGGTGAAGAAATTCGCCCTGAAGATGAAGATCGGCCTGGCGCACGGGGAGTGTCTCCTGGCGGGAGTGGGAGACCCGGCGGTCCGGTGCGACTATGTCTTTGCCGGGGCCCCGGTGGACGCCACCTCCGACGCGGAGCACCATGCCGTTGCGGGAGAGATCGTCTTCGCGGGCGATAAATGCAAATTGCAAATTGCAAATTGCAAAATGGAAGCAGTGGAGCCGGGATTCTACCGCATCCTCGATGTTCCATCGTCTCCCGTCTCTCGTTTCTCGTCTCCCGATGGCCGGCCCGATCGTTTGGAGGAGCCCCGGCGCACCCTGAAGGGTGCGGCTACAATCCCATCCCCGACTACGGCCTACGGTCTACGGCCTACGGCCTCATCGTACCTAATCCGCGAAGTCCACGACCTCGTCTCCTCCGGCCACAAGGCGCAGGTGGCGGCCCTCCTGGACATCGTCCCCGTCTTCCTCCAATTCACCGGCTTCACCTACACGCGGGAGGGGTTCGACCTGGAGTTGTTCGACGCCTTTTTCCGGACGGTCATGGAAATCACCGAACGGCACGGCGGGCGGCTCAACCGGATCAGCATGGGGGACAAGGGGAGCACGGCCCTGCTCCTGTTCGGCGCCCCCAACCCGATGGAGAAGAAAGAGCAGTTGGCCTCCCAATGGGCGCTGGATCTCTTTGCCGCCGTGCGGTCCCGGTTCCCGCGGTTGACCGTGGGAGCGGGACTGAATTCCGGGCGGGTGTTCACCGGCATCGTGGGGGGCTCGGACCGGTGGGAATACACCGTCATGGGGGACGCCGTCAACTTCGCCGCACGGCTGATGCAGGGGGCGGAATCGGGCCAGGCGTGCGCCAGCGCCCCCTTCGTCCAGCAGGCGAAGGAGGTGTACGGATTCGACGACCTGGGGAAGCGGAGGTTCAAAGGGAAGGCGGAGCCGCTGGCGGTATTCGCCCTCAAGGAGCGGCGCCGGGCGGGGTGGACGGCCGGGGGGCAGGAGCAGGCGGTGGGGCGGGAGCGGGAGACGCAAGCCCTGCTGGAACGGCTGGGGCGGGCGTGGAAGGGGGAGCCGGGGATGGCGGTCATCGAAGGGGTGCCGGGGGTGGGGAAATCGTTCCTCGCCAGTCGCATCCTCCGGGAAGCGAATCGGAAGGGGTGGCGGACCATCCCCGTGCGGGGAGAGATCACCCGCCGGAGCCACGCCTACGCCCCGTGGAAAGACCTCTTCAGGGACCTGCTGTTCCAGGGGATGGAACCGGACCTGTCAGTGCTGGAGGCGGTCCTCCTGGAGGACCAGAAGCCGTACCTGCCGTGGTTTGCGGAGTTCTTCGATCTGCCCGCGCCCGAAGGCATCGAGGCGCCCCACCATGACGAAGAAACGAAAAAGCGCCTCTTCCAGCACCAGTTGAGCCGCCTCCTGTTGAATAGTCTCGAGTCTCGGGTCTCGAGTTGCGGGCTTAAAGGGGGGGAACTCGAAACTCGAAACTCGAAACCCGAAACCGATGCATCAGGGCATTCGCCCTTATGCATCTTTTTGGACGACCTCCACTGGTTCGACACCCTTTCGCTGGAGTTGTTGGCGGCCGTACTGAACCACTTGAAGAATCAGCGGCTGTTCATCCTCGCCGCCACGCGGCCCGAGTGGGAGAAAAAGGAGTTCGAGCACCGAGCCACCGTCTCCATCCTCTCCCTGGCCGATCTGGACCGGGAGGGGTGCAAGGTCCTGGCGGAGGGACGGCTGGGTGGAAAGGTGCGCGACACGCTGGCCGATTTCCTCTATGAACGGACGAAGGGCAATCCCTTCTTCACCCATCAACTGCTGGACTACCTCCTCCACGAGGACCTGTTGGAGACCCGGCTGGGGGAGTGGTTGCTGAAGCGCGGCGTGGAGCAGAAGGGGGCGATGAGCGGCACCGAAGTCCTCTTAGCCCAGGTCAACCGTCTCCCAGCGGCCGAGCAGGCCCACCTGCGCGCCGCCGCCTGCATGGGCCCGACTTTTTCCCTGATGGTCCTGAAAGTGGTCCTGGGGCGATCGTTCCGCAAGGGAGCCATGAGCACCCTGACGGCCGCGGGCTATCTCTTCGAACAAGAGCAGATCCCAAATCCCAAATCCCAAATCCCAAATCCCAAATCCGAAATCCGAAATCCCAAATCCCAAATCATATACACCTTCCCCCACGCCCTCGTCCAGGAGACCCTCTATCAATCCCTCCCCCAGCGCGCGAGGAAGCGGCTCCACCGGAAGATCGGCCTCGCGATGGAAACCCTCCGCGCCGGCAACCTGGAGCCCCTCTACCCCAACTTGGCCAACCACTTCCTCCTTGCCGGGATCCGGCCCAAGGCGGTGGAGTACTCCCTCCTCGCCGGGGAGCGGCTGGCGGAGCGCCTCTCCCTGCCGGAGGCGGCGAACTGTTACCGAAACGCCCACGCCCTCCTGCGCCGGTCGGCGGACGCGCGCAAGTGGGCGGTGGGGCTGGCGCTGTGCGGCCTGCTCCTCAAGGCCGGCAAGATCGGGGAGGGGCTCGCAACGGCCTCTCGGATCCAGCAAGCGGCCGCCCGGCAACAGCGGGAAGGGGACTTTATCGAGGCCGGCATCCACCGGTTCAACGCGATGCAGAAGGCGGGGAATTATGGTTACACAAAGCAGGCTGCGCGCTTGCTCAAGCGATTGCGGCTCGACGATGAGGGGCATAGCGAGAAATTGAATTATCTGCTGGGGGTGGCAAATTACAGGCAGGGTGATCTTGGCGCGGCGGTGGAGCAATTCCAACATTCAATGAATGCGGCGCATTCAGCCGGAAATATCCAGGGGCAGATTGATGCGCTGTTGGTTCTGGCTTCGATAGAGAAAAACCGGGGCCGGTTCGACGCCGCCCTTGAGTATCTTGACCAGGGACGCAAGCTGGCCCGGCAGGGGCGGCAGCTCTACCCCGAATTGCGATTGAGGATCGAGTACGGCGTCACTCTGATGTTCATGAAGCGGTTCGACGAGGCCCGTGACCTGCTCCTGGAACTTCTGCCAAGGGCGGACCAATATGGTGATACTTATCTGACTGGGGTGATTCTCCTCAATCTGGGGTCCTTGCATTTAAACTTGGGAGAAGCCCATAAGGCCTTAGCGTTCCTGGCCGAGGCCCAAAAGCATTTCAAGGTGATCGGGACGCACAACGCCCTGGCGCGATCCAGCATGCAGATGGGGATAGCGGCCTACATGCAGCAGAACTACGAAGAAGCGCATCTACATTACATGGAAGCCCTGCGCGTGTTCGAGAAGACAGGCGAACGGATTGAATCGTGCCTTGGCTATTACAACTTGGCGGAAGTGTGCCTCAACCTGGGGCGCCGTGAAGAGGCGCGCCGCTGGCACGCGAAGGGGCTGAAGTCCTTCAAGCCGGAGGATAATCCGGAACTCCACAAGATGTATTTGGAGATTGAAGAACAAATCGGATGATTTGGGATTTCGGATTTGGGATTTGGGATTTTGGAAAAGAGTTAGCCCGGATGATCCGTACGCTTTCTCGACTTCAGCGTCCTGATCGAAGCGACGATGATGGAGAGGATCTGGCTGCCCTCGTCGAGCAAGGGGCGGCATTGGCTTGAACCGGCCTGACCGGACTCCTCGAGCAATTCCAGCCAATACAGGGTCTCGTCGGCCTCTTCCTCCACGATCCCCATCTTGGACAGAAAGTCGGCGGGCGACCGGGCCCTCAAGGCCGAGCGGTAATTCGCCCCGATGGAGGTCGCGGACCGCAACAACTGTCGCCCGATCACCTCGCAGGTCCGGTTCCGCTGCAACGATTCCACCAGGCGGATAACCGCCAAAGCAAATGCCTTGGTCCGCCCAGCCAATTCGGCCTTATTCATCCAACTCCCAAATCATAAATCCGAAATCCCAAATCCCAAATCCCAAATCATAAATCATAAATCCGAAATCCCAAATCCAACATCACGGAAAGCTGTACCCGACGCCGTAGATGTCCCTCAGCCCGTCGGGGTTCTCCACGGCCACATACTTGGTGCCCGAAAGCCCGCCGGGGGCGGTGGCCTGGATGCGGGTGGTGGTGCGGCTGGTGACCGTCATCTGAACAGGCGAATTGCAGGCGTCGGCCGCCTCGCACAGGAGGGCCTGTGAGCCGGCGGCGTGGAAGTGCTGGCCGTAGAGGGTGAAGACAGAGGCGTTGCGGGTGACCACCTCGATCAGGGGCGCGGGGATGAGGATGTCCCAGTTGGTGACGATGAAGTAGACCGTTTCGCCGGGGTCGGTGAGGGTGGTCTCCCGCGTGTCGATGGGGACGAGGGGGCCCACCTTGGTGTCGTCGGTGGAGAAGCGGGGGTCGGTGGAGACATAGACCCTGAAGTGGCCGTCCATGGCGTTGTTGTCGCCCACCGCCACGCAGGCGGGGGGATCCACCGGCGAGCAGGGATTTCCCGTCGGAGTGCCGTTGTCGGTGGCCCGGGGCCACCGGATGGTGACATTCCCCGTCCCGCCGGCCTTGAAGGGGGCGATGAGGAGGCGGTCGCCGTCGCCCGCGCTCAGGGGTTCCTTGCCGTTGTTTTCCTCCGAGCCGTCGTTATCGCCGTCGCCGTCGGAATCCGCCAGGCAGGGGTCGGTGCCCAGGGCCATCTCCTCCAGGGAGGTGAGGCCGTCGTAGTCGGGGTCCAGGGCTCCCTGGCCCGGCGTCCCCCCGTCCAGGCAGGCGTGCTGGTCCTCGTACGCGTCGGGGAGGCTGTCGCCATCAAAGTCGCGCAGGTTCAGTTCCATCAGCCGCGTGTACGCCCAGGTGGAACCGTACTTGGTGCCGGCGCTGTTGGCGTCCGTCCCCGCCTCGGTCAATTTGCCCACCTTCCCCACCTTGTCCACGGCCTGGACATAGTAGAGGATGTCGTTCTGAAGATCCAAACTTCCTTCCCAGGCTCCGCTGGTGGCGTTCTTGGACAGGTCCAGGGAATTCCATGTCCCCGAAAGGTCGTCGTAGGTGACCAGGACCCGGTAAATGTCGTTGGTGTCGCTTGCGGCGACGGAGAACCTGGCGGTGAGCCCCTCAAGGGTGTGGAGCCCCTCGCCGAATTCGATGGACCAGGATTCCAGGCTTCCGCCGGCGGCGCCCCCGTCGGCCACCTTGAGGGACCAGGTGCCGTCGGCGGGGGTGCAGTCGTACCGGGAGAGGGGCTGTTCCGGCCGGAAGGAGCCGGTGAAAGGATTGGCGCCGCCTGTGACGGCCGCGGCCGCCTCGTCGTCGAAGACGGTGTCGGTGTAATCGGCGCCCGCGCCGAGCCCCTGGGCCAGGACGATCTCGGAGGCGTCGGGGGCGACGAGGGAGAGGGTGAGGTCGGCCGTGAAGGGGTGGGTGATGTCCACGGTGACATCAATGTCCTCGATGCAGGCGATGCCGCTTCCGGAGACGGTGAGGTCGGAGGTGACGGCGGTACCGGCGACAATGGCCGTGGCGCCCGCGGAGGCGTAGGGGGCGGGGGCGTCGGGTTCGGTGATGACGGGGGCGGTGTAGCCGAAGACCAGGCTGAAGGCCAGGATCTGTCCCGTTCCGTTGGGGCCGCCGTCCGCCACGCGCAGGGTCCATGTTCCGTCGGCGCTTTCGCCGGCGAGGGCCGAGAGGGGGTTGGCGGGCCGGAAATAGCCGGTGAAGGGGGCGGTCCCGCTCCCGATGGGGGTGGCGGCCCCGTCGTCGAAGACGGTGTCGCTATAGTGGTCGTCCGTCCCGCCGACGCCGGAGCAAAGGGCGACCTCGGTGGAGGCGGGGGAGACCAGTGTGAGGGTGAGGTCGCCCACGCCGTCATGGGCGACGGAGACCTTCACCACCACCTTCTCCAGCTTGGCGATGCCGCTGGTGGAGACGGTGATGGAGGCGGTGGCGGTCCCTCCGTCGGGAATAAGGACGGGATTACCGGAATAGGCCTTCACCTGCCCGGCGATGTCCTGGTGGTAGTAGACCGTGAACTGCATCTCGTCGAACCGGTTCTCCTCCCCGGCGGCCGGGTCGAAGTAGCCGGTGTGGGTCACCATGTTCAGGTAGTCGCCGTCGCTTCCGGACCTCATGGTGGTGGTGCTGGAGCGGGTGTCTGTGCCCTGGAGCGTCGGCGTGAACCCCCCGATCGCCGGCAGGGGGCCCGCCCCGGCGTTGGGGTCGTTGGTGGACTTGGGGACCGCGGATAGGGGGGTGAAGTTCTCAGAGCCGTAGGCGCCCCCGGTGAAGAGGACGCCGTGGGCGGTGGTGCCGGAGAGGTAGGAATCGTAGATGAACTTGGGCTGGATGGCGTCGCCCGTCTCCCCCGAGGCCAGGCCGTTGAGGGTGTAGTAATCCCCGTTGGAGGTCTCGGTGAGGGCGTAGGTGCCGGAGCCGAAGGTGAAGGTGAGGCGCTTTTCGGTGATGCCGTCGGGGAGGGCCCGCAGGCCGGCGGCGCCGTCCTCCTTCTTCACGCAGATGCCGTCGGCGCACCCGTCGCGGGGATCGCTCATGGGGGGGAGGGTCTCTTTCGCGCCCCGGGCGTTCTTGATCAGGAGGAGGGTGCTGGGGATGCCGTAGAGGGTCAACTGGTGCATCACCTTCTCGTCGAAGACATCATAGCGGTTCTCCTGGAGGAAATACTCCCGCTTGGCCTGGGCCAGGGCCCGGCCGATCTCGACGGAGGAGTTCTTCAGGATCTCTTCGGTGATCAGTTCCATCAGTTTCTCGGTCAACCCCACGCCGTTGCGGATGGCCCAGCCGTAGCCGGTGTTGCCGATGTAGGCCAGCACCCCTTTCTTGGCCATCACCTCGGGCAAGTCGAGCGCGTAGGGGCTGGAGCCCGCGGCGCCGTTGGGAATGGGGAGGCCGGAGTGGCACCCGGAGGTGTAGAGGATGGTGGCGTTGAGATTGCCGGCGCGGCCGTCGAGCCCTTCACCCTGGTAGCAGTAGGCGGCGTCGTAGGAGGGGTCGGTGCAGAGGAGGTTGGCGCTCCCGCTCCCTGCGGCGGAGGCGGCCCAGGAGAAGTGGTTGGCGTGGGTGTTGACGCTGGAGATCTTGTGCAGATCCGTGGAGGCCGCGGGGATGAGCTGGTCCAGCAGGTTCGCGGGGGTGAAGGGGGCGTCCAGGGGGTCGAGGTCGTCCGGGTCGTCCAACAGGGCATCGGTGGTCCACGGGGAGTAGTTGACATCCTCGTAAAGATCGTAGATGGTCCGGGCCGAGTCGAAGACGAAGTCGAACCCCGTCACCAGCACCTCATCGGCGCTGGAAAGGACATCCACCTGGCCGCTGTAGGCCAGGAAGGCGTCGATGACGGTGGCGACCTGCGCCGGGGTCTCCACCAGGCGCCCGGTGGCGTAGTCGTTCTGGTAGATCTTGTCGTGGGGCGCATCCAGGCCGGAGTCCTCGGGGAACGATTCGGAGTAGTAGTTGTCGGTGAGGAAATAGCCCTGCGCCAGGGCCGAGCCCACCGTGGTGGTGGTGTCGATGGCCACCTCGTGGTTCGGCGCCGCTCCGGCGTACTTGGCCTCGGAGTAGTCCTGGGCCGGGTCGAAGGGGTCGGTGGTCATGGTGCCGTCGGCCATCCGGTAGAAGGGGAGGATCGCGTCGTCCCCCACCAGGATGAGGTTCTCCGTCTTGGTGTAGGTCTTGCTGATTTGACCGTTGGCGCCGTAGAGGTAAGTCCGGATGGCCGCCGCCACGGCATTGGCCAGGGTCTGGTCGGTGGGGGAGGCGTCCCAGGCGGCGTAGGCCGTTGCCACCGCGGTGCTGTTGCCCAGGTCGAGGACGACCCCCTCCACCTTGTCATGATCGGCGAGCTCGCCCAGCTTCTCCTCCAGATTTTGCGTGACGGTGCAGGAGGTGCCGCCCCAGTCCTCGCAGTCGCACCCCGGCGTCGCGTCGTAGAGCGCACACATCCGTTCGGGGTGCCAGAGGACCAGTGTGCGCACGGAGGTGGTGGTGGGCTGGACGATGTAGAAGTTGGCGTCGGAATCGTCCGATGCGGTGTGGCCGGCCCCGTCCCACACCTCCACCCGGGCGCGGCAGTTGGCGGACGGGAAGGTCTGCCCGGGGATGGACTCGGCCGCCTCCTTCTGGGTGGGGAGGTCCCAGACAAAGAAGTCGTCGTCGGCCTCGAGGGTGTCGGTGGCCGAATAGTTCTGACTGCCGCAGACGCTGTCCGTGGCGATCTGCAGGGCCCAGGTGCCGATGGCGCCGGCGTTGCCGGAAACGGGGTCCATCACCTTCAGCGTCCAACTCCCGGCGGGGGAGACGCCGTCGAACTCCGAAAGCGTCGCGCCCGCTTGGGGCCGGAAACTGCCGGTGAACGGGGCGGCGCCCGCCTCGATGGCGGAACCGGCCTCGTCGTCGAAGAGGGTCCCCTCGTAGTTGTCCCCGCTTGCGCCGTTGTAGATGCTAAGTGGCACCGACTTCGTGGTCCCTCCCGGCAGGACGTGCTCCAGCACAAGGTTGAGGTCGCCCACATTGGGATGGTTGATGTTGACCAACACATTCACATCGGCGACCAACTCGCCGCTCATTCCCCAGTCCACGAAGATGTTGGATGAGGCCCAGGTGCTCTCATAGGGGGCGTCGGGGATGGGGACGCCGCCGCGGAGGTTGGCGTACCGCCAGGCCGATTCGGCGATGCAGGTCCAGTTCGAACCGCCGTCGCATGAGTAGGACAATTTTGAATGGGCCAGGTAGAAGTCGTCGTCGGCGTCCCAGACGATGAACTGCCGGCGCCGCTTCGAGTCGCTCTCCGAGAAGGGCCACGACTCCCCGCCGTCGGGGAGGAACATCGTGGCCTGCGGGCTTACGCCGTCGGCGATGGTGACCAGAGAGCGGGAGCAGTGCTTGGTGCCCTGTTCGTCGGTGACGCGGAGCCAGATGGGTTGGTTGCCCGGCACCGCCATTCCCAGGGCCTCCAGGTCGCTGTCGTCGAGCTGTTGGTCCGCGCCTACGCGATCCACTCCCCAGCTCCCCTCCGACCGGCAACCCCATTCAAAGTGCGCATCGCCGTTGAGGTCCCATTCGTAGGCGGTCACCGTGTCCCATGTGTCCTCGTAAGGTGGGCTCGAGAAGGCGTTGGATCCGCTGGTGGAGCCCAGGGCGGAGAGGTCCAGGGTGCTGCCGGCTGTTCCCAGTTCGTAGACCGCCTGGACGGTTTCCATCCCCACGGCGAAGACCAGGTCGTCGTGGTCGTTGTAGTTGCCGAACGCGCAGGGAAGGGCGTTGGCCTCCCGCCGGGTTCGCGCCCGGACGGCCTGCAGGGGGCCGGCCGCCAGGGCGAGCGTGGCCGTGGCCGGGCTGGTCTGGGCGGGGAGGAGGAAGGTTCCGACGAGGGTCCACACGGGGCTGGGGGCCAGGGCGTCGGCGCAGTGGAAGAGATCGAGGGCGATGGCCGAGCCGGCCTTGAAGGTCACTTCCACGGTGACGGTGTCCCCGGGGGCCAGGGCTGTGCCATCCCTTGAGAGAATGCGGATGCGGTCAATGGATTCATCGGTGTTGTAAACACCCGAAGTGCCGTCCGCGCAGGTCCCCCCAAGCGTGTTGGGCTGGTTGGTCTCCGGGCCCCCTGTGATGGAGTCGCGCCCGAACAGCGTGTCGGCGCTGTCGCAGATGGTTCCCGGTGTTCCGCAGATGGGGGCCTTCAACCCCGGATCATAGATGGCCCCGATCACGGCGGTGGGCGGGGTGTCGGGATAGTAGATGCCTCCCGTGCGGCTGCGGGGGTTGCCGTCCCACACGATCATCCCCGTGCCGGTCCAGACCGACGGGGCCTTGGACCGGGCGCTGGGGGCCAAAGTAAGAGTAAGGTGGTGCCACGCTTCCGCGACGGGAAAGTCGGGGCGGTATTGGGCGCCGTCGTTCAAGAGTTCACCGTAACTTCCATAGGTCGTGTTCTTCGAGCCGCCCCAGACCAGCATGTCTTTGCCGGTCCAGACCGCGGAGTGCTCGTACCGCGCGTCCTGGCCGGAAGAGGGCAGGGGGTTGGGCGACCATTGCATCGCGTCCACGGCATACAGACGGCCATCCCCCAGGGGGGTCGCGCCGTCGTAGCAACCGAAATGGGGTTGGGTGCAGGTAACCCCGCCCCAGATGATCATGCTCCGGAGGGGGTTCCCCGTCCAGACGGCGGTGTGGGAGCCGCGGGCCGAGGGAGCGTTGGTGGTCGGCATGGCGCTCCAGCTCCCGAAATCGGTATCATTGCCCACATTGCCTGGCAGGAAATGCCCTCCTGTCTGCACTAAAGGCCCGGGGTTCTCCTCCAGGCCGCCCCAAATGATCATCTCCGCCCCCGTCCAAATGGCGGTGTGCAGGTCGCGGCCCGTAGGGGCGCCGGAGATCGTGGTGGCTTTCCATTGGTCCGGTGTTCCCGGGATGTAGTGGCCGCCGGTGTTGAGACGGTTCATCCCATCGAAACCACCCCAAACGATCAGTTGGCCGTCGGCCCAAACCGCCGTGTGCCGGTGGCGGCCGGAGGGGGCGTTGGTCGTGATCATGGGCGTCCAGGGATCGCCCATCGGATCTTCATCGGGATCGTAAAGGGCTCCATCGTTCATGTAGCCCGTTCCGCTGGTCCCTCCCCATACGATCATGGCCGTGCCGCTCCAGACGGCGGTATGTTCCTTCCGGGAGGAGGGGGTGTCGAAATCCCAAGTGTCGGTCAGGTCCCAGATGTCGCTCGAAGGATAATAGCGCGCACCGCTTCGCACCATCTGCACCCCCCACTCGACTGCCTCCCCGCCCCAAACGATCATCTCCGTCCCGGTCCAGACCATCGAGTGCCCGACCCTGGCAGTCGGCAGGCCCGGCATGGGGGTGGGGAGGGTGTTCTCCCAATATCCGTTTGATGGATTATAGCGGCCGCCGGTGTCCAGGAAATAAGTGCCCATGCCGGCCCCTTCTCCCCCCCAGACGATCATCTCCGATCCGGTCCAGACGGCGGTGTGGTCCCGCCTCCCCGCGGGGGTGGTCACATCCCAGGTGGTGTCGGTCCAGGAATCGTTGGAGGGCACATAGACGGCGCCGCGATCCGTGGTGGTCCCCCCCATGTCCCCGCCCCAGATGATCATGGATGAGCCGGTCCACACTGCGATATGCCGGGCTCGGGAAAACGGTACGTTGCACCAGGCGTCGGAACAGGTGTTCATCCACATGCTCCATGACGGATTGTAACGCCCGCCCGTATTGGTCACGCCGGAATTGGTGTACCCCCCCCACACGATCATTTCCGTCCCCGACCACACCGCGGTGTGAAGGTACCGGGCGGAGGGGCCCAGGGGCATGGCGATCCACGGGTCGTTGAGTCCGTTGTCCAAGCCGGGGTTGTAGCGGGCCCCGCTGTCCAGGTAGCCTCCGGAGTTGCCCCCCCAGACGATCATCTCCGTTCCGGTCCAGACGGCGGTGTGCCAGATTCGGGCCGACGGCGTGTTGGCGGTCATGGTATTCATCGCCTTCCAGGCGGGATTGCCGGAATCGTCGTTCGCCGGGTGGTACCGATAGCCGGTTTTCACGAACGAGGCCCCTTCGTCGCCGCCCCAAATCAACATTTCGATGCCGGTCCAGATGGCCGTGTGGCGGTTGCGGCCGGAAGCGGGGGCGCTGATGGTGGTGGTGGCTTTCCAGGTATCGGTCGTGGGATTGTAGCGACCTCCGGTGCGGAGCTTAACCATCCCGTCGGTGCCGCCCCAGATGATCATTTCCTCGCCGGTCCAGACGGCCGTGTGTTCATAGCGTGGCGAGGGCGCTCCGATGCCGGAGATGGGCATCCAGGTCCAGGAGTCGGAGATGGGATAATACCGCCCCCCCGAGTCCAGCGCCTCCCCGTTGGTGCCGCCCCAGATGATCATCTCGGCCCCGGTCCAGACGGCCGTGTGCTGTTTGCGGAGGGAGGGGATGGCCCATAGCGGCCTCCAGGCGTCAGGGCTCTCCGGCGTGAAATCGCGGAAACCGGCACCGATGGAGGGCAGGTGGTAGGGATGCCGGGGCTCGGCGGTCCCGGGATGGAGCTTGCCCATGACCTGATCGCGGAACCAGGCATCGAAAGGGATCTTGGGGATGGCGATGACTCCGCCCGTGAAATTCTCGTCATTGACCGACTGGGTCAGGTTCAGGATGAAGGCCTCGCCGGTTTCATCCGGTCCGGAAATTCTTCCGGGTGGGGGAAAGCGGTCCTTGAATCTCCGCAACTCTTCGCCGGAAAGGGCCAGAGTTCCCGCGGGGGTGGCGCTTCCCTCCCGATGGGCGTGGACAGGCCGGTAATACTCTCCCCCCAAGAGGGCGAAATTGGCGGGATTCACGACCCCGAAAAGGTCCCTGGCCGCCCTAAGGGCGTTTTGGTGGAACCGGGGATCGAAAGCATACCGGTCCCGCAGGTGGCGGTCCGCGAGCGAGGGCCGGACGTAACACTCGGCGATGAGGAAGGGATCGTTGTCGAGAGCCGCAAAGAGCTCCCTCAGCATGGAGGCGTCCCGGGTGTCCCGCGCCATCCGGTCCATCTCGGCCTGAAGCTGTTCGCCCGTCAGCGGTCTGCCCCAGTATTCCTCCAGCGCGGCGGATTTTAAAAGGTACGCTTCCACCTTGCGGAGAAGCAGATCCTCCGGCACCATCTGCTCAAACTGCGGCTTGGGATACGGATTACTCTCCGGCCAGATGCGGTGGCTGTAGTACACCCGTTCGATGGCCCGCTGGGCCTCCACGCGCTCCTCAAAAGTGAGGGTGCCGGTGGCGGGCAGGACCCCTGCCAGGATGACGAACAATCCGGATACGACCACAGTCATTTTTTTCATGGATTACTCCTTTGCCCGATCATGGGGGTCGGTACAACGCCCTCGCCGTCGAAAAACGGGTTTGCCCATCTGGTGCATAGAATACATCAAATACATGATAAGCCGCAATGCCCTCCCGATATGTGACGGGCGTCACAATACGACCGCCCCGGCCTTGGGGGCCGGGGCGGGGAGTCGGGGAGGCAGGATGGCGCACTCTAAAGGGTGCGGCTACATCGCGGCTGCCGGGTTCGGGGAATCACGAGACCTCGAGCGATAAATCCAGGGCGGGGGCGGAGTGGGTGATGGCGCCGATGGAGATGAAGTTGACCCCGGTGGCGGCGAACTCCTTGATGTTCTGCAGGTTGATGCCGCCGGTGGCCTCGAGGGGGATGCGCCCGCCGGCCAGGGCCACGGCCTGTCTGACGTTCTCGACGGTAAAGTTGTCCAGCATGATCTTGTTGACGGGGAGGGTGAAGGCCTCCTTCAATTCCTCCAGGTTGCGCACCTCCAGGACCACCTCCACCTTGTCGCCGTGGTATTCCCGCACCTTCTTGACCGCCGCGGCGGGCCCCTTGGCCAGGACGAGGTGGTTGTCCTTGAGCATCACGGCTTCCGCTGCGCTCATCCGGTTGTTCTTCGCCCCGCCCACGCGGGTGGCGTATTTCTCCAGGTGCCGCCATCCGGGGACGGTCTTGCGGGTGTCGAGGAGGACCACGGGGGTCCCCTGGACGAGGGTGAGGAACTTGCGGGTGAGGGTGGCGATGCCGGAGAGGCGCTGGAGGAAGTTGAGGCCGACGCGCTCGGCCGAGAGGATGCCGAGGGCGGAGCCCTCCAGGATGGCCACGACGCTGTCCTTCTGGACCACGTCGCCGTCGTGGACCTGGGGGTTGATGGAGACGTTGCTCATCCTGTAGGTGAAGATGTAGGGCAGGAGCGGGAGGCCGCAGACGACGCCGGGGGCCTTGGCGATGATGCGGGCCTTGACGTTCTCGTGCAGGTCGGCCAGGGCTTGGGTGGTGATGTCGGGCCCGTCCTCCGCGAAGGCCAGGGGGAGGATGTTCTCGAGGTTCTCGAGGAGAGAGAACTTTTGGCTCATGGCCTATATTATACCGGGAAAGGGCGGTTCCTTTCCAAAGAAACGGGGCGGCCCGGTGGGTCGCCCCGTTGAATGCCGGTAGGCGCCGGGCCGGCCCGGCGGACGGGAAACCATCAGATCTCCACGTCGAACTTCACGCCCTGGGCCAGCGGCAGGGTGGTGCCGTAGTTGACCGTGTTGGTCTGGCGCCGCATGTAGAGCTTCCAGGCGTCGCTCCCGGCCTCGCGCCCGCCGCCCGTCTCCTTCTCGCCGCCGAAGGCCCCGCCGATTTCCGCCCCCGACGTGCCGATATTGACGTTGGCGATGCCGCAGTCGGAGCCCGCCGGGGAGAGGAACTTCTCGGCGGCCAGGAGGTTGGAGGTGAACATGGCCGACGAGAGGCCCTGGGGGACGCCGTTGTGGATGGCGAGGGCCTCGTCCAGTTCGTCGAAGGGGATGACGTAGAGGATGGGGGCGAAGGTCTCGGTCTGGACGATGGGCATGTCGGGGCGGGCCAGGACGATGGTGGGCTCCACGAAACAGCCGTCCCCGGCCAGGGCCTTACCGCCGCAGACGATCTTGCCGCCCTGTTTCTGGATGACGGCGAGGGCCTCCTCGTACTCGGCCACGGCGGCCTTGTTGACGAGCGGGCCCATGAGGACGCCGTCCTCCCAGGGGTTGCCGATCTTGACCGACTTGTAGGCCTTGGTCAGCGTCTCCACGAACTTGTCGTGGACTGGGCGCTGGACGATGAGGCGGCGGAGGCTGGTGCAGCGCTGGCCGGCGGTGCCGACGGCGGCGAAGAGGGAGGCGCGGAGGGCCATGTTGAGGTCGGCGTCGGCCATCAGGATGATGCCGTTGTTGCCGCCCAGTTCCAGGATGGAGCGGCCGAACCGGGCCGCCACCCGCTCGGCCACCCGCTTGCCCATCGCGGTGGAGCCGGTGAAGGAGACGAGGGGGACGCGGGGGTCGTTGATCATCTTCTCGCCCACCGACGAGCCCTTGCCGATGCAGAGGTTGAAGATCCCCTTGAGGCCGTTGGCCTCCATCACCTTGTTGCAGATGTTCTGGACGGCGACGGCGGTCAGCGGGGTGTCGGAGGCGGGCTTCCAGATCATCGAGTCGCCGCAGGCGGCGGCGAGGCAGGCGTTCCAAGACCACACGGCGACGGGGAAGTTGAAGGCGCTGATGATCCCCACGACGCCCAGGGGGTGCCACTGCTCCATCATCCGGTGGTTGTCGCGCTCAGAGGCGATGGTGAGGCCGTAGAGCTGCCGGGAGAGGCCGACGGAGAAATCGGCCATGTCGATCATCTCCTGCACCTCGCCAAGCCCCTCGGTCTTGATCTTGCCCATCTCCAGGGTGACCAGCATGCCGAGGGGGTCCTTGTATTTGCGCAGTTCCAACCCCAGCAGGCGGACGATCTCGCCGCGCTTGGGGGCCGGCATGCAGCGCCAGGTCTTGAAGGCGGCCTGGGCCTCGTCCACGACCTGGTCGTAGTCCTCGGCCGAGGCCTGCATGACGGTGGCCAGCGGCTTGCCCGTGGCGGGGTTTTTGGAGACCAATTCCTCCCCGTGCGGCTTCTTCATCCAGGCGCCGGTGCAGACGCCGGAGTTGATCTTCTCGATACCCAGTTTGTTGAGGATGTCCTCGAACATGACGCCTCCTTCAGGATTTAAATGATGTGCGGAAACCGAATTATAGCATAGCCGCACCGGGGGTTGAGCGCGGTGGCGCACTTCGGGTAGAATAGGGCCATGTTCACGGGCCAGGAACTCACTTTCGTCGTCGCGGCGGGCGTCATCGCCCTGCTGCTCCTCATTCTCGTCGTCAGCTTCGCCTCCCGCCCGAGGGTCTTCTGCCAGTACCTCAGGACCATGGCGGGGATCGACCTCAAACCGGGGATGGTGCGGCAGGCCTTCAAACTGCGGGGCAGGGAGGGGGTGCGGGAACTGTTCCTGGACCTCATCATCCGGGAGGAGGCGCAGTCGTCGCCGCCCGTGACCCCCGACTCCAAGCCCCGGAAATCCATATCGGAACTGGTGGATTAACGCGGGCTAATAATTGCGCGTGTAGACGTAGGTGAACCCCGCCGGCTTGCACCGCTTCACGGGCGGGGAGAACTTGAATTTGCGCAGGTCCGCCTCCGCGGCGTCGGCGAAGGCGGGATCGCCGGTGGTGTTCTCGGCCACCTTCACCGACCGGATGGTCCCCGTCTCGTCCACCCACGCCTCGAGGACCACCCTTCCATGGCGGGTCTCCCCGAAGACGGCGGGGGGCTCGTCCAGGATCTCCATTTCCCGGTCCGGGGGGCAGACCCCCTCGGAGCGGACATAGGGCTTCATCACCCAGCCCGTGATCCCGCCGGTCCGGACCTCGAACCATTGTCCCCGCTCCCCCAGTTTTTCCAGCGGGGTCCCCTGCCGCACCTTGGTCACGATGGGCGCCTGCGTGGAGGGGGACTGCCGCACGTTGAGCCGGCCGGCGGTGACGGTCAGCATCTCGGGGGCGGCCGGCGGCGGGGGGGGGGGGGCGGGGGGCGGGGGCGGGGNNGGGGGCGGGGCGGCCGGAGGAGGCGGCGTGGCGCACGCTAACAGGACGAGCAATGCGGCGGCCGGTGGAAGGGTCAGGCACCAGGAACGGAAGGGAGACGGCATCGGCGTATTGTAGCAAATCGCGACCGGGAAGGGAGAACCCCCCTCCGGCGTTCTCGTATATAATTCAGGAAAAGCCATGAATACATCAGCGTGGCAAAAAAGGGCCCTTTACACTTTGACCCTCGCCGCCCTCCTGTACTGGGGGTTGGCGCTCCACCATGTTCTTTTCAGTCATCCCAGCCGCATCATGGGCCGGGCGGCGTTCAACGTGGACCTGCGCGGGGGGGGGATCGCGGTGGTGCGGGTGGATCCCGCCGACCGGCAGGGCGGCCCCGGGCTGGCCCACCAGGCGGGATTGCGGTCCGGGGACCGGCTTCTGGCCCTGGTCAACGGCCGGGGGGAGCGTTGGGTCCTGGACGGTTTCCTCCCCTTTGGCAAAGCGGTGCGCAGTCTGCGGCTCGGGGAGGAGTGGGCCCTGGAGGTCCTGCGGCCCGGCCCGGACGGGGCCGACGAGGCCGTCCGGGTCGTCATGCCGGCGGTGAGCCGGGCCGAGGTCTTCAGCCCCGAACGGACCCTCCAGATCGCCCTCCTCTATGTCGCCCCGTTCCTGGCCCTGGCCGCCGCCCTGATCATCGGCTACGCCAAGCCGGGGGACCGGACGGCGTTTTTGGCCAGCGCCATGTTCTTCTGCGTGGCCAACCTGGTGGGCGTCCAGGTCCTCCTCTTTCCGGCCGGGTTTCGCGAATTCGCCCAATTCTATGCCATTTTCGCCGGTTCCCTCCTGGTGTACCTGTTCCTCCGGTTTTTCCTCCTCTTCCCCTCGCCCTCCATCGTGGAGAGGAAATTCCCGTGGCTCAAGCGGGTGTTTCTGGGGGTGGCGCTGGCCCAGATGGCGTGGACCCTGGTCGTCACGGCCGCCGTCTGGCGCTCCGCCGCCGCCCTGAACCGTCTCGCGCCGTTCGACCGCGTCCTCGAACGGCTGTTCAACTGGAGCCTGCTGGCGATGGCCCTGACCGGGACCGCCTCCCTGGTCCTGAACACGCTCCAGGCGCGGTCCAAGGATGAACGGCGGCGGCTCCTGATCATCATGGTCGGGGTCCTCACCGCCCTGGCCGCCCTTTTGGGATACATCCTCTACGGTGAGGTCGTCGGACCCCATCCCCTCGGGCTCGTCTTCACCACGGTGTTCCTCATCGCCTGCTTCCCCGCCGCCTTCATCTACGCCATCGTCAAGCACCGGGTCCTGGGGATAAGGCTTATTGTGCGGAAGGGGATCCGCTACGCCCTCGTTTCCAAGGGGTTCCTCCTCCTGGAGGCGGCGGCGCTGTTCGTCCTGGTCGGGTGGGTCCTCGGGCCGACGGTGGAGGGGCTCCTGCCGGGGGTCCGCCGCGAGGCGCTCGCTGTCCTCCTATTCTTCGTCGTCGCACTGATGGCCCTGGGGATCCGCCGGATCAACAAGCGCATCCTCCCCGCCATTGACCGGATGTTCTTCCGCGACGCCTATAACGCCCAGCAGGTCCTCTCCGACCTCTCCCGTGCCGTGCGGCAGATGGCCACCCGCCCCTCGGACCTGGTCCAGATGGTGGCGGAGAAGATCAGCGACTCCCTCTATCCCGACAAGGTGGCCATCTTCCTCGACCCGACGGCCCTCGATCCCGTCCCCATGGGCCGGCGCCGGGGCGGCTACCGGTGCTGCTACCGCTGCTTCCGGCCGGGCCAGCGCGACGCCGACGGCATCCTGGGCGGGCCCTGCCAGGACCTTTATCTCCCCGAAGATTCAGTCACCGCCCGCGCCATGGAGGCCGTCCGGCCCGAGGACCCCGAGCCGCTGGATGTTTTTCTGGACGACCCCCGCTCCTGGGCCGGCGCCCTGGCCCGGCGTGAGGAGGCCGGCGGGGGGGAGGCCCTTGACCGGAGGGTCCTAGAGCGGCTCAACGCCCGCCTGCTGGTCCCCATGGCAACCCGCGACGGGGTCCTCGGGTTCGCCCTCCTCGGGGAGAAACTCTCCGAGGAACCCTACACCCGCGAGGACAAGGAACTGCTCCAGACCGTGGCCGGACAGACGGCCCAGGCCCTCGACTATGCCCAGTTGATCCGCGAGGTGGCCGACCAGGAACGCCTCAAGCGGGACATCGAGATCGCCCGGGAGGTCCAGCAACAGATGCTTCCCCAGGTCCTGCCCCGGGTGGCGACCCTCGAGTTCGCGGGGACCTGCGTCCCGGCCCGGGGGATCGGGGGGGACTACTACGACTTCATCGGCCTCCCCGGCGGGAAACTGGGGATCGCCCTGGGGGACATCTCGGGCAAGGGGGTCTTCGCCGCCATGCTCATGTCGAGTCTCCACGCCATGATGCACTCCAACGCCCTCAAGTTCGAAGAACGGGCCGCGGCCCTGATGGAGGACATCAACCGCCTGATGCTGGACGCCACGCAGGGCCAGCGCTTCGCCACCTTCTTCTACGGCGTCTTCGACGAGGCGTCCCGGACCCTCACCTATGTCAACGCCGGGCACAACTATCCCATGCTGTTCCGCCCCGGCGAGGCGGGCGCCGGCGGGGACGGCCCCCTCGCGGGATGGGAACTGATGCGCCTGGAGGAGGGGGGGACGGTCCTGGGGGTCTTCCCCGACGCGGCTTACCGCCAGGCCGTCGCGTCCCTGCGCCCCGGCGATGTGCTGGTCGTCTTCTCCGACGGCATCACCGAGGCCCATAACGCCGCCGGGGAGGAATACGGCGACGGGCGCCTGGCCGCCCGCGCCGCCTCCGGGCTCCACGGGACCCCCCAGGGCCTGGTCCGGCACATCCTGGCCGACGTGGAGGCCTTCGCCGGCGGCGTGACGCAGTACGACGACATCACCCTCGTCGCGGCGAAAGTGCGGTAGGGGCGACGATGGCGGCGCGGGAGAACCCCTCAAAAGGGCATTACCTGGGAACGGTCGTGAACGGGAAGTGGTGGAAGCGGCACCGGAGGGACGGGATGTTCGCCCGGGGAAACGGGGAGTGGTGGATAGAGGGGGGAGGCCTGTATTTCCGGCGCTATCTGACCCGGGAGCCCATCGTCATCGCCCTGGACCGGGTGGCGTCGGTGGAGATCGGGACCTGGCATGCCGGTCGGTGGGCCGGAGGCCGGCCCGTCATCAAACTGACCTGGGAGCAGGAGGGGCGCCTTCTCACGGCGGGGTTCGTCTTCGTCGGCACGTTGGAGGAGGCGCGGGTCTTATCGGAGAAATTCAGAGTTCGGAGTTGAGCGTTCAGGGGTCCCCCGCCCGGCCATAACAGCAGTTCCAGGTTCCAAGTTTCAGGTTTCAAATTCCACCGCCCCCCGTTTCTGCAGCGTCCCGACCTTGCGTCGGGACGGCCTTGTTGTGGTGGTGTGCCGAGCATGTTCGACAGCTTGGAGGTTGAGGGAGCATCTGTTTTCTCGCCCACCGCTCAAACGCAAACCATATCAATTGGGATTGAACATTATCAAGAAACCGTCCTCTGCGCGCTGAGGACGTCACAGAAACAAGGGCTTGGGCGGGGGAACTTGAAACCTGAAACCTGAAACCTGAAACCTGGAACTGGTTTCAGGGCGGAGGGGTGGAACTCGAAACTCGAAACCGGGTGGGGAAACTTTGAACTTGAAACCTGAAACCTGAAACCTGGAACTGGTTTCAGGGCGGAGGGGTGGAACTCGAAACTTTAAACTCGAAACTCGAAACCGGGGGGAGGAATTACTCTTCTTTCTCCGGCAGCGGAACTTTCAGCCGCTTGATCATGATGTTGAAGGTGGAGGGCTGGAGTTTGAGCAGTTTGGCGGCGCGGCGCTGGATGCCGCCGCATTTTTCCAGGGCCTCCGTGATGAGGGCCCGCTGAAAATCGTCGGACGCCCGCTTGAAGGAGAAATCCTTCTCCCCCAGGAGGGCGGGCCGGCGCGCCGCGGCGGTGGGGCGGCCGATGTGGGAGGGGAGGAGGTCCCGCCCCAGGGTCTCCTGGGTGGAGAGGACCACCGCCCGCTCGATGACATTCTCCAATTCCCGGACATTGCCCGGCCAGTCGTACTCCAGCAGGGCCTTCAGCCCCGCCGGGGCCAGCCGCAGGCCCGGCTTGCCGTTCTCGGTGCCGTAGAGGCGGAGAAAGTGCTCCACGAGGAGGGGGATGTCCTCGCGCCGTTCCCTCAGGGGGGGCAGGAGGATGGAGATGACGTTGAGGCGGTAGAAGAGGTCCTGCCGGAAGCGCCCCTCCTCCACCAGCCGTTCGAGCGGCTGGTTGGCGGCGGCGATGATGCGGACGTCCACCTTGCGCGTCCCCACGCCCCCCAGGGGCATGAACTCCTTCTCCTGGATGACCCGCAGGATCTTGGCCTGTGTGTCGAGGGGGATCGTTCCGACCTCGTCGAGGAAGAGGGAGCCGCCGTCGGCCACCTCGAAGAGCCCCCGTTTGCTGGAGACGGCCCCGGTGAAGGCCCCCTTGACGTGGCCGAAAAGGTGGCTCTCCAGCAGTTCCGGCCCCATGGAGCCCGAATTGACGGCGATGAAGGCCCCCTTGGCCCGCCGGCTGTTGAGATGGATGGCGCGGGCGGCCAGCTCCTTGCCCGTGCCGCTCTCCCCGGCGATGAGGATGGTGCTGGTGGAGGGGGCGGCGAGACGGATCAACTCGAACACCTTCTGCATCGCGTCGCTCTTGCCGATGATGGAGGAGAACGAGTACTTGCGCTGGAGTTCCTCCAGGAGGCGCGCGTTCGCCTGCATCAGCCGGCGCTGTTCGAGGGCCTTGTTGACGGTGACGAGGATCTCGTCGTTCTTGAAGGGCTTGGGGAGGTAGTGGAAGGCGCCCCGGCGCATCGCCTCGATGGCTGTCTCCACGGAGGAGTAGGCGGTGATGACGATGACGGGGACGCAGGGGAACCGTTCGCGGACCCGTTCCAGCACCTCGAACCCCGACATCTTGGGGAGCATGAGGTCGAGGAGGATGGCGTCCACCTCCTCGCGCTCCAGCAGGTCCAGCCCCTCCTCCCCCGTGTAGGCGGAGTGGAGTTCATGGCCCGTGGCCTCGAGGATGTCCCTCAGGACGGTCTGGACGGTGCTGTTGTCGTCAACGATCAGGATGCTCATAATTGGTCAGATGGACGCGGACCGTGGTCCCCCGGCCGGGCATGGTTTCAATGGTCATGCGCCCGCCCAGGGACATAATGATAGCATGGGAGAGGGTCAGCCCCAGGCCGGTCCCGTCGGCCCCCTTGGTGGTGACGAAGGGTCTCAACACCTTCTCCCGCAGATCCGGCGGCATCCCCGGCCCCTCGTCCCGGACCCATACCGCCGTTCCCCCCCCCTCCCGTTCCCAACCCACTTCCACCCTTCCCTTCCACTCCACCGCCTGGCACGCGTTGAGGACCAGGTTGGTGAAGGCCTGGGGGAGGAGGATGGGGTCGCCCTCCACGGTCAGGTCGGCAAGGGCCGGGTCCACCCCCACCGTAAAGCCGTGCTCGGCCAGGCGGGGCTCCAGGATGCGCAGGGCCTGCTCCATCGCCCCGCGGACGGCCACCGGGGAGACGGGGCGCGTCTGGGACCGGGAGAACTCGAGGAGTGAGGTGACCACCCGGGAGACATGGAAGCTCTGCTCCTGGATGTAGGCGAACCGGCGCCCCTCGGGAGTCCCTGCGGGGAAGAGGGGCTGGAGCATCTGGGCGTAGGAGCAGATGCCCGTCAGGGGGGTGTTGACCTCGTGGGCGATGGTGGCGGCCAACTGTCCCAGGATGGCCAGCTTCTCCTTCCGCTTCAATTCCTCCTGGAGCGTCACCTGCTCGGAGATGTCGTTGAGGAGGATCAGGTAGTTGACCTCCCCGGAAAAGCGCAGGGTCCCCTGCGCGGCCAGCAGGGTCCGCCCTCCGCCCGCGATGAGGGTGGCTTCGGGGGTCCCGGCGGGATAGTCGGGGAAGGCGGCGAAGAAGTTGTACTCCGGGCCGGAGGCGTCCAGCAGTTCGCGCGCCTTGGGGTTGGCGGAGATGAGGCCGCCGTCGCGGCGCACCACCAGGATCCCCAGGGGCGAATACTGGAACACGCTCTCCAGGAACTGCTGGTGGAACTCCAGCTCCTTCAGTTTTTCCTCCAGATTCTTCATCAGCAGGAGGTTCTGGAAATAGAGGGAGAGCTGGCCGGTGATGTTGCGCAGAAGCCCCCGCTCCCACAGCGCGAGCGGGAGGTTCCCCTCCTTGGCGGAGACGACCAGGAGCCCCAGGGGCTGGCCCTTGATCTGGAGGGGGAAAGCCGTCCAGGACCGGGGGAACTCGGGGGGCCGCTCCCCCTCCGCCGCTTCCGGCAGGGACGCGTCGGGGAACTTGCGCGTCCACCGCCCCCCGGCGTGGACGTAGAAATTGCACCGCCGGATGCGCATCGCCTCCCGCAGGAGGGCGAAGAGCTGGCGCAGGAGGGCGTCGGGGTCGGTGTAGAGGGCCATCCCCTCGGCGAACTCCGCCAGTTTCTGCTGGACCGCCGATTGCTGGCCGCCGATGAGGCGGTCCAGGAGGACGTCCCACCGGGCCTTGAGGAAGAGCAGGAGGAGGGCGATGGCGAACCCGGCGACGAAGAGGAAGAAGTTGCGGCTGGCCTGCAGTTCCCCGGGGAAGATCTGCGCGGCCAGGAGGTTGACGAGGATGTAGAGGAGGAGGCCGGAGAGGAACGCCAGGAGCGAGGAGCCCACGGTGCGGAAGACCGTCCCCACGTCCCCCAGGCGCAGGTTGAGGATGGAGTAGGAGAGCCCCAGGGGGAACAGGACGATGGGGATGGCCAGGGCCCACAGGGGGAGCCCCGGGCTCATCCCCAGTTCGCCGGGGAGCAGTTCCAGGAGAAGGTAGGGAAGGAGCCCCAGCGACCCGATGAGGATCCAGTTCCACCGCTGGCGCTGGAGCGGCTTCTTGGGCCGCGCCCACTGGATGGCGAAGAGGGCCGAGGCCGCGCAGAGATAGAGGATGAGATAGAGGGTCCTCAGGTCGTAGAGGGCGACGAGGGAATCTTCGGCCACCCAGTAGCGCCCCCCCAGAAGGAGCCCGTCGGCCAGGAGGAGGAACAGGAGGCTCCCGGGGAGATAGAGGAGGGGGACCAGCCGCGCGGCCAGGCGGCCCGGGATGCGGCGGGGATAATAGAGGAGGAACTGGACGACCGCCGCGGGCAGGAGGTTTTCCATCAGGAGGCGGTATCCGAAGAGGGTGCGCCAGAGGTCGTTGACCTTTCCGGCGGGGACCGCGGCGAACAGGGTGAACCCCGCCATCATGATGAAGAAGAAGAGACGGGTGAGGAAATAGCGGCGCTGGAGGAAGGTGACCAGTCCCATCACCAGGAAAACGCCGCCGATGAAGGAGAAGGTGAGGTAATGGGTGTCGAGCCGCTTGGCGGGGGGCTGGTAGAACAGTTCCACCAGGCGTCCCTGCCGCCGCATCTCCAGCGCCACCCCCTCCGGATGGGCCAGGATCTCCTCCCTCAACGCCGCCCAGTCGCCGCGCTTGCCGTTCACCCCGACCAGGATGTCGCGGGTCATGACGCCGGCCAGTTCGGCGTTGCTCCCGGCTTCGATCTGCGTCACCACCCCCTCGCCGTTCCGCTCCTCGGCGAAGAACCCCAGGGGGCGCATGGACTCCAACTGCCGGCCGAAGGCGAAAAAGCCCATCAGGAAGGTGAGGAGGGCCAGAAGGAGGAACAGGATGTTCTTGGGCTGTTTCATGGCGTGCGGGCCAGGGTGACGGCCGCCAGGTCCCGCGCTCCCGCGCGGCGCAGGACCGTGAGGGCTTCGCGCAGGGTGGCGCCGGTGGTGCAGACGTCGTCCACGACGATGACTGCCCCGGGGACCGCCCCGCGGGCGGCGAAGGTTCCGCGGATGTTCCTGAGCCGGGCGGCGCGGTCGAGGGCCGACTGGGGTCGGTGGAGGGTCCGCTTGGTCAGAAGAGGATGGACGGCGCGGCCGGCCGCCTCGCCGAGCGCCCGGGCCAGCAGGGTCGCGGGGTGGTAGTCCTTCCCGAAGAGGCGCCACGGATGGGGGGGGACGGGGACAAGGGGGGCCTTCCTCAGCGGCTCCGGAAGGGCGTTCAGGAGGGGAAGCAATTTTCCCGCCAGCGGGGCGGTGAGGGTGTAGGCCCCGCGGAACTTCCACAGATGAAGGGCCTCCCGGGCGCCGCCTTCATAGGCCAGGGCGTGGGCCATGGCGGCCTGCGGGGGCGGATCGAGACGGCAGGGGCCGCACACTTCATCGCCGGGGATGCGCCGCCCGCAGAGCGGACAAGCCGGCCCCCAGGGATCGAGGCCGTCGAAACATTCCGAGCAGAAAGGGCGGCACGCCGTGACGTCCGGCTCCCGGCCGCATGACGGACAGGCGGTGGGAAGGAGGTGTCCCAGGAGGGCGTCGGGCAGGGCCCGGAGGGCGGAGAGGTTCATCCGCCTAAAGTTTAGCACCTTTGTGAAGCCCGCCGGAGCCCGGCGGAGATCACCCCTCCCGCCGGGGGAGGAGCTTGACGATGAGATAAAGCAGGGCCGCCGCCGCCAGGACCAGCCCGGCGATGAAGAGGATGCGGTCCCAGGGGCGCTTTTTTTCTGCTTGATCGGTTAACGCGCCTATCAGTGCAGCCGGCAAATCTTCAGAAAATCGTTCTCTATCAATATGACTCTCGAATGCGGCAGCGATACCATGATCATAGTTTCCGAAAAAGAGCTTGGGGTTCGAATTGAAGGGCACTGGGAAAACCAGCCGATCCCGGTATCGCCAAAGGGAGAGATTCAGCGAATCCGGAGGAAGCAGGTTCATACCTTCCGCAGTTATCAGGATTTTTTCAAATGAAAAACTGACACACTCCATTGTGGTCATGCAGTCGGTGGCCCATGGCCCACACTCAATCGTCTCACGGCCAACTACAAGCCAGGGACGAGCTGGCCGTTCTCCTTGAACAACCACATGTGTATCTATTGGAGGGGAGACTTCCACGGTGACCCTTATGGGTTCGCCATGAAGCCGGGCCTTGAGTGTAAGCCAAGTGGCGATTCCGGAAGGCTTATGGTAAATAACCTCACCCGAAGATCGCATTGAGAGTCCTTTTTCCGGCGCCAGTCTCACCTTTGCTGCCATTACAAGAACCGGCATAGAATCCACTTTCCAGATATGATCAATGACGCGGTCGCCGGCCACAATGCCCCACCCCCCTTCTCTTGTTTCATTAATGATTGCCATCATGTCGGGAGTCACCTCGACCGTGACCCACTGGCCGGGAACAGCGCCCGCAGGCAAGTTAAGTTCCCATTGGAAAAACGGATCGAATTTCCAAGTTGGAGAGTTCGCTGCTATATTGCGCAATTCCCGCGAAAGTGCCATGGGATGCTCCGCCACTGGGCCCAGGGCCGCCTCGCGCGTTTCGGCATGCTTGTGAACCGGTGGAAAACCGGTCGGGCGCTCTTCCACCCCGCCATAAGCCAAAATGAGTGCCCCCGGCCGCTCAGCAAAGAAAATGATCTCTTCTATCGGGCGCTTTACGATAATGCCCCCCGAGAGGGAGAGCTGCCGGTCGATCTTAAGAAACGCAGGCGTGCGCAGCTGGCCGCTGGGAATGGGAAGGGATTCAGCTTTGGTGTCAAGAGTGCAGGAATAGACCCATTCCGGATTACCCTTTTCCATCTGCATCAAAGAGATGGGGAGGGGGACGTGGGGAAGTTCCAGCTCAAGAGCAATTCGATGGGCGGACATGAGGCCGGTCGGGAGGTCCAGTCGGAAAAGCTGCTCATCGCTTCCCGTCAAGGCCGCGGCCAAATCAGGGTCGGCGGGTTGGATTGCGATCTGCTCGTCCACCCAAGCGGGATCGACATCGTCCGGCGCATAGTGAAGGCGGATGTTGCCGACGCGGAAATCCCGTATCGCCTGCTTCAATTCTCCGCTCCCCTTGGGGAGGACCAGCTTGAGCTGATCGAAGCTGCTGGCTGGATAATCCAGGGCGGTTCCCTGCATTCGCTCCCCGCTTCCCAGCCGGAACAGGGTTCCCTGGGCCATCGCTTCCCATTCCTGCCCATCCAAAGAACCCCAAAGCGCCACCTGTTCAAGCAGGTCGGCTCCACCGAAGTCGAGGATGAGCCGATTGTGCTTCCCAGCCCGGCGGTCCACCTGCAAATAGAGGATAAGATGGTTGCTCTCTTCTTCGACCTTCGCCAGCCGCGGCTGGGCTTCTTCGGACGCGGGCGAGGGCATCTCCACCGGCAGAATGCCGCAGGGAAGTTGCTTGCCGCTCTCGTCAAAGGCCAAGACGCGGCCGCGGGCGTAGCGCCAGATGTGGCCGTCCACGGGGACGCGGTACCAGCCTGCCTCCGGGACGACCACTTCGCGGGTGTAGGGTTCCGAGGGGGGCGCGCCGGCGAAGGCGGCGCACGACGCCAACAGAAAAACGGCGGATATTCTCATTGCCCCTCCCGGTCGCGGAAGACGAATTTCTGGTAGAGGACCCCGATACCGATGAGGGAGGCGCCGAGGGCGACGAAGGAGAGGAAACGGTGGAGGTCGGAGAGGGCGGCGATGTCGTAGAGGAACACCTTGGCCACCGCCAGCATCATCACCCCCAGCGAGGTGAAGCGCAGGACCTTGGACTTGCGGAGGATCCCGGCCACCAGCGTCCCCACCGCCAGGAGGATCCACGCGGCGCTGTAGGTGTACTGCTCCAGGTCGGAGGCGCGGCCGAGGTGCATCGTTTCCGGGTGGTAGGCGTGCCGCACGAGGAGGGTCAGCAGCAGCGCCCCCAGGGCGTAGGCGCCGGCGAGGTGGAGCCGCTTCAGCAGTGAGACCTCGCCGTCGATCCATCGGGCGCAAGCCACGCATCCCAACAATGGGAGGCCGTAGAGGACGAGCAGGCCGTTGGCGACCGGCGTCGTCCCCACCCAGACGGCGTGCCACAGCGGGTTGAGGACGAGGGCCAGGACCCATAACTGGATGAACAACGACCACGCCCCCAGGATGCGCGCGGCGGTGAGGTTGTCCAAGGTGAGCGCCCTGGCGTGAAGCGCCTTGAAGAGGAACGCGAGGGCGAACCATGCCAGGACGTAGGCGGCCCACTCCCACGGATCCTTGAGGCCCCCTTTCAGTGTCCCGTGATGGAGCCAGTGGCGGATCTCCAGCGTGACCAGCGCCGCGCCGAGGGCCCGCGCGAGCCATTCGAGGGAGCGGGCGGGAGCGCCGTGCCCCTCGATCCGCAGGAGGCGTCCCGCAAGGACGAAAGCCGCCGTGGCGATGCCGTAGGCGTAGAGGAGCCAGTTGAACACCGGGACGCTCCCGGTCGGGTAGGAGAAGACCCACGGATTGAGGAGGAGCCGGATGCCCGCGCCCGCCGCCAGCCCATAGGCGAAGACGCGCAGGGCGGGCACTTTCAGCCGTGAATCGAGGAACACCAGCAGGGGGACCTCGACCGCCCACGCCACGGTCAGCCACGCCTCCTCAAGGACCATCGGGACCGCGGCGCTGATGAGGAGGGTGGCCCCGGCCAAAAGGACGGCCAGCCGCTCGTTGGCCGCCTCGAGCGTCCGCCGGTTCAGGATGGGCACTGCCATCCCGACGAGGAGGGCGCCCGCGATGAGGGCCAGGACGCCGGGATGGACCGGTAGGGGGTCCTGCCGGTTCAGCAGATAGGCCAACCCGACGGTCCCCGCCGCCGCGACGGTCCCGGTCAGCAGATTCGTCACCGGCCGCGCGGAGCGCCAATGGGCCAGCCAGGAACCGAGGGCCCAGAGGACGCCGAAGCCGAGGATGATGCCGAAGGCATGGGACTGGTGTGCGAAGGGGGAGGGGACGGGTTGGAGAGGACGGTTCATCAGGAACTGCGTCGCCTCCGTGACCAGGAGGATGGCCGCCGCGGCGAAGGCGGCGAGATGGTAGGGGAGGCGGGTGGCGAGGATGATCATTCCCGCGGAGAGGAGGGCCAGCATGGCCCACGCTTCGAGGGAATAGGGGCGGGCCACGGTGCAGAGGATGAGGAAAAAGGCGGACAGCGACCCCGCGGGGATCAGATCGAAGGCCCCTCCCGTCCCTAGAGATCTCCGGACCAGCAGCAGCGCGGCGATGGCGCCCAGCACCAGGCCCCCCAGGGCCCATGGGGCGAGGCCGAAGTATTTCGCCGCGTAGATGCCGCCCCACAGGAGGGTGCCGAGGGCGGAGACCGCCACCAGGCCCGGCCACCGGCGCAGGGCCGCCACGGCGACCAGCCCCCCGTGAACCAGGAGGAGGTATCCCAGAAGCGCCCAGACGCGCGGACGGTCGGTGCCGAGGAAGAGGGGCAGAAGAAATCCCCCCAGGAGTCCGACCACGGCCACCGCGGGGCCGCTNNCGGGAGGGCCCCGATGAAGTGGTAGAGGTTGGCCGAAGCCATCGTGGCGGCGTAGAGGACGGCGATCCCCGCGGCGGAGGCCCCCTGGGCCGCGGCGTACGAGCGGGCCCGGAGGCGTTCCCCGAGGGCCAGCAGGGCGACGCCCCCGAGATACGCTCCGGCCACGCGGGCCCTGGGGCCGAGAATTCCCCACTCGATGGAGAGCTTCACCAGGAAGATGCCGGCCAGGAGGAGGGCCACCGCCCCCAACCAGGTGGTCCACTGGGTGGCGAGGCGCTGTTCGAAACCGACGGAGGCGGTCATCGGCGCCGGGGCGGCCGGACGCGCGGGACGGTCCGCCGGTTCAGGCGCGGCCGGCGCCGGCGCGGGGACATTCGGCGGAGGCGGCGGGGGGGGCTGTGTATCCGGGGGAACGGGCGGGGGGGCGATCACCTGCGTCGCGGCCTCGTCGGCGGGCGGGGGGGCGGGGGCCCGGTCGCGCCGGAGGAGCCCGGCCAGGGCGCGCGACATGTCGCCCACGCGCCGTTCCAGCGCCTCCACCCGCTCCTGGAGGGCCAGTCTCCGGCTCCGCTCGATCAGGAACAGCACCAAAGCCGGAACGGCCACGATGCATAGAACAAACAGCAGCATGACGAAGACCTGCATGGGGCCTCCTTGTGGGAGTATGTTACCACTCCGAATCGCTGTGGGGTCTATCGGGTCTATTGAGTCTATTGGGTCTATTGAGTCTATTGGGTCTATTGAGTCTATCGGGTCTATCGGGTCTATCGGGTCTATTGGGTCTATCGGGTCTATCGGGTCTCACGACCCAACGACTCAACGACCCTACGACTCAACGACTCAACGACTCAACGACTCTACGACTCAACGACCCTACGACTCAACGACTCAACGACCCCACGACTCAACGACGCCCCTCGACCCCGGCTACTGACTACCGGCTACATGAGGTTGACGAGGATCTTGACGAACAGCGCGGTGAGCCCCAGGAGGAAGATGGGGCGGATGAGGCGGGCGCCGTTTTGAAGGACGAGGTGGGCGCCGAGGAGGTTGCCGGCGATGCCGGCGGCCGCGGCCGGGATCCCGATGGCGAAGATCACCTTGCCGCCCAGCAGGAAACCGGCCAGCGCGGCGACGTTGGAGGCCAGGTTCACCGCCTTCGTGTTGGCGTTCGCCGTCACCAGGTCGTAACGCAGGGCGAGGGTGTAGAAGAAGATGAGGAAGGAGCCGGTGCCGGGGCCGAAGAAGCCGTCGTAAAAACCGATGACGAGGCCCGCCAGTCCCCCCAGAAGACGGCGGCGGGTTGCGGAAATCTCCTCATGTCGCGCCTCCCTTCCCAGATCGGGCTTGAGGAGAGTGAAGACGGTTATGACGGGGATGAGGACGACAAGAAGCCAATTGAGGAAGCCGGGCTGGATGAGAAGGACCACCCGCGTGCCGGCGTAGGAGCCGATCAGCGCGGCCCCGGCGCCCATGAGGGCCACCGGGACGTCCATGAGATTGCCTCGCCAGTAGCGCAGGGCGGCGAAGAGGGTGCCGAAACAGGAGGAGAACTTGTTGTTGCCGAGGGCGGTGTGGGGAGGCAGGCCGGCGGCGAGGTAGGCGGGAAGCGAGAGGAGCCCCCCTCCGCCGGCGATGGAGTCCACCAGCCCCGCCAGGAAAACGAAGGGGAGGATGATGGCGAAAACCGGCCCGGTCAGCGCGAAATCCATCCGGCGGACCGGTCGCAGGGGACCGACTTGAATCGGTGGGCCGACTGCATGGAGAGGACGCGGGAGCAGTCCCCGCCCTCCCCGGCACAGCCGCACCGGACCACCAGGAGATAGCCCATGGATTCGCCCCCGGAAAAATCGCGGTAGAGGAAGCGGAATTGCGTGGAGCCCGCCAGGATCTCGTACTCCATCCCGGTGAAAGGGAGGGGGATGGTGACCGGTTCCCGCAATCCCCCCAGGTACTCGCCGTCGATCCAGAGGTCCAGGGGGATCTCCGCGCAGGGGAGGCACGCGTCGGTCCCGTCGGCGGAGGCGTTGGGATAAACGCTCAGGAAAAAGGTGGGGCCGTCCGGCCCCCGGTCCCGGTCGTCGTGGCAGGCGGCCGAAAGGAGGAGAAACGCCGCCAGCAGGCCGGAAAGCGCGGGGCGGGGATCCTTCATCCCGGCCATTGTAGCAAAAGCCCCCGCCCCCCGGGTGGGAGGGCGGGGACCGGTTGCGGGAGGAGTGTATGCGGGGTTTCTACATCAGGCGGGTTTCACGGAAGGCGGGAAAGAGGGGGGCCAGTTCGGCGGCCTGGCGCAGGCGCTGGAGTTTCACCATCTGCGCTTCGGTCAGGAGCGCTTCGAAGGCCGCCCGGTAGGCCTCCTCGTTGAGGCGCATCTGGTCGCGCAGGGCGTGGATCTCCAGGACCAGGGCGCCGACGGCGGCCGGGTCGGGCTCGGGGGCCGTCATCGCTTCACGCAGGGCCTCCTCGAGGGAGCGCACCTGATCGGCCAGGGGCTGTTGCTGGGCGCGCAGGCCCTCCATCAGGGCCCTCCACGCCTCCTCCTGTTCGGGGGTGAGTTCCAGGAACCGGGTGACGACGCGGAAGGGGTCCTGGGGGCCGTCCGGGCCGGGACCGGCCATGGTCCGGAATTGGTGGTGCTGGGCCAGGGCGGCGAGGGGGAGCAGGACGATGCAGACAAGTAGAAGGGTTTTTTTCATGGGGTTTCTCCTTTCGGGATTAAAATTCATCGGGGATGGGAGTGTTTAAACAGGGGGGCTCCTGCCGGCGGTCCCGCCGCTGTTCCCGGCGCTCCTGGCGGAATTCGCGCTTCTCGTCCCTCATCTCCCGGCGCTTCTCCATCAGGCGCTCCCGGGTCTTGGCCCACTGCTCCGGCGTGAGGACGGCGCGGGTTTTGACCAGCATGCCGGCCCGGTGCTTTTCCACGAGGGAGCGGGCAGCCGCGACGCGGTCGATCTGCTCCAGGGCGGCGCGTTCGTCGAACCGGACGTCGTCCATCATCTCGCGCAGGCGCAGGCCGGCCTTCTCCAGGGCGGCGCGCAGGTCGATCATCCGGTCCCGGTGTTCGAACGCTAGATGGTCGAGGCGGGCCCGCTGGTCGGGGGTGAGGCCCAGGTCGGCGACGATTTGTTCGTTTTGCCACCATTTGCCCCCGGGCACTTCCATCGGCCCGAAGGCCAGGGCGTCGGCGGCGGCCAGCAGGACGGTCAGCAGGATGAGTTTTTTCATAGGGATTCCTCCGAAATGGTATTTTCCCCCTCGTCGAACAGGACGGCGCAGGCCTCGAGTTCGCCCAGGGCGGAGCGGTCGAGGGCCGCCTGGACCCCGGCCCACCGCGCCTCGAAATCGTCCGGCGCCCGTCCGGAGCGGGCGGGGAGGACCAGGAGGGCGGCGGCCAGGAGGAGGCCGGCGGCGGGCACGACGGCCCATCGCCATCGGGGCGCCGGCCCCGGACGGGCATCGAAGAGACGGGCGGCCTGGCGGGTCCAGAACGCGGGGGGAAGGGATTCGGGCAAGGATAGATGACCCTCGCACCCGCGGTCCCACGCCGCCTGGCGTTCCCGGCAGGACGGGCACAGGCACGGCGGGGGCTCCCCGAGGACCCGGCGGGCCACGAAATCGGCCGGGCCGGAATGTCTTTCCGGGCGGCCGGGTGTGGGGGGGGAGGCGTTGGCGGGGGCGTTGGGGGTCATCGCCATATTGACGACGCCCCCCCCCGGCGGGTTGACAGGGAAGCATCCTGGACACGGGACGGTTTTATAAGGGATAATATCAAGGAGACCTCCGCATGGTTCTGAAGTCATCCGCGATGCTCCCGTTGGGGACCCCCGCCCCCGCTTTCGCCCTGCCCGACCCGGACGGTCGGCCGGTCGCCCTGCGCGACTTCGACGGGGCCGCCGCCCTCCTGGTCGTCTTTCTCTGCAATCACTGCCCCTATGTCAGGCACATCCGCGCCGGCCTGGCCGCCGCGGCGCGGGAATTCCAGGGGCGCGGCGTGGCGGTGGTGGGGATCAATCCCAACGACATCGGGGCCTATCCCGAGGACTCCCCGCCCCGAATGAAGGAGGAGGCGGCCGCCGCGGGCTTTACCTTCCCCTATCTCTTCGACGAGAGCCAGATGACGGCCCGGGCCTACCTCGCCGCCTGCACCCCCGATTTTTACCTCTTCGACCGGGACCGGAAGCTCGTCTACCGCGGGCAGTTCGACGACAGCCGCCCGGGCAACGGCGTTCCCGTCACCGGCGAGGACCTGCGGGCCGCCCTGGCCGCCGTTCTGGCCGGCCGCCCCCCCTCGGGGCAGCAGCGTCCCTCCATCGGGTGCAGTATCAAATGGAAGTCGGGTAACGAACCGCCCTGGGCCTGATCTTTGTCTTGGCGTCCCATCCCTGATATCATGCGCAGGTGATCCGCAAGTTCTCCTGCTGTCTCTGCTGGGTGCTTCTGGGGCTGGCCCTGGCCGGCGGCCTGTGGGTCTTGGACCGCTGGCGGCGCCTTCCGGATCCTTCGGTCCTGAAAAGAGCCGATCCCGTCACCACCGCCTACATCGAGATGGACCGGGCCAAGGCTGAGGCGGAGGGGCGGAAGGCGCGCATTGAGTGGCAATGGGTCCCCTATGGCCGCATCGCCGCGCCGTTGAAGCAGGCCGTGGTCGTTTCCGAGGACATCAATTTTTTCTCCCACCGCGGGTTCGACCTGGGGGAGATCCGTTCCGCCATCGAAAAGGCATGGGAGCAGGGGGAGAAACCGCGCGGGGCCTCCACCCTGACCCAGCAACTGGCCCGCAACCTCTGGCTCTCCCCGGCGCGCGGCTGGAAACGAAAAGGGATGGAGGCCCTCCTGACCGCGCGGCTGGAACGGTCCCTCTCCAAGCGCCGCATCCTGGAACTCTATCTCAACTGCGTCGAATTCGGGCCCGGTGTCTTCGGCGCCGAGGCGGCGGCCAATCGCTATTTCAAAAAACCGGCCGCCGAACTCACCCCGCGGGAGGCGGCCGGGCTGGCGGCGGGTCTCCCCTCGCCGAGCCGGTGGCACCCGGGCGTCGACAGCCCCGCATACCAGCGGCGGGTGGAGCGCCTCCTGGCCAAGATGGAACGGGCCGGCTGGGTGTTGAAAGAACTTTAGCGCTCCCGCGGCGTACCTATGGGGATGAAGACCCTCCTCCTCGCCGCCGTCCTCGTCCTTTCCCTTCCCTGTCAAGCCGACGACCTCTGGCCCAGGGCCGTCGCATGGGGGGAACAGTTCAAGGACTGGGTCCCCGGCACCATGGTGATGGTCTCGGAGATGCTGGACAAGAACGGCAAGGCGACCGAAACCACCGAGATCCACTTCCGTCTTTTCCAGCCGGCCGGTGGCGAGTTGGAACAGGAGTTGGTGAAATACATCGAGAACGGCAAGGACCTCACGGCCTCGAAGCGGGCCGAAATGGAAAAAGCGGAAGCGGAGGAGGAGGCAAAAGACAAGAAGCGGAGAGCGGAGAGCGGAGAGCGGAAGGGGGAAGGCGACGGCGAATCGGTTTCGGTCGGCGTGGAGGTGGCGGGGGTGTTCCATCCCGACCTGCAGAAGGAGACCCAGGCCAGCGCCGGCGTCCAGCGGAAAGCGGTGGGGGCGCGGATGGGATTGGGGCACCCCTTCACGCAAAAGCAGAAGGACGGTTCCCTGCTCAAAGGGACGGCCTGGCTGGACCGCGCAACGGGCCTGCCTCTGGAGGTGGACTATGCCCCCGATCCCTTCCCCAAGCATGTCAAGGAGATGGCCACGGTGATCCGCTACGGTCCCGGGGAGGGGGAGAACTGGCACGCCTCCGAACTGGTGACCGAAGGGACGGGCGGCATTTTGTTCATCAAGAAGCGCTTCCGCCTCACGATGAAATTCGGGGATTACTTCCTCTATGCCCCTCCGCCCGCCCCGTAGTCCGTAGTCCGTAGTCCGTAGTCCGTAGACCGTAGACCGTAGACCGTAGACCGTAGACCGTAGTCCGTAGTCCGTAGACCGTAGTCCGTAGACCGTAGACCGTAGACCGTAGTCCGTAGTCCGTAGACCGTAGACCGTAGTCGGGGGGGGATGTAGCCGCAGACTTCAGTCTGCGATGAGGGCCGGGGTGGGTTCTCTGAATCGGTATCGCTATCGGTATCGGCAATCGGCCTAAATTCCGGGCGACCCAGACCTCCCAAGAACCACCTGGCGGAATAAGCGTATTATCATGATATGCAACCCCAATCCCATAGGGAGGTCCATATGCGCCGCTCGATCCTGCTGTCGTGCTTCGCCATCCTCGTGTTCTCTCTTTCAACATTCTCAGCCGAACCACCCTCCGCCGCCGGGCGGTGGGAAGGGAGCATCGCTCTCGGCCCCGGCATGGACCTCGGGGTGATCGTGACCCTCGATCAGGAGGGCGGCGCGTGGAAAGGCACCATAGACATCCCGCTCCAGGGAGCCAAGGGCCTGCCTCTGATCAACATCGCCGTGGACGGCGCCGACGCCACCTTCGAGATCAGCGGCCCCGGGGGCAAACCCACCTTCAAGGGGTCGCTTTCGCCCGACGGCGCGTCGATGGCCGGCGACTTCACCCAGGGTGGTCAGACTTTCCCGTTCGAGTTGAAGCGGCAGGGAGGGGTGAAAGCCGGGATCTCGACTAAAACCCAAGACGAGATCCTGAAGGACATATGGAGCCACGTGGAGGCCGTCATGCCCGACTGGCACGTGCCCGGGCTGGCCGTGGGGATCCTGGACATGCGGGACGGCAAGACCTCCGTCCACATGCAGGGGTTCGGGGTGAAGGACCTGGCCACCGGCGCCGGCGTCAGCCCCGCCACCCTCTTCGCCATCGGCTCCTCCACCAAGGCCTTCACCGCCACCCTCATGGCCCAGGCCGTGGAGAAGGGGGGGGTGAAGTGGGACGAACCGGTGCGCGCTTATCTGCCCGACTTCAAGCTGTGGGACGAATCCGCCTCCGAGCGGATGACCCCGCGCGACCTCCTGAGCCACCGCTCCGGCCTCCCGCGCCACGACTTCATGTGGTACGGCTCGGATCTCTCCCGCGCCGAGCTCTATGAGCGTCTGAGATACCTGGAGCCGACCGAGGACCTGCGCTCGGTTTTCCAGTACCAGAACCTGATGTTCGTGACGGCGGGGGTCCTGGAGGAGAAGGTGCTGGGAAAGCCGTGGGAGGCGCTGGTGAAGGAGCGGATCTTCGATCCGCTGGCGATGAAAACGGCCAATACCTCTGTGGCCGACATGCAGAAGGCCGCCGACTTCGCCCTTCCGTACGAATGGAAGGATTCCGAGGACCTTCGGCCGCAGGCCGCCACCGCGCCGGCGAAGGATAAGAAAAAGAAGGATGCCGCCAAGCCGGTCGAGCCGAAGAGGGAGGGCGAACTGAAACTCATGCCCTTCCGCGTCATTGACGCCCCCGGGCCCGCGGGGAGCATCAACGCGAGCGTCGGGGACATGGTGATGTGGCTGAAGGCCAATCTCGACGGCGGGGCCTTCGGCGACAAGCGCATCCTCTCCGAGGCCTCCATGCAGGAGCTCCACTCCCCGCAGATGGTGGTGCGGGGGGGCATGATGTCCCAGCTCTTCGCCTTCCCCGAGACCCCCTACATGATGTACGGCCTGGGGTGGTTCATCCAGCCCTACCGCGGCCATCGCCTCATCCACCACGGCGGCAACATCGACGGCTTCTCCGCCATGGTCGCCTTCATGCCGGACGAAAAGATCGGCGTGGTCATCCTCTCCAACCTCGACGGCAACCTGATGGTGAACTCCCTCATGTTCGAGGTGTTCGACCGCCTCCTGGGGCTCGACCCCGTGGACTGGAACGGAAGGTTCAAATTGAAGTACGCCCAGATCAAGGAGGCCATGAAGCAGGGCGAGTCGAAGGAGGACGAGGTGCGCCGCAAGCCGGGCACCAAACCCTCCCACCCCATCGCCGACTATGCCGGCGAATTCGACCACCCCGCCTACGGCCGCCTGAGGGTCACCCAGGAGAAAGGGGCGCTGGGCGCCTCCCTCCACGGCATCGCCGGTCCCCTCGACCATTTCCACTACGACATCTTCAAGGGCTCCAAGGATGTCCTCAAGGGGCTCAAGTTCACCTTCCTGACCAACCTCCGCGGCGACATCGACCGCGTCGAGGTGCCGCTGGAGCAGGGGGTGGGCCCCATCGTCTTCACCCGCGTGCCGCCGGACTCCATGCGCGACCCCGCCTTTCTGGCCCCCTTCGCCGGGGAGTACGAGGTGATGGGGATGACGGCGACGGTGGAGCTCAAGGGCGACACGCTGTTCCTGACCGTCCCCGGCCAGCCGGGCTACACCCTCGTCCCGTACCTGGGGACCGAGTTCGACCTCAAGGAGCAGAAGGGGTTCAGCGTCAAGTTCACAGTCAAGGACGGCAAGGCGACGGAATGCGTCTTCATCCAGCCGAACGGGGTGTTCATCGCCAAGAAAAGATAATGTAGCCGCAGGCTTCAGCCTGCGGGGCGGGAGGATCGACAAGAATCAGGGGTCTGCATCCTGTAGCCTGATGTGGCCCCAACGCGCCGGACCCGCGCCCCGTACGAATAGGCAGAAGAACGAACCACAACCTCCCTCCTGCGCGCCCCGGCCATCCGGGGCGCCCTTTGTGTGTGCCGAGCATGTTCGACAGCTTGGAGGTGCAAGTCCTCCACCCAACCTGATGGCTATGTCGATTAATTCTGCATGCCGCCGGCAGGAGGAGCCTTGGCGGCTCCGAAATGATCAAGCGATAGGGTGCCGATGCCGGCTGTGCAAGGATAAGCGGAAAGGGCAGGCATCCAAGGCTGGAATCGCCTGCCCTCCGGCCACACAAGTGCTATTCGGCCGCCTCAGAAAGTATAGGCCACCCCGAGCGAGATCTGGTTGACGTTGTCCGCCTCGGAAATATCGAAGACCTCGTATTCGGCCCGGATGCTGAACTGCCCCAGCCACAGGGCGACGCCGACCCCATAGACCGGATCCGCACCGCTGTCCAAACCTCTCCAGGAGCTGTTGTCGATCGCCGCCTCGAACTCCGAGTCCCACCAGAAGAACCCGGCCTTGGCAAACAGATCAACGGGGCCGATCGGCAGGATGCCGATTAGGCACGCGTCCCAGCCGTCCAGGGCAAACCGGGTGTTCAGGACCATGTCGCCCATGACCGTGGAATAGGTGGGATGGCCGAAATCGACGTAGCCTCCCTCGACGGCGAGAAAATCAAGGAACCGGTAGCCGGCGAAGAGCTTATAGCCGGTGTCCTTCTCATCGAAGTCCATGTCACCGAAATCCGGGTACACATGTTTCACCTCGATTTGTGCCGATGTGATGCTGGCGCCGAGATAAAATCCAGTCCTGTCGCCGGCAAGGGGCGTGTCGCCGGCGAGGGTCAGGGTCGCCATGCCGAAGACCGCCACCAAAATGATAAAAGCTTTGCGCATGGTTCATTCCTCCTTTTGTTGACTATTCCGCTTGATTGCCGCACACACCATAGTGCGCTGGGTCCTTTAGCAAACCGGAACTCGCTGGGGGATATTCCAGACATTGCCGAACACCTACCGCAGCTCCCGCCAGGCGGAGTGAATCCGCCTGGTGCAGCCCTCTCCCCAAGGCGGCGCTTGCCCGCGCACGCCTTGATGCTATTCCTGCTGAAAGATGACACGCTGATGCCCGAAAGTTTGTCGGGAATAGCATACTCGGATCGGGCATCAACCAACGGTTGGTCGGTGCTCGAAAGGAACGCTCCTGTTGTTATAATATGAAGACGTTCTGAACAAGGAGGCCATCCATGACCAACCGCATCGAGCACGATTCCCTCGGCGAAAAATCGGTCCCCGCGGACGCCCTCTACGGCGTCCAGACCGCTCGCGCCGTGGAGAATTTCCCCATCACCGATATTCCCATCGCCCGGTTCCCCTCCCTCATCCGGGCCCTCGGGGCCATCAAGGAGGCCGCGGCGGCGGCCAACATGGAGCTCGGCGCCCTCGAGCGGGTCCCGGGGGAGGCCGTCCTCCAGGCGGCCCGGGAGGTGCGCGAGGGGCGCCACAACGCCCACTTCGTGGTGGACTGCATCCAGGGGGGGGCCGGCACCTCCACCAACATGAATGCCAACGAGGTGATCGCGAATAGGGCCCTGGACCTCCTGGGCCACCCCCGCGGGGCCTACGAACATTGCCACCCCAACAACCACGTCAACCTCTCCCAGTCCACCAACGACGTCTATCCCACCGCCCTCAAGTTGACCGCGATCTGGCAGATCCAGGCCCTCCTCGATGGGATGGAGCGCCTCCTGTCGGCCTTCGTCCGGAAGGGGGAGGAGTTCAAGGGGGTCCTCAAGATCGGACGGACGCAACTGCAGGACGCGGTCCCCATGACCCTGGGACAGGAGTTCACCGCCTACGCGATCACGCTGGAGGAGGACATCCACCGTCTGCGGGAGGCGTCCCGACTGCTCCACGAGATCAACATGGGGGCCACCGCCATCGGCACCGGCATCAACGCCCCCCCCAAGTACGCCAATGCCGTTCGCGAGCACCTGGTCCGCATCACGGGGCTTCCTCTCGTCACCTCGCCCAACCTGGTGGAGGCCACCTCCGACGCCGGGGCCTTCGTCCAGCTGTCGGGGGTTCTCAAGCGCGTCGCGGTGAAACTGTCCAAAACCTGCAACGATCTCCGGCTCCTCTCCTCGGGGCCGCGGGCCGGACTGGGGGAGATCCATCTTCCCGCCGTCCAGCCCGGCTCCACCATCATGCCGGGCAAAGTCAACCCCGTCATCCCCGAGGTGGTGAACCAGGTGTGTTTCCAGGTGATGGGCAACGACGTGACCATCACGATGGCGGCGCAGTTGGGACAGTTGGAGCTCAACGCGTTCGAGCCGGTGATCGGGTTCAACCTGTTCATGAGCATCGCCATGCTCAAGCGGGCGGTCTATGTTCTGCGGGAGCGGTGCGTGGAGGGGATCCAGGCCGATCCCGCGCGGTGCCGCGAACTGCTGGAGCGCTCCACGGGGCTCGTCACGGCCCTGGTTCCCTTCATCGGCTACGACGCCGCGGCGACGATCGCGAAGGAGTCGCTGGCCACCGGCCGCACGGTGCGCGAACTGGTCCTGGAGCAGGGCCACATGGACGAACGCACGCTCGACGAGATCCTGGATCCCGCCAAGATGATCCACCCGCGGACGATCGCGGGATTAAAACGGAGATAAGTTTCGGGTTTCGGGTTTCTATTTCGTGATAGGAGGGCCGGGAGAGGGAGATGAACAGCTTCTACTTTCCCTCTGTGCCTGTCTTAATCGCGCAGTAGCGGATCATCGGCCACACTCTCTCTCCAGCAGGCGCAGTCTTGGAAACAGCGACCAAGGTTGTTATTGGTGGGGTCATGTTGATGCCGAAATCACAAAGCTCCAAAGTCCGCATTGCTTCGGCGGCGGATGTTGTGGATTCTGAATAATTGATTTCCCAGCTCACAACTTCATACTTGCCAGCATCCACAGAAAATAGAGCCGTTCCGGAAGCGTCTGTCAATGAGGGCGTTGTTTGCAGATAATTTGAAAACCACAGACTGATGGCAATTCCCTCGAGAGGATGATTATCTACAAACACCGTAATTCATAAGGCGGCATAGCCGCAACCAAAGAGAGAAAGAAGAAAAGGCGATCTTCTGGCATCATAGGGATGCTGAAACCACTATGAGGAGAAGATCGCCATGGAGCCTTTCATACAAAAACATGATGCCATAATCGAGGGGGTGCTGTCCACTTTCGACCGGGTATTGATCAAGGGGTATCTGCCGTTGTCGCGGCCGGAGGTGATGGCCAGTCTAATGGGGCAGCACGGGCTCTTGTTGAAGGACTTCAAGCGGTTC
>DCUZ01000064.1 GCA_002327305.1 Holophagales bacterium UBA2201 | reverse complement strand
GCTTAAGGCGGGAACGCGGGAATGCGGCAGACGGGCGAGAAATGCGAGAAAAGCGAGAAATGCGAGAAAATAGGATCGGAAATCTTGGAAATCTTCTGACTGCCTTCCTGCCCGCCTGCCCACCTGCCTTGCTGATGTTATGAAATCCTGGCTCCTCCACGGCCCACGCGACCTGCGCTTGGAAGAGCGGCCGAGGCCCGAGCCCGGCCCGGGCGAGATCGTCCTCCGCGTCCTCTCCTGCGGGATCTGCCGCACCGATCTGCACGAAGTCCTGGGAGAGATCCCCCTTCCCGTCCTGCCCATCGTCCCCGGCCACCAGATCGTCGGCGAAGTCGCGGAGGTCGGCCGCGGCGCCGCGCGCTTCAGGATCAACGACCGCGCGGGAGTCCCCTGGCTCCACCATGCCTGCGGCGGATGCGGTCATTGCCGGACCGGCCGCGAGAATCTTTGCGATGGCGCCCGGTTCGCCGGCCTCCATGCCGAGGGCGGATTCGCGGAGTTCCACCGCGTGCACGAGGCGTTCGCCCACCCGCTCCCCTCGGATCGCGACCCGGTCCTCCTGGCGCCCCTCCTTTGCGGCGGCGCCATCGGCTATCGCGCCTACCGGATCGCCGGGCTGACGGAAGGGCCCCGGACCGTGGGACTATGGGGCTTCGGCTCCTCCGCCCACCAATTACTCCAGATCGCCAAGGCCAAGGGGCACACCGTTTTCGTCTTCACCCGCGGCGACCGGCACCGCGGCCTGGCCCTGGCGCTGGGGGCCGACTGGGCCGGCCCCCCCGGTGAGGCGCCTCCCGCCCCCCTCGACGCCGGCATCGTCTTCGCCCCCGTCGGGGCCCTCATGATCGAGGGGCTGAAGGCGCTGAAAAAGGGGGGCCGGATGGTCTCCGCCGGCATCCACATGGACGACCTCCCCACCTTCCCCTACCGCCTCCTGTGGGAGGAGCGCACCCTCACCAGCGTCGCCAACGTGACCCGGCAGGATGTCGCCGACCTTTTGGCCGTCGCCTCCGGCATGGACCTGAACGTGGAAGTCGAGCGCTTTGCGTTCGAGGAGTTGCCGAGGGCGCTGGAACGGCTGGAAATGGGGGAGGTGCGGGGAAGCGCGGTGCTTTTGGCCCCCTGAACCCCAGCCCCGCGGGAACGCGGGAAGGCTGAAGGCGGGAAGGCACCCCCATCCAACCAACAATTCGGAATAGGGCCGCAGACTTCAGTCTGCGCAGGGGGTGGGTTTCGTTTGCCCTGAAATCTTCCCGCCCCCTCCCCATTGCCGACTCCCTCTCCCGTCCGCCTTCCGCCTTCCGCCTTCCGCCTTCCGCCTCCTGCCTTTCTTCCCTTCTGCTTTCCTTCCCTTCCGCCTTCTACCTTCCGCCTTCCGCCTTCTGCTTTCCGCCTTCCGCCTTCTGCCTTCCGCCTTCCGCCTTCCTCCCCTTCTGCCTTCCTGCCCCGCTGTGCTATCCTATCTTTATGTACGAAATCCATTTCCTGGGCGCGTGCGGCACCGTCACGGGGAGCCGCTATCTGCTGCGGGTCTGGAACAAGAACATTCTCATCGACTGCGGCCTCTTCCAGGGCGACCGCGAGACCAAGCAACTGAACTGGAAGGAGTTCCCCTTCCCGCCGTCGAAGATCCACGGCGTCATCCTCACCCACGCCCACATCGACCACTCGGGCTACCTGCCCCGCCTCCACAAACTGGGTTTCGACGGCCCCGTCTGGTGCACCCCCGGGACGGCGGCGCTTTTGCAACTGATGCTTCCGGACGCCGGGGAGCTCCAGGAGGAAGAGGCCCGGTTCGCGGACAAGAAGGGTTACAGCCCCTACAAGCCGGCCCTTCCCCTGTTCACCGAATCGGACGCCCGGAGGGTGCTGAAGCAGGCGGAGAGGGTCCCCTTCCACGTCCCGCGGGAGGTCGTCCCCGGCCTCACCTTCACCTTCCACCACGCGGGCCACATCCTGGGGTCCTCGTTCCTTGAACTGCGCCTCAAGCGCAAGGGGGGCAAGCACCACACCTGGGTCTTCTCCGGCGACCTGGGGCGCCCCGCGCACCCCATCCTCAAGCCGCCCGCCTCCGCGCCGGAGTGCGATTTCCTCGTCCTGGAGTCCACCTATGGCGACCGCCTCCACCCGAAGGAGGACGTCCACGCCCTCCTGGAGGAGGTGATCAAGCGGACCGGGGACCGGGGCGGCACCGTCCTCATCCCCGCCTTCGCCGTGGACCGGACGCAGGAACTGCTGGTCATCCTGGCCGACCTCTTCGAGGCCGGCCGCCTGCCCAGGAGCCTCCCCGTCTATATCGACTCCCCCATGGCCCTCGACGCCCTCAACTTCTACAAGCAGTTCCAGGCCGAGTACAACGACGCGTTCGCCGCCCGCGCCCGAAAATCCCCCCACCCCCTCGCCCTCCCCAACTTCCACCCCGTCCGGAACGTGGAGGGGAGCAAGGCCCTCAACACCCTCCGGGAACCCGCGGTCATCCTCTCCGCTTCGGGGATGTGCAACGGCGGCCGCGTCGAGCACCACCTCAAGTTCAAACTTCCCGACTCCCGCCACACGCTCCTCTTCGTCGGCTTCCAGGCTCGCGGGACCAAAGGGCGGCGCATCCTCGACGGGGAGCCGCAGGTGGAGGTGCATGGGCAGGCGATCCCGGTCAAGGCGGAGGTGGCGGTCCTCCCGGGGCTCTCGGCCCACGCCGACCGGGAGGAACTGCTGGAATGGGCCACGCCCCAGCCCGCGATGCCCGACGTCTTCCTGGTCCACGGCGAGGAGCCCGCCCGCGCCGGCCTGGCGGCCCTCCTGCGGGAGCGCCTCGACTGGGACAGCCTGACGCCCCGCATGGGGGAGATCGTCCGCCTGTGATCGTGCGGGTGTTCGACACGGTCCTTTTCATCCGGGAGTTCGTCCGGGGGTTCAAGGAGAACCGCCTCTTCGAAAAGGGCGCCTTCCTCGCCTACCTCTCGCTGGTGGCCTTCATCCCCCTCCTCGCCAGCTTCGTCCATGTCTATTCCCTTTTCTACCGCGACTACGAGGCGCAGATCCGGACCGTCGTGGCCCAGGTCCTCCCCTACCAGGAGGAGGCCTGGTTCGCCTATTTCAACGAGTTCCTCGCCCAGGCCCGTTCCCTCGGAACGCTGGCCCTCATCTTCTGCTTCGTCATCGCGGTCAAGGTGTTCCTCTCCATCGAGGGGATATTCAACGTCATCTGGGGCATCGGCCGGCGGCGGCGGTTCGCCGAGCGGCTGGGTTCCTTCACCATGGTCCTCTTCTGGGGGCCCGTCGCGCTGGGGCTCCTGGCCTCCCTCCAGTTCACCCTCGCCCGCGCCGGGGCCGCCACCGGCCTCCTGGAGCACCTCGTGCCCAAGGTCCTCACCTTCCTCGTCTTCATGATGCTCTTCAAGAGCGTCCCCGCCGTCTCGGTCCGCCTCCTGCCGGCGGCCCTCGGCGGGCTCGTCACCATGCTCCTTCTGGCCCTGGTCAAGTACGGCTTCGTCACCTACATCGCCCTCATCCAGGGGGCCAACGTGGTCTCCGGCTCCCTGGGGCTCATCCTCCTTTTCGTCATCTCGATCGACCTCTTCTGGATGACCCTCCTCGCCGGCGTCCTCGCCGCCTACACCCTCCAGAACTTCCGCGCCCTGAAGGCGGAACTGGAGGAGCGCTCCGTCCCCCTGGAGCGGTGGGAGCTGTTCTGGGGCCTTTCCATCGTCACGCTGATGATGCACCGGTTCAAGGCCAAACTCCCCCCCGCCACGGTGGCGGACCTGGCCGACCTTTTCAATCTGGAGGTCAAACGGCTGGAGGCGGTGGTGGCCAAGCTCAAGGCGCGCGGGCTGGTTCTGGAGACCGGCGACCTGGCGCTGGGATTCGCCCGCGACCCGGCCGACCTGACCGTGGGCGACCTGGCCCGGGCCCTCCTTCACGAGCAATTGCAGAAGCCGCCCGTCATCCCCAGCGCCCACGCCCGGGCGATCCGGGCCGCCCTTGAGTCGCTGGAGGAACGCCTCGGCGGGGAGGCCGATGCCGTCCCCATCGCCCGTCTGGCCCAGACCTACGCGGAACAGGCGCCCGAGGAGGGCGCGTCCCCCTCTTCTCGGTGACACCGGGAATGGCGGCCGCGGCCGGCGGGTTGCATACCGGATGCGCCCCTTTGCGCTTTCCGTCCTCGTTTTGACCGCCGCCCTACCGCTCCTCCTAAGCGGCCTGGACATCCTTTCGACCGGAGCCGAACCCATGAACGCGAACGCCGGAACCGCCTCCCCCCTCCTCCCCCCCATCGACGCCCGCCCCCACGGCCCGCTGACGACCGCCGATTTCGCCCTCGGCTGATTCTGGGGACCCGACTCCCGGTTCGGGAGTCTCAACGGCGTGGTCCGCACCCTCGTGGGCTATGCGGGGGGGACGAAACCGGCCCCCACCTACCGCTCGCTCGGCGACCATACCGAGACCCTGCGCGTCGAGTTCGACCCGGAGGTCCTCTCGTACGTCGAATTACTGGAGATCTTCTGGGCGAGCCACGATCCGTCCGCCCGCCCCTATTCGCGCCAGTACCGAGCCGCCGTCTTTTACCATGGCGATGAACAAAAACGGGCGGCCGAGGCCTCGCGCGACCGGGTGGCCCTCAAGACCGCCGGCCCCGTCCACACCGAGATCCTCCCCTCCGGCCCCTTCACCGCGGCCGAGGACTACCACCAAAAATACTACCTCCGGATGTCGGGGGAGTTGATGGAGGAGTTCAAGCGCATCTACCCCGATCCCCGCGCCTTCGCCCGCTCCACGGCCGCGGCCCGGGTCAACGGCTACCTGGGGCGCCACGCCGACGCCGGTGAAGTGCGCCGGGTGCTTCCGTCCCTCGGACTCAGCCCGAAGGGGCAGACCCTCCTGCTGGACCGGGTCTTCGGCAAGGGGGACGCCGCCTCCTGCGGCCTGTCCGCCGCCGCTTCGCCGGGTTGATCGCCATCGCGGGCCCCGCCTCCATGCAAGCGGATCACCCGGCAAGCTGTTGACCAGGGACCAAGGACAACGGACGCCGGACCAGAGACCCCCGACTACAGACCGTCCTCTCCGTCTATCTCCAGAGTAAACGCCACCTCCGGATGGGTGGCCTGGAGGACCCGGAGGGTCCGGCCGAGGTCGCCCAGGGGCTTCATGTCGATGTGGTCGGCGTCGAACTCCGCCGTCACCCGCGTCCCTTTTCCCGGTGCGCTCTCCAGGGTCAATCGCCCGCCGGTCTCCTGGGCGGCCTGGGCCAGAAGGGGGAGGCCGAGGCCGAACCGCTTCTCCCCCCTGGAGGTGTAAAAGGGGCTCAGCGCCCGGGCCCGCTCCTCCTCGTCCATCCCCCGCCCGTCGTCGAGGATGGTCAGCGCCAGGCGGCCGTCGGCGTGCTGGACGAGGCGCACCTCCACCCGCTTCGCCCCCGCCCGGAGGGAATTCTCAACGACATCGAGGATATGGAGGGAGAGGTCTTCCATACTTCACCAGGTCAGCCCCCGCCCCCCCTCCCCGCGCAAGGCCAGGCGCAACTCCTCCAGCGTGGGGGCCTCGAGGGTGAAGGTGGTCGGGCGCATCCCCACCTCCTCCGGTCGGTGGGCGTCGGAGGCGGTGTAGAGGGGGAGGGTCGTCCCCATGCGACGGAAGGCCGATGGATCGCGCACCTCGAGGGCGTCCAGCGGCAGGCCCGGGGGGATGAACCCCAACTGGCCGATCAGGCCGAACGCCTCCCGGTCCGCGTGGGCCGCCACGGCCAGGCCGCCGAGGACATGGGCCCGGTCCACGAGCGCTTCGAGCGAAAGGTCCACGGCGCCCCAGAGCAGTTTCCGGCAGAACTCCACCACGCCATCGTCGGCGTCGGCCACCACCTGGTCCCGGATGACCCGCTCGTCGGAGGCGTCGGGCAGATGCGCGTGCACCGTCTCCTGGAAGGCGAAAAGGGCGCCGTCGTCGGGGAGGAGGACGACGAGGTGCACCTCCTCGCGGCTCGTCACCTCCATCCCCCCCAGGACGGCGGGGCGACCGCCGGCCGCCCGGCGCACGGCGGGGACGTTGAGGCAGGCGTTGTGGTCGGTAACGGCGATCAGGTCCAGCCCCGCGCGCCGCGCGGCGCCCACCAGCCCCCGGGGGGAGTTGTCCAGCTCGGCGCAGGGGGAGAGGCAGGTGTGCAGGTGGAGGTCGGCGCGGAAGGCGCGCATGCCGAACAACCTATGGCTTTAATCCCAATTCATAGAGCCGGCAGGCCGCCTCGTAGGTCCCCAGGGGGGTGGAGAGGATGGGCATATTCTCCTCGTCGGCCTTCTTCAGAACCTCCGCGTCGGGGCGGCGGCCGTTGGGAAGGAGGATGCCGGCCAATTCCTTCATCACCGCCACCGGGATGACGTTGAGGTGCACCTGGATGGTGATCCACAGTTCGCCGGGGTGGGCCCGGGCGAGAACGTCGGAGAGCATGTCCCCGGCGTACACCATGGTCACGGGGCGGTCGAGCGACCCGTTCCCCGCCAGCACCTCCAGGTCCAACTTCTTGACAATGTCGGCCAGCGTCATAAGCACACTCCGAATTCCAGGTCGGTGAATTCCCCGATTTTCGAATCCAACCGCATCTCGTCGGCCAGCTCCTTGATGTTGGGCAGGCCCATCCCGGCGCCGAACCCCATGGCCCGCACCCAGTCGGGGGCCGTGGAGAATCCCGGCGTGAGCGCCTTCTCGATGTCCGGAATGCCGGGCCCCCCGTCGCGGACGCGCACCACCACCCGCTCCTTGCCCACTCGGGCATCGAGCGTGCCGCCGGGAGTGTAGATGACCAGGTTCATCTCCGCCTCGTAGGTGGCGATGGCCACGCGCCGCACCGCCTCCGGGGAAAGACCCAGCCTCAGGAGGCTGGTACGCAGGCGGCTGGAACACGAACCCGCCCGATGAAAGTCGCCCCCGACCACCTGGTAGCGGAAGGAGACGGCGATGTCGTCGGCCAGGATGTCCTCAAAAATGTGGCTGGCGCGGTATCGGTGGATCTCCTCCTCCCGGTAATCCACCTCCAACTGCTTCAGAAGGCACCGCAGGATGTCGCCCATGGTCAGGATCCCCACCAGCCGCCCCGAGGCGCGGTCCACCACCGGCAGTCGGCCGAAGCCCAATTCCTGGAACCGGCTCACGGCGTGGACCAGGGGGTCGTCGGCGCAGAGGGTGTGGACCTCCTGGCTCATGACCGATCCCACCGCGACCCCCGTCCTCCCCTTCATGAGGCACTTGATGAGGTCTTCGATGGTGACGATGCCGACCAATTTCCCCCGGGAGAGGACCGGGGCGCCGGAGATGCGGCGGTCACGCAACAACTCGCGCAGGCGCGTCATCGGCGTGCGCGGGGCCACCGTGACGGGGTCGGGCGTCATGGCCTGCTCCACTTTCAACTCGTAGGCCAGCTCCTGGAGCTTGGTGGCCTCCTTGGAGAGGTTCGTCACGGATGGCGCCGCTTCCCGGGACGCGCCGTGCCCGGAGGCACCTCGGAGGAGCCCTTGAGGCCGGCCTTGTAAAGGCGGCCGCAGCTTTCGAACATCGGCAGGCGGGTGGCCATGAGGACGATGCCCCGGGCCCGCGCCAGCTCGATCGCCTCGGGCGGCGGCCGCTTGCCGCGGACGAAACAGATGGCCATCACCCCCGACATCTCGGCGGTGTAAACCACCTGCAGGGTGGTGAGGCCCGAAAGGAGGATGCTGTTGGGCTCCATGAGGGCGAGGACGTCGCTCATCAGGTCGGCCCCGCCCCCGCACTGGATCTCCTGGTCGATGGACTCGGCCCCGCACAGGACCGAGGCCTCCAGGAGCTGGCGGATCTTGATCAGGTTCATCGCGAATGCGCCCCCTTCTTCCCGCTTTTTCCCTCTCCATGATAGCACAGGCGGGGCCGATGGAACCGTGCGACGGGGCGTCATTGACAGCGGGCGCCCAAACGGCTACACTGGTGCCCTCCGACGGGGTTGTAGCTCAGCAGGATAGAGCAACGGATTCCTAATCCGTTTGTCGGGGGTTCGACTCCCCCCAGCCCCATCTTATCTCCTTATCCTGTAAAGAATTAGCCATGGGACGTCCTTCACCCCACTTGACGATTTGATCACCCCTGATCATCAGCATTTGTAATACTTTTGTAATAGCAGTTTAGGGTCACTTCCAGGTTCTTTCATGCCGCCTGGTCCCTTGGAACATGGAACTCCCCTTCGTGGATCTCCGCAATCCTACCGTTGCTCTCATCCATGCGTAACCTAAAGCCCGGAATCAAGAAGCAAAAGGGACAAAAGGAAGAAGCAGGCTTTTCTCTTGGTATCCCCCGGCTCACTTAGAAGAGTTCAGGCTTTGGAGGGCCTTGGAGGCTATTTCCGCCCCTTCCGTGCCGGGAAACTCCTTGACCACCTTCTTGTAGATCTCGAGGGCCTTTTCCTTTTCACCGAGCTTCTGATGCGCCAAGCCGAGGTAGTAGAGCGTCTCGTCGGTGAGGTGGAATACTGGATGTTCTCTAAGAAGGCTCTCAAGTGTTTCTATCCCTTTCTGAAAGTACACGGAGTTACCTAATTCGATTTCACTTTTCCCTTGCGAGAATAGGGCGTACTTGACATACAGGCTTGTCGGATATTTTTGAGGAATCTCTCTGTAGGCTGACAAGCCACTATATGCGTCTGGAATTGGAATGTCTTTTTCCCTATTTCTAGAATAAGTATAAAGAAGATGGTACGCATCTTTATCCTCCTTCGTTTTTGGGGCGCGCACATCAATCCACTTTTCTTCTGACTCTATCAAATTACCAGCATGACCCTCCTTCCACCCATAGCCTGCTTTTACGCGAAATCCTTTGTCCTCGCTAAAATCACGTTTCGTGCACACATGCAATGGTTTTCTAAACAGAATTTCTTCACCCGGATTTAGGAGTATATCGTGCTCAATCCCTCTTGCCCCCCACGTGCACAATGAATACACTTTGTCGGAATCGTATACTCTGATATCGTAGTTAAAGTTGCCGGTGTCATTGCCCTCTATCGGGATAGAAATGGGGGTAGTAGAAACGTTTTTTAGGCGGGCCTCAAGGTAAACAATTTCGCCAGCAAAAATAGGCCCATCTGGGACACGAAGCTCGAGCTTGAGTTTTTCAGGGCTTATAGAAGTGGCACACGACATATTCAAAGTCAAAAGAACGCTTATGAAGATCATAGATTCCTCCTTTTTCTTAGTACTGGCCGAGATCATCTGGTCTGTTCCTGACCGTATATAGGTCTTTTTCACCATCGGAAGCGTCGTTGATGTCATACTTCATATTCCCATCGCCGGCGTTTCTGGATTCGTTCATGATGCATTTATCGCCTCCAAAATTGTTCCATGGGTTATCGTTGCAATGCCCGCTGGCGATCCAGGAATTCACAAGCCAATGATGCCCAAACTCATGGGAGAGAACATCCTCGATCACGCTATTGTTGGCTGGGATATTTGAAAACCAAAGGAAGGTACAGTCGTACGTGCTGATAGTGGTCCCTAAATTTGTGTCGTAGGGCGACTTGAAGTTCTTCTCTCCTGCGATCAAATGTATATGATTCTTATAGTTTGGCCCCTGTAGATTGCCGTTGTAGTTGGCAGAATATAAGCCCATTTCAGTATCAGGTGGACTGCTAGCCCATTCGAAATGCTCATTAGGGACAGGCCCGCTTGTGTCAATGGTAGGGATGATGTATTCCACGAACATCTCGCCGTAGGTCTTCTTGCCGATCTCGATGATTCTGGCCGGGACGATGTCGTAGGTCCCCGCTGAAACCTTCGCCACATGCGGCCTGTTAGGCAGGCCATAGGCCGAAATGGGATAGTTCTTATTCATGGGCGTCCCGACCACCAAATGGTCGTTGTCAACGATGCTTTCTACGATCAGGATTTCACCCGCTGGATCACTATACCCCATGATGTGTACTTCATCATCATTTGCGAACGCTGAGGTGTCGGAGATGAAAATCTCCTTGTGGGTGGTGCCGTAGTCCTTGCCGGAGTCGGCGGATAGGAATTGCCCCACCTTGTACATCTTGTCCTTCTCGATGTAGATGCGCTTCCAGGCCGTGATGATGGGGGATCTTGCCTGCTCCTTAAATGGGGAATTCTGGGTGCTGATTAGCACCCGGTAATTGTCGCCAGCGTAGCGGTCGGTGATGATGAGGTCCACAGAGGCCTTGCCGTTGACAACGGAGGCGGACGTGGACGATAGCGATCCCGGACCACCCGCATTGTCGCCGGTGCTCCCGGATGCGTAATAGGAAGGATCTTTCGGGTCCACCAACTGGAGGTACACCGTTGCAGGGATGGTCTCGTAGCCCCGAAGCTCTACTTCTATCTTGATGCGACCGTCTTGGGTCTGGTACTCGGAGGGGTATGGGTCCTCGGGCCTATATTTGTGGATCAGAACCCTGGTCGCATCCTTAAGCTTGACATCAATGACGGGATCGGGGAGGCGAAGAACCCTAGTGGGCTCAATCACGTCATAGAAAAGCTCACCCGTGGCGAGGTTCTCGGTGAAGGCCACGCCTGAGGGCTGGGTCAGACCTGTGGCGACGGTCTCCACGATTCCCGATTGAGTGTTGTACAGTAGGACCTTGCCAGTGTTCTCCTCGGCGATGAGGATAATGGGAAAACCCGGACGCTCGGTGATATCTATCCCAGCCGCGCCATTGAGACCGCCGAGGAGGGTGGTGACGACTTCGCCGGATGTGATCTTAAGGAGCGCTGTGGAGGTGGTGGCATAAAGATTCCCCGCGCTGTCGCACTGCAGGCCCGCCGGATTGTTAAAGGTGACAGAACCCATGTTGCCGTAATCGTGATCTATAGTGCCAGACATGGGAACCCTTCTGATCGTGTGCCGATAGCCGTCGCTAACGAATATCTGGTCCGCCGTCAGAGCGTCGGGGGTGATGGCCAGAACTTGAACCGGATCGGAGCTGGAAACGCCTATAGTGCGGAAAACCTGAGGGGCGTTCGTCCCCACATTCCAGCGCCGGATGATCCCGGTGTTCGCACTGCTGTAGGTGCTGTTGCCATAATAGAACCATATGTCGCTGGGCTCAATGTCTGAGATCACTACCTCGCCGATGCCGTCGCGTACTGTCTGAGTTTCGTTGGGGAAGATTTCTATGAACTTATCAAGCGTGGAACGGTCGGCCACCCAGACGCTCCCATTCCCATCCTCAAAGCAGATGGATGATAGGTCAAGGTAAGAAGTGGCCCCGAATTTCCGATAGAACATCACCTCATTGCTGGTCAACGCCCCCACGGTCACGGTGACCGGCCCGGTGACAGCTTCCGGGGGGACAGTAACCGTAAGCTCTGTGGTGCTGGCAGAGGTGACATCGGCGAGGTACACTCCGAAGGAGACCAGATTTTCCTCCGGTGTCGCGCCGAAGTTGTTCCCGTCAATGATGACGGTATCCCCAGGCTTTCCGTTGTTTTGTGTTAGGGCGGTGATGATGGGAGGGGATTGGGCTGGGCTATTCTCATCCGCTGGGGGCTCATCGGAGCCGGACACGTCGTAGAAGAAAGCGGATTGGCTTTGTAGGGCGTTGGTGTCGTCCAGGACTGACGAGGGGTAAGCGTCGCCCAGGAGGACGTTCCCATAATAGAACGTGGGCGAAATGGCACGGACAATGTGATAGGGGGATGAGCCCCCGGACCAGGAGAGCCTTACGTCATTCCCATTCTTAGAACAGGTGAGGTTTGAAGTTTGGCTCAGCCCAATGGCAGCCAGGGCAAGAACAAGGGACAACAGGAAACAGCGCTTTACATCCATACATTTCCCCATAGCCAGTCTATCACAGGATAGACATACGAAAGCCCCCCCTTGACCAAACGCCCGTTATAGGGCAACTGGGAGGATCTGAGGTGGTAGATATCTGGCGGTGGAGGGGTCTGTTGCTCAGCTTGTCATCGCAGAGAGGAAATAGCACCTGCCTCTGAAAATATTGTAATAAAATTGTAATAGGCCTAATTAACCCATTGTATCCTACTGATATTAGGGCACTTATTTTTTGACCAAAGCATTCCTAATCCGTAGGCCGCCGGTTCGACTCCGGCCAGCCCCATCCCCCCTTCCCTATCGGCATGGGCCTCCATTCGGACGCTCGCCGAAGCGCATCCCGTCCCGGCGCGACGCTCCCCCAACCTGCTCTCCTTGCGTCCGATCCGGCCGGAACACGCCCCGGCGCCACTGCGCTGCCATGCCGATCCCCCCCCGGGGGGCTGACCATGAGTTTGGGATGGTGGTTGAGTGCCGGGGGAACGAGACGAGGGATCCTCCTCGCCTCCTCCGGAGGCGTTCGACTCCGGCCAGCCCCATTCCCTAATAAATCAACTAATCTTGGTATGACTTGGAATCCTGGCAGTCGCAGGCAGGCCTCAAGGAATTGTCCTCTCCCGGAAAAGGATCATGGAACTGCATTCTCGATCAGCCAGTCAGGTTCAGCTTTTCCTCCAGGATCAGCTTGCCGCTACTTGAGCTCTGGAAACGCGTAGCGACTGTTTTGCACTACATTGCATAATAGTCTTGACAATACCGCAATATCGTGCTAATTAGTCAACCATGAAGCGATACCTGTTCGAGCGCATCCACCGGGATTTGGCAAAGAAAATGGTTATTCTGACCGGGCCGCGGCAGGTAGGCAAGACATGGCTGGCAAAAGCCCTCATGGAAAAGTTCTCCTACCCGCAGTATTTAAACTTCGACAACTCCGCCGATGCCCGCATCATCAAGGGGCAGACCTGGCCTCAAGATGCCGATCTGCTGATCCTGGACGAGATCCACAAAATGAAGAGCTGGAAGCGTTTCATCAAAGGCGTCTATGACACGCGGCCGGCCGGACAAGCGATACTGATCACCGGTAGTTCGCGGATGGAGACCTATCGCCAAGCCGGGGAATCCCTGGCAGGCCGCTATTTCGCGTATCGGCTCGATCCGATCTCAGTACGGGAACTGCAACCGGGACTGCCTCCCAAGGAAGCTCTGGACCGCCTTGCACGCTTTGGCGGATTCCCTGAGCCGCTTTTGTCGAACTCAGAAGATGAAGCCGCCCGGTGGAGGAACCAGTATCTGACCGACCTCGTGCGCGAAGACATCCTGGAATTCAGCCGCATCCAGGAGATTCGGGCCATCCGATTGCTGGTGGAGATGTTGCGGGACCGGGTGGGTTCGCCGCTCTCTTACACCGGGTTGGCGGGAGACCTGCAGATCGCCCCCAACACGGTGCGCAAATATCTGGATATCCTGGAAAGCCTGTGCATTATCTTCCTGGTGCGGCCATTCCACGCCAACATCCCGCGTTCCGTGCTGAAAGAGCCCAAGGCCTATTTTTTCGATTCTGGGGCGGTTCTTGCCGGCGAGGGCGCTCGCTTCGAGAACACATGCGCGGTGTGCCTGTTGAAGCGTGTCCATTTCCTTCAGGACACCAAAGGGGCAGTCTGTTCCCTGCATTATGTTCGGACCCGCGACGGACGCGAGGTGGATTTCGCCCTAAGCGAAGGAAAGCACCTGACCCATCTGCTGGAGGCCAAGGTCTCAGTGTCGAAGCCGTCTGCCGGACTGCGGTACTTCCATGAGCGGCATCCGGAAGCCGTCGCCCTTCAACTCGTAAAGAATCTGCGACAAGAGGAAACCGTTTCCGGCATTACGGTGGCCAATGCGGCAGCTTGGCTTGCAAAGCTGGAAGCATGAACATCGGCAAGGCGTCATCTCTAAGATGATAGGCGGCGTCAGCCATGAAGACTAATCGCATACCTAAGCATTCCTAATCCATAGGCTGCCGGTTCAACTCCGGCCAGCCCCATTCCCTTTTCCAGTGGCAAGGCGGCCTGCGGCCGCTCCCTGGGGCGCGCCCCGGCGCGCTCCGACGAACCTTCCCCACCGCCCCTCGTCCAAGCCAGCCGGCCCGCGCCCCAACGCCCGCTGCGCGGCCTTGCCGATCCCCCCGCCAGGGGGGCTGACCTGGAGTTTGGGGTGTTGGTTGAGTGCCGGGGGGACGGGACTCGGGATCCTCCCCGCCTCCTCCGGAGGCGCTCGATTCCGGCCGGCCCCCTCCGCCTCTCATGATAAAATGGCCCGCTATCCGTTAGGGGCGGCCTGCCAAAGGCCTGAGAACGACCCTTCGAACCTGATCCGGGTCATACCGGCGTAGGAAAACGGAGCCAGCCGTACGCGGCATCGCGCCGCCCTCCCCTTCCGGAAGCGAAATCCATTTTAGGAGGTCTTATGACCCTCTTCGCTTCCACCCCCGAGAAAACCATCACCCGCGCCCTCACCCGCGCCTTCCTGCAGGACTTGCAGGACCACGCGGACAGCGACTTCATCGTCGTCGGGGGCGGGCCCAGCGGCCTGCGGGCGGCCATCGAGACCGCCCGCGCGGGCCTCCGCACCCTCATCGTCGAGCGCAACAATTACCTCGGCGGCGGGTTCTGGATCGGCGGCTATCTCATGAACAAACTCACCTTCCGCGCCCCGGCCGAGGAGGAACTGCGGACCCTGGGGATCCCGTTCGAGGAGGCCGCCCCCGGCCTTTTCGTCGCTGACGGCCCGCATGCCTGCGCCAAGCTCATCGCCGCCGCCTGCGACGCCGGGGCGAAGATCCTCAACATGACCCAGCTCGACGATGTGGTCCTGCGCGGCGGACGGGTGGAGGGGGCCGTCCTCAATTGGAGCCCGGTGTCCCACCTTCCGCGACAGATTTCCTGCGTGGACCCCATCGCCTTCGAATGCCGGCTCCTGTTGGACGCCACCGGCCATGACGCCCTGGCCGTTCGCGCCCTGGAGCGTCGGGGGCTGACCAAAGTGCGCGGGGAGGGGGCGATGCATGTGGAAGCCTCCGAGGACGCGGTGGTGGAGAATACGGGGGAGGTCTTCCCCGGCCTGCTGGCCTCCGGTATGGCCGTCGCCGCGGTCCACGGCCTTCCCCGCATGGGTCCCACCTTCGGCGGGATGCTCCTCTCCGGCCGCAAGGCGGGCAGGCTCGCCGTCAAGATGCTGGTGCACGAATCGGGGGGAGAGATCTCAGCCGTCCGTTAAAACAAACGATAGAAAAGGCCGGGTCCGATCCCCGGCCTTTATCTGCGCCGACCCGGCGTTCGGACGTCGGTGCTCTATTGCGTCATAGAATAACATCCATAAACGGGGCTAACGAAATTCAAGCCCGGCGTTTTCCCGGAGGACATGATGTTTTTCCTGTTTTTGGATCCATTTCTGGTCGCCGCCGTCGGCTGGCTGTTGATGGAAAATACGGCACTGCGACGGCAGGTAACTGTTCTCAAACGAACCGTGGGTCGCAAAAAGGCGCGCATCAACTTCCGCGACCGCCTCTTCTGGGTCCTGCTGTGCCGCTGGTGGAGCGGCTGGCGGCAGTCGTTGACCTTCGTGAGCCCGGCCACCGTCCTGCGCTGGCGCCGGAATGGGTTCCGTTACTATTGGCGATGGAAG
>DCUZ01000097.1 GCA_002327305.1 Holophagales bacterium UBA2201 | reverse complement strand
ACGTCTCGCTTTCTTCAAGCGCGATTCCCACCACCATCGGGTCGGCCGGGAGGTTGCAGGGGTACAGCTCGTCGCCGTTGGCGGGATTGAGGACCAGGACATCGCCGGGCTCGATGCCGGTGACGGCGGGAAGGGTCTGGACCACGGGCCCCGAACGGCCGGCGGTTCCGGAAGCATCCAACGGGACCGGGCCGGTCTTCGAAAGTTCGTCCCTGTCCTCAAACCGCCGGGGCTCGGCGTCCAGCGTCCGGGAAACGACTCCGGTCGCTTTTCGGTCCGCCAGTTCCTGCGTGCGCGCGTCGAGTTCCTGGACCGCGTTGATGAGCGCGAAGACGAGGGCGGAGCCGTTGAAATCATAAAGTTCGGTCTCCGAGGCGTCCGCGGGGTGGAGCCTCGCACGGGAGATGCCGACCGTGTAGGGGGCGATGGCCATGATCTCCTGGGCGATGACGCCGATCCCCTCGTGGCCGGCGGGGAGCCCAGCGAGACCGTTGAGGCGATAGCGTACCGGGTGGACCCGCGCCAGCATCTCCAGCCCGTCGGTGAAGGGGCGGATGTCCCGTTTCAGCCGGGCGTCGGACCAGACCGTCCAGGCCATCGTGGAGAGCTTGGCCGCGCTGTCGGTGGAAAGTTGGAGTTGATAGCCGGGCGTTCCGGTCCCGATGCCGACATTTCCGCCCTCCTTGACGAACAGGCGGTAGTCGGCCACGGCGGACTCCGACAGGTTCAACCCCGAGCCCTGCAGGTTCAGGTGCCACTGGTTCGCTCCCGAACTGTCCTTGAACTGGATCAGTTGGCTGGCCGTTCCGGACCCCTGCACGGTCAGCGGCAGATTGGGAGCATTGGTTCCGATACCCGCGTTGCCCTCCACGATCAGGCCGTTGGCCGGGGCGGCGGCAGTCCCCGAATAGGCCGCCCCGATCGCCGCGCCGCCCTCCACATCCAGCCGGTTGGCCGGCTCGTTGGTCCCGATGCCCACGCGCCCGTTGGTCCCCACATGCAGGCGACTGCCGCTGACCTCCAGATCTCCATTAACCGAAAGCCGGCTGGAGGGGGCATCGGTGCCGAGCCCCACCAGGCCCCCGTGGGCGAACAGGGTTGGCTCGCCGGAAAGGTTGTAGGTCATATAGGTAGTGAAGACGAAATCCCCCGCGATGGAGCTGGAGCCGCGAGGGTAGGGGTCCCCGCTGCCGGCTTGGAAATAACCCTGGTGCCCCGAGTTGAGGATGGCGAAGGTGTAGCTCGCTTCGGGCGTCAATCGAACCGGCGTGGGGAGCGTGATCGTGGTGATCGTCGCGCCCGGGGTGAGGTGATCCAAGAACACCAGCCGGGTGCCCGCGGTGCCGACTCCCGTGAGAAGTTCGAAGGAGAAGTATTCGCCACCATGATAATTCAGGCAAATCCGGCATAGATACCCGTCCACGGCGGGCTTGAACGCCTGCCACATCGACCAGGTTCCGATCCCGGAATCGTCAAGGATGGAGGACTGATCCTCCAGGCAATCCGCCTCCGAGACCACGAGGCGGCCGCCGGGGGCGGTGGTGCCGATCCCTAAGTCGCCGTTCCCCGTCAGAACCATCGCCGTGGCCGGCGTGTCGGCGTTCGTCGTGGTGAACTGCAGGTCCACGTCGCTGCTGCCCGGCAGGTAGGAGTTGATCCCGGCGTACCGGGTGCCGTGCATGAAAGTGAGGAGGGCCTTCTCACCAACGCTCCAGGTCGGGTTGTCCACGCGGATCTCCGGGGCGGTGGGGGCCGACACATGCAGTTTCGCGCCGGGGGAGGAGGTCCCGATCCCCACATTGCCGGAGACGGCGGAATACATGTTCGAACCGGAGACGGTCCAATCGCCGTCGCTGAGGGAGGATTGGTTGACCCAATCGGTGCCGGTGCCCGTGCTCTGAAGGACCTGGCCGCTGGTCCCCGCGTCGCCGGAAGAATCATGGAGCGCCCCCACGAGCTTCATGTTCCCAACCACATCCAATTTGTAACCCGGCGTATTGGTGCCGATCCCCACATTCTCGGTTCCACTGATGTTGACGACCCCCTGCAAGGTGGCGGCGTTCTGCGCGTACGCCGAGGCGAGGATGCGGACGCGGGGGGTCAGGGTTTCCGCCCCGACCTGGATCTCCAACCACACGGCGGCGTTGTCGCGGAACACTTCGGCCAGGTTGGGCTCGGAGCCGGCTGTGATGGTTCCCCCGCCAAGCTGGGCGGTGAAGAGGCCGTTGCTCACGGCCACCTGGCCCGACGGAGCGGCCGCGTTGTGGGTGTCCGTCAGGAGCAGGGTCCCCGCGGTGACCAGATTGTAGAACCGGAAGGTCATGTCGAAGCTCCCGGCTTGAGGGGCGCCGGTGCCGTCCCGCAGGACCCCCTGGTAGTTGATCAAGCCCGGGGGTGTGGCAGACCAGGCAACAATGGAAGTCAGAAGAAGCAGGGCACAAAAGCGGAAAGCGTTCATGGCGTCCTCCTTATTCGCAGGGCGAGCTCAAGGGACGGCGGGCGCCGGAGGAATCGGTCCCCAGCGTCCCCTCCTCGATCGAGCTCTCGGTTGTGACCAGGTAGAAGTAGCCGCCGGCCGGCGGAGGGCTGGCGTCATCCGCGGTCAGCCCGGCGATGTTCCCCTGCAGGCAACCGCCGTAGCCGTCGGTTAGGTTGGCGATGTTGCCCCGGTAAAGGTTGTACAGCGTCATCTTGGGATAGGGGTCCCACGCCAGGGTGTCTTTGTCGAACCAGCGCAGATTCAGCACCTCGCCGGGTGGGGGATAGGCGGGCGGAAGTCCCGTTCCCATCTCATACGAGGCGCTCGACAGCGCCGCCGCGGCGATCCCGTCCCCGATGGAGTCCAGGGTCATTTGGTAACTATCCGAAGCGAGAATGGGGGAGGGGTTGCCGCCGTTGTTGAAGGTCCCCTGCTCGATCCGATAGTTGGCGCTGGACTGCGCCCATGCCCCGGCGGCAAGGATGAGGAACGGAACGGTAATCCACAGCGTCTTGTTCATGAAAGTCCTCCTTCGGGATGGTTCTCTATCCACCCAACGGCCGATGCGGCGATGGGATCCAGGTACCGATCCCGCCGGGCCACTGCCCGGACCGCCGCGACCAGGTGGCCGGGGTCCGCCTGCTTGGTGACATAGCCCGCCGCCCCCGCGCTCAGGGCCGAGGCGACATGGGGGGCGTCCTCGAAGATCGAATAGACCAGGACGGGGGTGGACCGGCCCTGCGCGTTCATCCACTCCAGCAGGGCCAGGCCGTCCTCTCCGCCCAGGGCGAGGTCCAGGATGACCACGGCCGGGTCTGAAGCGGTGATGCCTTCCTCCGCCGACCGAAGGTCATCGGCCGTTCCGCACGGAACCATGCCGTTCTGGCCCAGCAACAGGGCCAACCCCTCCCGCACGCCGGGGTGGTCCTCCACCAGGAACACCCGGAGTTCCGGGCCGTTTGTCGGTGCGGCCATGGGGGGCGGCTCCATTGTGTGTTTCGAATCAACGCCCACGCAATTTCCCTCCTGCGCGCCGGGCCCATGCGTTCCGGGCCCGGGATTTCAGAGTTTCGCCTTATTATGGATAGAGGGAGGGATGGGGCGAAAGAGGCGTATCCCCGGCATCGGCGTGGGGATTTTTCCCTACAAGCAGGGGGCGCGTTCGGCGGCTTATTCGGGTTTGCGGCTGGCGATGGCGTGGCGGTGGAGCACCTTCATCCCATCCAGCCCCAACTTGTTCATGATCCTTTGGAAATAGGATTCCACGGTCTTGCGGCTGATCCCCAGGCGGGCGGCGATCTCCGAGGCGCCGAAGCCCTCGCCCAGAAGGCGGAAGACCTTCAATTCCCGCTCACTCAGGGCCCGCTCGGGGTCCGCGGGGAACAGCGCCGCGGGATCGTCCCGCATCGCGCGCGCGGCGGGCGGGTCCAAATAGCGCCCCCCGAGGGCGACGGCGCGGATCCCGGCGACCAGGTGGTCGGCGTCGGAGTTCTTGGTGACATAGCCCGCGGCGCCGGCGGCAAGGGCCCGACGGACATGAAGGGGGTCCTCGTGCATGGAATAGACCAGGACCGGGACGCGGGAAGGGAGGGTGGCCAGCCGGGGCAAAAGGTCCAGCCCGTTCTCGGAGGCGAGGGAGAGGTCCAGGACGATGGCGGCTGGGGTGAAGCGGCGCAGGGCCTCCATCGCCTCCCCGCCGTTGCGGACCGAGGCGCCGACCGCGATGCCGCTCTGCTCCAGCAGGAGGGCCAGCCCCTCGCGGACGGCGGGATGGTCCTCCACGAGAAGGATTTGCAAGGATGGGGGGGCGGTCATGCGGAAGGTCCTCCCCCCTGGAGGGCCGGCCGGGGGAAGCGGCAGACCACGCGGGTGCCGCCGCCCGTTCCTTCGAGTTCCAGCGTGCCTTTGAGGGCGGCGGCGCGGGCCCGCATGATGTTCAGCCCCATCCCTTTCGATGCGCCCGCGTCGGCCTCCGGCAGGCCCTTGCCGTCGTCCGCGACGGTCAGCACGACTTCGCCGCCCTCCTCGGCCAGCGCGATCCGGATGGAGCCCGCCCCCGCGTGCTTGACGGCGTTGACGACCCCCTCCTGGGCGATCCGGTAGAGGTGCATGGCCTCCTCGTCCGGGAGGAGCCCCAGCTCCGCGCCGCCCTCGAAGAGGCAGTCCACAGCGTGGGCGTCCCGCGTGTTCCGGGCCAGCTCCTTGAGGGCCGGCACGAGGGCCCCGCCGGCCATGGACCCGGGGGCGAGCCCGCGGGAGAGGTCCTTGGCTTCCTTCAACGCCGTGTTCAAGTCCTCCCTCGCCGCCTCCAGGAGGGGGGCCGTCCCTTCCGCCCCCGCGGTGTTCTGGGCCACCTTCAGCCGCAGGAGGGCGCCCAGGATGTGCTGGCACACGCCGTCATGGAGCTCGATGCCGGTGTGCCGCCGTTCCCGCTCGGATACCCGCAGGAGGGCCTCCTCCAGTTCCTGGCGGGCGGCGATCTCCCCCTGGAGCCGCTGGGCCGTCCTCCGCTCCGCCTGGAGGGAGGAGGCCTGGAACCGCTTCATCCGTACCAGCAGGACCAGGATGGCCCCCAGGATGGCCGCCATCAGGACCCCCTCGGTCGCCCAATAATGCCAATCCTGGGGATTGTCGCGGACCAGCAGACCCCGGTCCATGGCCCCCGAGGCCGCGTGGAGGGCGAAGAGCACATAGATCGCCATGCCGAGGACGGCCGCCGCGATCCCCGACCGGACGCCCAGCAGGACCAGCGCCAGGACGGGGAGGCCCACCAGCATCACCCGGGCACTGCCCGCCAGCCCCAGCAGGTCCAGGGAGAGGGCGGCCATGGCATAGAGGGGGAGAAGGGCCCCCCATCCCCTGAGGGTGGGGCTCAAGCGGCGGAGGAGCCCCAGGGCGAACCCGCACAGCCACGCGGCGAGAATGGCGGCCCGCGCCTCCGAGGCGAAGGGAAAGCGGCCGGAGAAGACCGCCAGCGCCACGAAGGGGAGGGTGAGGATGAAGAACAGGGGCAGGACGATATTGAGGGTGTGGAAGCGCCACTGGCGAAGGGCCGCGTCCTCGAATGGACTTCCCCCCTGTTCCGGCTCGCCGGCCGGCGGGAGGGGAGGGGCGTCGGGTGGGCGATTCAGGTCTCGGTCGTTGATGCCCCTATTATAGACGAGACCCGCCATTCGTAGAAGCCGGAAGCCGGAAGCCGGTGGACCCCAGTTGGGAGAGGGATGTAGCGCAGGTCCTCCGACCTGCGGCTTTGCATCCTCTCGAATCCGTGATGCGGGGGCATCATCCTGAGCGGGCGTCGCGTACCCCAGCCCGGGCCCGAGTCGTGCGCCGCTACGCCCCTACGCCTCTACGCCACTACGCCGTTACGCCACTACGCCACTACGCCACTACGCCACTACGACGATGCTTCGACTTACGGGCAATCCCCGCCCGTCCTGGCCGTTCCTTCCGAATCGGTCCCCATGTTGCCGCCGCAATCGTTTTCAATGCGGAGGAGGTAGAAATAGCCGACTTCGATCCCTTTGGCTATGGTATCGGAGGTCGTCGAAACCGGCAAGTTGGACCGCAAGCATTCCGCGGCGGAAAAATCGGAAGCGTCCGCGCTTCTCAGGATGTCCATCCGCGTCGCTCCGGTCACCGAACCCCAAGAACCGGAAGCAGGGACCTGCCAGGTGAAGGCGAAATCGTCCGGTCCGGTCTTGCTGATCATGAGATCGTGGACGGCTTCGGAAGGGGCGGCCCACACATCGCCGTCCAGGGGCTTGCAGTCGGTCGAGTTGAGAACGCCGTCGCCGTCCTGATCGCCCGTGGGATCGAGAACCACCGTCGTATCCTCCTCGTCATGATTGTCGGACGGGTCGGCGTCCGTTTCCTCGGATGACACATCGCCCGCGTTGGTGATCAGGCCAAGCGTCCCCGGCGTGACCGTGATGGTGACCGTGGCGCTCCCCCCGGCCGGGAGGGTCCCCAGGTCGCAGGCGATGGGCCCGCCGCCCCCGCAACTTCCCTGGCTGGGTGTGACCAGGGCCTGGGCGTGCCCGGCGGTCACGCTCTCGAGCTCCGGCGAAAGGGAGATCTTGTCGCGCTCGAAAACGGCCCGGTATTGGAAGTACCGGTTGGGGGGCTGAGGCCCGAGGCCCTTGGACGGCGGAGTCAGCCCGGCATCGTCCAATTCGGAGTAATAGGTGGCGCCGGTCCCATCCGGGCCCGTGAAGGCTTCCCCCGCGCAGAGGGGATCGTCGCAGGTTCGGGCCTGGAACTTCAATCCAAGGGCGCTGCGGGTGTGGAGGTCGGCGATCTCCGGTGCAGATAGAGGGCGATTGAAGACGGCGACTTCATCAATGAGGCCGGGGAAATAATATTGAGGATACCCTTCGGTGGCCCCGGCCCCGAGCCGCAGGGGATAGGCGTCGTTGGGGATAAAAGCGCCGGCCGCCGACCCCGCCGGGGCGCCGTTGATGAAGAGTCGCAGGGTCCCGCCATCGTACGAGGCGGCCACATGGGTCCACCGGTCCGGCACGACCGGAGATCCCGCGGCCTGAACCCAGGCGCTCCCGTTGCCTACCCAGGCCTTCCACCGGTCGTCGTTGGCCGCATAGAGAATATAACCCCTGTTCGAACCGCGGGAGGTGATGAGGGAGCGATAGGCGCCTTTCCCGCCCGTGACCTTGGCCCAGCAGGCCACGGTGAACTGGGCGGGGTTGAGCATGGGGGAGTACTCCACCTCGGCGTACGATGTCGCCCCGTTGAATTTCACGGCGGACCTGCCTATTCCTTCCTCGTTGTAGGTCACGCCGCCATAGGGCGTGGCGGCATGGCCATTCCCGGAAGTGTCCGCAAGAGAGCCCGAGGCCTCATTCAGGTGCATCAGAAGGGTATTGCCGGACATGTTCATGTTTCCCTCGGGGTAACCGCTTTCCACCCCGCCGTGATCGGGCAGTTCCTTGGACAGGGGCCGCCGGGGCACCCAGCCGAGGGGGCCCCAGTAGGTGGTTTGGCCCGCGTCCATGACGCGGGAATCAAACCGTCCGAAAAGGGGCGCTTGCTGACGGTAGATCTCCCGGACCTCGACCGCACTCAGCGCCCGGTTCCAGATGGCCGTCTCGTCCATGGCCCCGTCGAAGAAATCGCTGACGACGGGCCCCGAATCCCACTCCTGGCCCAGGGTCCAGGCCAGTCCGCCGCCCACGTTGCCCACCAGGGCGGCCAGGGAGGCGGTCCAGAGGGCCTCCCCGTTGCGGTAGAACGTGACGGCGGTGGCGGACCCCTGTTCAACCCCCACGGCCGCCAGGTGCTGCCACCCGGCCGTGATCGCGCCCCCTTCGTGGGTTTCGGCCCGGATGCGAATATGGTAGCCGCCGTTGTAGAGCCCCATGAGGACGAGGTTGCTTCCGTCTGAGCCATGTTTGCCCACCAGCGCCTGATCCTTGCCGGTGTTTTCGATGTTGACCCACAGGCCGATGGTGAAGCTGTTGGTGATGTCGAAGGCGGTGCAGTCCACGCGGTCGTTGACGCCGTCGAATGCGCCCGCATGGGTGCCCACCTGCGCGGCCGCGGTGAAGGCGGCGCCCCCGTAGGCCGTGCCGTGATGCCCCGCGCCGCTGGCGTCGGTCCAGTTGTTGTCCATGTGGAGGAGCAGGACATTGCCGGTCATGTCCAGCCATCCCGTGGGGGAGGCGTTGCCCGGCAGTTGCCGGGTGGCGTCGGCGGCCGCCGTGATCTCCATCCAGTTGTTTCCCGCGTCCCACTGCGTGTTGTCGAAGGCGCCGCCGCCGAACCCTTCGGCGGAGCCGTCGTCGTCGGTGAAAGAGGACAGGAGGGAGGCGGGAAGGGCGTCCGTCACCCGCACATGCGTCGCGTCTTCGGAACCGGTGTTGGCGATGGTGAGCGTGTAGGTCAGGGGATTCCCCAGGATCACCGGATCCGGGTCGTCCGTCTTGACGAGGGAGAGATCGGGGCGGTCGCAGGCGTCTCCGGCCCCGTCGCTGTCCGCGTCCTCCTGATCGGGATTGGAATGGGCGGGGCAGTTGTCGCAGGCGTCCCCCAGGCCGTCCGCGTCCCCGTCCGTCTGGTCCGCATTGGAAACGCCCGGGCAGTTGTCGGGGTTGTCGCGGACGCCGTCGCCGTCGGTGTCGGGGAAGAGGCGGAGATCGGCCTCCTGCCACCCGTTGAACGCCGGGGACATCCACGGCCCCCGCGAGAGGTAGGGCGTCGTGACCGGATTATGCTTGAGGCGCGCCCGCCAGTGGAATTGGCCGGAAGGAGAAAGATCCCCCGTCGCTTCATCCAGCGTGATCCCGGCGGTTCCGGTGTCCAGCCAGGCCGCGCTTTGCTGTGTACCGGTGCCGTCGAGGAGGGACCCCAGGGGCTTGACCTCCCATTCCAGCTTCACATCCCCCCGGCCGAAGGGCGTCCGGCCGAAGAGCCGGAGCCGGAGGCCGTCGTCGTCACCGGGGGAGCCCAGGGGGGAAACGGGAACCGACCCGTCGGGCCGGACCTGCCGGGGAAGGGCGATCTTGCGGGGGTCGCCGCCGCGATAGAGGAAGGCCGCCCCCTCGCCGCTGGAACCGTTGGCATACCCGGGCGCCCCCACCACGATGTCGGCGTAGCCGTCGCCGTCCACATCCCCGGCTGAGGCCACCGAGGCGCCGAAGTTGGCGTTGGCTGAGTTGCCCTCCACGGTCCACGAGGGGGTGGAGCCCGCGCCCGCGCCACTGCCCAGATATACGCTTGCGCTTCCTTCATAGGTCTGACCGTTCGTGTAGTAGGGCACGCCGATGATGATGTCCGAAAAGCCGTCGCGGTTGACGTCTCCGGCGGAGGCCACCGAGGCCCCCAGGCGGGCCTGGGATTGGGTCCCGGCCATTGTCCAGCCCGGCGAGGTGGCCAGCCCGAGGGCCGATCCGTGGAACAAGAAGGCCCTCCCCTGCGCTTGGTATCCCGGCGCCCCGACAAGGACATCCGAGTAGCCATCGCCGTCCACATCGCCGGCGCCGGCGACGGAAGCACCCAGTTCGGCGTCCGGCTGGCTATCAATATAATACGAAGCCCCGATGGGCCCGGCTGGGGAACCGTGATAGATAAAGAACCTGCCCTCCAGCGCAAGGCCGAGAGTGTAGGCGGGGGCTCCCACGACCAGGTCGGAAAAGCCGTCCCGGTTGATATCCCCCGCGCCGGCGACCGATGCTCCGAACCGGTCTCCTGCGTGGTGGGCCTGGGTCCACCAGAGCGGGTTTGGGAGCAGCCCGATGGACGAACCCCCGTAAACGAACACGGCCCCTTCGCCGTCGAAGGCGGGCGCCCCGACGATCACGTCGGAGTAGCCGTCCCCGTTGATATCCCCCGCCCAGGCCACGGAGAGGCCGAACTCGGCCCCGGCCTGCCCGCCGCTCCGGGTCCAGGCGGCCGAAGCGGAGAGCCCAGAGGCCGAGCCCAGGTAGGCGAACACCTTTCCCCCGGTCTCGCCCCCGTAGTCGAAAAAGGGGGCCCCCACGACGATGTCGCCGTACCCGTCGTCGTTCACATCCCCGGCGCCGGAGACCGAGGTGCCGAACCCGGCCCCCGCCTCGCCCCCCCGCCCGCTCCAGGCCCATGAGCTGGAGGGACCCGAGGAGGAGCCGTGGAAGAGGAAGGCCGAACCCTCGCCGGCCACCCCCTGGTCATATCCGGGAGCGCCAACGACGATATCGCCGTACCCGTCGCCGTTGATATCCCCCGCCGGGGCGACGGAAAATCCCATCTCCGCGTCGGCCCGATCGCCTTCGCGCGTCCAGTGCGGTGTCGTCCGCGGGCCGGCGGGGGAGCCGTAATAAAGGAATGCCTTCCCTTCGTCCGCCTGACCGTTGTCGAAATAAGGCGCCCCCACGATGATGTCGCTGAACCCGTCCCCGTTGACGTCGCCGGCGGTGGCAACGCAGCTCCCATAGTAGGCGCTGGCCTGGTTGCCCGTGTCGCTCCAGTCGGCGTTGGCGGGGGTGCCGGCGGGCCCCAGGCCGGATGCGGAGCCGTACCAGACAAAAGCACCGCCCTCGTAGCTGTAACTGTTTGTATAATATTTAGCCCCAGCAATGATGTCCGAATACCCATCGCCGTTGACATCTCCGGCCGAGGCCACCGACGAGCCCATCATAGCCTCGATCTGGTTGCTTTCGGCCCACCAGTTGGGATCTATCCCTGGGCCGCTCGGGCCGCCGTAAAAGACGCAAGCCCTTCCTTCAGCCGCTTGGCCGTTGGAAAATTGTAAGGCACCGACGATGATGTCCGAGTAACCATCGCCGTTGATGTCCCCCGCCGTTCCGACGCTGTACCCGAATAAGGCCCAATATAGGTCGCCGTCCCCCACCCAGTCGGCATTGAAGGGCTCTCCATTGGATCCCAGGCCGGAGGATGAGCCGTACCAGATGAAGGCGGCACCTTCACCATCCGGAGACCCGATGCCCCATTCATAGAAAGGCGCGCCCACGATGATGTCACCGTAGCCATCCCCGTTGACATCCCCGGCGGATCCGACGGATCTGCCCATTTGAGCATCAGGCTGATTGGATTGAGCCATCCACGCATAGCTGGCCCCGATGCCGGAGGCCGAGCCGAGATAGACGAAGGCGGCCCCCTCCTGGGACTCTCCATTCGTATAGGACCAATTCCCAATGATCACATCGGAGTAGCCGTCCCCGTTGACATCCCCCGCGCTCGAAACAGAGCTTCCGAATATGCCTGTCCCGGTCAGGGTTCGGCCCGGTGTTGTGCTCAAACCGGACGATGAGCCATGATACACGCTTGCCGTGTTGTAGCTCCCGATCACCACATCCGCGAACCCGTCGCCGTTGACATCCCCGGCAGTGGAAACGGAATACACGCTGCTAACAAATATGTTCCAATCTGCGTTGCCGGGGACCCCGGGATCCCCCATGCCGGAGGGAGATCCATACCAAGCGAAAACACGATTCATTCCGTCAGTGCTGATGATTACATCGTCGTAGCCGTCCCCGTTGACGTCCCCCGCCGTCGCCACGGGATGGCCAAATTGCGCCGAAGCCTGATTGCTCTCCGCCGTCCAGGCCGGAGCGGTGAGGAGGGGATCCACGGTAAGGGGGTACACCGCCACGGCGGCATCCACCACGATCCTAATCCCCCCACCGCTTCCAGTTTTGAGTTTTGAGTTTTGAGTTTCGAGTTCCCCTTCCGCCCCTTGAACTCCGAACTCCGAACTCTGAACTGGGCGGGCCGAACCGACCCATCCTTCAAAATGCGCCGGCAATACCCGCCCCGTGGCGTCGGTGACTTTGAGTTGGGCGTAGTGGAGGACATTGAACCCGCCGTCCGCATAGAAATCCACCGCCTGGCCGTCGGGGGAAAATACCGGGCGCAGGGTCCCTGTGAGGCGGAGATCGAGATGTAGCTCGTAGCCCGTAGACCGTAGACCGGGTTCAGGAACCGTACCGCTTTTATCCCCGTCTACGGACTGCTGACTACCGGCTTCCGGCAGGGGGCCGGGAATCGTGAACCCCTGCTCCAGCCCCTGGGGGGAATTGATGTACCATTCCGTGATCCACCCGCGGTCGAATTCGATGCGGTTGTCCACGACGGTAGCCCGTAGCCGGTAGTCCGCAGCCGGGGAAGGGGCGTTGTTTTCCCCATCTACCAGCTGCGAGCTGCCAGCTGCCGGCAGGGAGTCAAGGGAAAGCCCCCACTCCCATGACGGCTGTTCCTCCGTCCGCGGAATGACTCTTATGCCATCCTCCGTGAAATAGGTCCGGAACCCCTGCGCCCGGTTGGGCGCCTGCCAGGCCGCGTCGAGACCGGTCAGGATCGTCCGGTCCTGCCAAGTGACGGCGTATTCCTCGGCCTCGATCGCCGCCACGGTGCGCGACAGCCAGTCGCCGGGGACCGCCGGTGCGGGCAGGGACGACCCTTGCCGCGGCCCCGTCGGCACGCCGGCCGTGAGGATGGAGGTAATGAACAGGAAAAGGAACGCCATCTGGGGCCGCGTTGCATTCATGACGGACTCCTTCAATCTATCTTATCATCACCAGCACCCGGATGAGCCCCGTCCCCGCCGGCAGGTCCTCCATCGCCTTGCCGACGATGGTGCCGTTCCGGTAGATGGGCATTCCATTGATCAACACAGGCTGGGCTTTCATTGCGTGGCCGGGGTTGCCCGAGGCCA
>DCUZ01000009.1 GCA_002327305.1 Holophagales bacterium UBA2201 | reverse complement strand
GCATTATAAAAAGGCCAAAGACGAGTGGCCGACTGGAGAGTCGGCCCCACATGAGACAACCAATGATGGTGCGCAGGTCCTCCGACCTGCGGCTTTGGCCTATCGACATTGGCCGACTGGAGAGTCGGCCCCACATTCCCATGAGGGTGCCAGGGGCCGCGCCATCCCCGAACAGGTATAATACTCTTCGGTGTTTCGAAAGGAGTCCGTATGGCCCGTGTCAAGCGCGCCTTCACCGGTGAGGTCAGCGTCGTCCTGTGCGGGGCTGCCGGGAAGGGGATCCAGACCATCGAGCATCTCCTCATCCGCCTCCTCAAGCGCGAGGGGTACCATGTGTACGCCAACAAGGAGTACGAGTCCCGCGTCCGCGGGGGGAGCAATTCGACCGAACTGCGCGTGGGGGCGCAGAGAATCGGGGCCTTCGTGGACCGCATCGACCTCCTCGTCCCGCTGGATCGGGAGGCGGTCGAGCACGTCCGGGAGCGGCTGACGGCCCGGTCGGTCATCCTGGGGGAGAAAGAGGTGCTGGGCACCGACCTGCCTGTGGTGGAGGTCCCACTCTCGAAACTGGCCGCGCAGGCCGGCGGCGCCATCTATGTGAATCTGGTCGCGCTGGGCCTGCTTGCCTCCCTCTTCGGCCTCAACCGCGAAGAGATCATGGTGTGGGTGGGGGCCTTCTTTGAGCGGAAGGGGGACGAGGTGGCCCGCCGCAATGTCGAGGCCCTCGTCTTGGGATTCGATTTCGGCGCCGCCCTGGCCGGTAAGGGCGCCGTCCGCATCGACATACCCAGGGACCCCACGACGAAGGGAGAGATGCTCCTGGACGGGAGCGAGGCCGTGGCCTACGGGGCCCTCGCCGGCGGGTGCAATTTCGTCTGCGCCTACCCGATGTCCCCCTCCACCGGCGTACTGGCCGCCCTCGCCCGCGCCTCCAACGATTTCGATGTCGTCGTAGAGCAGTGCGAGGACGAGATCGCCGTCGTCAACATGGCCCTCGGCGCCTGGTTCGCCGGGGCGCGCGCCCTGGCCACCACCTCCGGGGGGGGCTTCGCCCTCATGAGCGAGGGCCTGTCGCTGGCCGGGATGACCGAGACGCCGCTGGTGGTCCACCTGGCCCAGCGCCCCGGCCCCGCCACCGGACTCTCCACCCGGACCGAGCAGGGCGACCTCAACCTGGCCCTGTACGCCGGGCACGGGGAGTTTCCCCGCGTCCTCTACGCCCCGGGGACCGTCGAGCAGGCCTTCACCCTGTCGCGGAAGGCCTTCCACATCGCCGACGCAATGCAGACGCAGGTGGTGGTCCTGACCGACCAATATCTGGTGGACTCCTTCACCCACATCCCGTGGCCGGACCTCGGCGATGGCGACCCGGCGCCGGCCCTTGTGCGGACGAAGGCGGATTACAAACGCTACGCCCTCACCCTCGACGGCCTCTCGCCCCGCGGCGTTCCCGGGTTCGGGGAGGGGCTGGTGACGGCCGATTCCCACGAGCACGACGAGGAGGGGCACATCATCGAGGACCGGGAGTTGCGGGTGCGGATGCAGGACAAGCGCCTCTCGCGCCACCGACTGCTGATGCAGCGGTCGGTCGCCCCCGAACTGATCGGCGACCCCGATTACCGGACCCTGATCGTGGGCTGGGGCTCCACCCTCCCCGTCATCGCCGAGGCCCTCCCCCTGCTCAAGAAAAAGCGGCTTGCATTTCTCCATTTTTCGCAGGTTTGGCCGCTTCACCCGGAGTCCGGGACCTTGTTGAAAAAAGCCAGGCGTCTCATCACCGCGGAGCAGAACTCCACCGGGCAGTTCGCCGCGCTGCTGCGGCAGGAATACGCCCTCGACTTCCACGATTATGTTCTCAAGTACGACGGCCGCCCCTTCTCCGTGGAGGAGATGGCGGACCGGCTCGAGGACGCGCTGTAGGAGGCCCCCTTGCAAACCAGCCATTACGACCTGCCCCATGTCAAAAACTCCTGGTGCCCGGGGTGCGGCAACTTCCCCATCCTGACGGCCCTCAAACAGGCCCTGGCCGAGCTCGACCTGCCCCCGGAGAAGGTGTGCATCGTCTCGGGCATCGGGCAGGCGGCCAAGGTGCCCCACTATCTCAAGTGCCACTTCTTCAACGGCCTCCACGGCCGGGCCCTTCCCCCCGCCACGGCGGTGAAGGCCAGCAATCCCGGACTGACGGTGGTGGCGGTGGGAGGCGACGGCGACATGTACTCCGAGGGGGGCAACCACTTCATCCACGCCATCCGCCGCAATCCCGACCTCACCCTCTTCGCCCACAACAACATGGTCTATGGCCTTACCAAGGGCCAGGGGTCGCCCACCTCGCTGAGGGGTTTCGTCACTCCCATCCAGGTCAACGGCGTGGCCAACGAACCCTTCAACCCCCTGGCCGTGGCCGTCGCCCTCGACTGCCCCTTCGTCGCCCGGGCCAACGCCGCCGACATCCCCAGGACCAAGGAGATCATGAAGGAGGCGATCCGCTCCAAAGGGCTCGCCCTGGTGGACCTCTTTCAGGCCTGCGTCTCCTTCAACAAGATCAACACCTACGCCTGGTACAAGGAGCACACATACTACCTGGATGGTTCCCACGACCCGTCGGACCGGATGGCGGCCTTCGCCAAGGCCGTGGAAACGGAGCGGTATCCCCTCGGGATTCTCTACCGGAAGGAGGGCAGGCCCACCTTCGAGGAGCAGCAGCCCGCCTGGAAACGGTCGGCGGAGCCGCTCTATGCGCGGAAACTGGATCCGGAGAAGTTCCGGAAATTCCTCCACTCCAAGGTCGTCTGAGGGAGGCCCCATGGAATTCCAACAAGTCATCGAAGCCCGGCGCGCCTACCGTTCGCTGGACCCGTTCCCGATCACGCCCGAACTGATCGCGGACCTCGGCCGGGCCGCCTCGCTGTCGGCCTCCTGCTTCAACAATCAGCCCTGGCGGTTCGTTTTCGTCCACGGGGCGGAGTCGCTGGAGGCCCTCAAGGGATGCCTCAATCCCGGCAACGAGTGGGCCCGGGACGCCTCGATGATCGTGGCCGTCTGCTCGCGGCCCGACCTGGACTGCCGCACGCAAGGGCGCGATTACTACCTCTTCGACTCCGGCATGGGGACCGCCTTCCTCATCCTCCTCGCCACCGACCGGGGGCTCGTGGCCCATCCCATCGCGGGCTACGACGAAGGGAAGGCGAAGGCGGTGCTCGGGGTCCCCGCCGATCTGACGCTCATCACCCTGGTCATCATGGGGCTGCACCAGCCCGACCTGAAACCGTCGTTGAACGAGAAGCAGAGGGCGATGGAGGCCGAGCGGCCCGCCCGGAGGGCCCCTGCCGAGTTCGTCTTTCACGACCGGTGGCCCGCGTGAGCGAGGCCCTGCGTTCGCTCCATCCGGTCCTTCAGGCCCTCGCCGCCGGAGGGTTCACCTGGGGGATGACCGCCGCCGGGGCGGGCGTGGTGTTCCTCGTGACCGGGGTATCGCGGAGGCTCCTCGACGGGATGCTGGGGTTCGCCGCCGGGGTGATGATCGCCGCCTCGTTCTGGTCCCTCCTGGCCCCCGCCATCGAGATGTCGGGAGGGCACTATTTTCCCGCCACGGTCGGTTTCCTCCTCGGCGGCCTCTTCCTGTGGGGCGTGGACAAGGTCCTGCCCCACCTCCACATGTTCCAGGGGAGGGAGGAGGCGGAGGGGCCCAAGACCTCCTGGCAACGGACCACCCTCCTCGTTCTGGCCATCACCCTCCACAACATTCCGGAGGGGCTGGCGGTGGGGGTGGCCTTCGGGGCCGCCGCCGCGGGCATCCCCGAGGCCACGCTGGGCGGGGCGGTGGCCCTGGCCCTGGGGATCGGCATCCAAAACTTCCCCGAGGGGCTGGCCGTCTCGGGGCCCCTGCGGCGTGAGGGCGTGGGGGCCTTCCGCTCCTTCTGGTACGGCCAGCTCTCCGCCGTGGTGGAACCCGCCGCCGCCGTCATCGGGGCGGCCGCCGTGATGAGTTCCCGCGCTCTCCTTCCCTACGCTCTCGCCTTCGCCGCCGGGGCCATGATCTTCGTGGTGGTGGAGGAACTCATCCCCGAGAGCCAGCGGGGCCACAACACCGACCTGGCCACCCTCACCACCCTCGGCGGTTTCGCGGTGATGATGGTCCTCGATGTGGCGCTGGGATGAGGACGCGCTTCGATTGCCAACCACGGGCCTGAGCGGGTACACTATGGCCATCTATTTTCCTTAAGGAGGAACGCCCCATGCCGACCTTACAATGGAGCACGCCGCCGGCAATGCAGATCGACCCGAAGATGAACTACAAGGCGGTCATCGAGACCGCCCGGGGGAGCATCGAACTGGACCTGTCTCCCCGGTGCGCCCCGAAGACCGTGAACAACTTCGTCTTCCTGGCCAAGCAGGGGTTCTACGACGGGGTCACCTTCCACCGGGTGATCGGGGACTTCATGATCCAAGGCGGCGATCCGACCGGGACGGGGAGCGGAGGGCCGGGCTACCGGTTCGAGGACGAACTACAGGGGAACCCCCTGACGCACGAAAAAGGGGTGATCTCCATGGCCAACGCGGGCCCCAACACCAACGGGAGCCAGTTCTTCATCACCCACTCCCCCCAGCAGCACCTCAACGGCAAGCACACGGTATTTGGCAGGGTGACCGCCGGCCAGGCCGTGGTGGACGCCATCCGCCAGGGGGACACGATGGTGAAGGTGACGATCACGGAGCAACCAGGCTGAGGAATGAAGGCGGAAGGCGGAAGGAGAGGCATTGCCTTGAGGAGGGTATTGAGGAGCGTTTTTTTGTTGCTGGTGTTGTTGACGGCAGCGGCCGAAGATGCCGCCGTTCCACCCCCGGATCCGCCCAAACTGGAGGCCATCCAACTCGCCGCCCCCCGGACGGACGCCGGGATGCCTCTGATGAAGGCGCTGAAAGAGCGGCGCTCGACCCGCTCCTACGCCGAGACCGCCCTAACGGACCGGCAACTGTCGGAACTTCTGTGGGCGGCCAACGGGGTGAACCGCGACGACGGGAAGCGCACCGCGCCGGCCGCGCTGAACCGGCAGGCGGTGGACCTCTATGTCGTTCTTCCAGGGGGCACCTACCTGTTCGACGCCCTCGCGCACCGGTTGGAGCCCGTCAAGGCGGGCGACTTCCGGAAGGCGACGGGGGGGCAGGAGTTCGCGGCCCGGGCGGCGCTGGCCCTGGTCTGGGTGGCCGACCTGGCCAAGCTTTCGGATCTGGGGGAACGGGCCAGGAGCGTTACGGAAACCCAGAAGATCCGGTGGGCGCTGATCGCCGCCGGCGCGCAAAGCCAGAACGCGGCGCTCTACTGCGCCTCGGAGGGGCTGGGGAACGTCGTGCGCGGCTCCATCGACCCGGACGCCTTCGCCGCGGCCGTCCCTTTGCGCCCGGAGCAGGTGGTGTTGTTCGCGCAGAGCGTCGGCGTGCCGGGGCCGGTCCCGCTGGCAAGATAGAGTTTCCCCTGGATCGAAGCATGGCGGGTCCGGTTTTGGTACTATAGGGGATAGCGATGATTAAACGCTGGCTCCTGTTCGCATGTTTTTTAATCTTGTTTGCCTGCGGGCTAATGGCGAATTCAGACCGCGTGTGCCCCGCCCCCATCGCCATCCTCTCCGGCGGTCCTGGTGGCGCGGTCCAGGTGGACGGCACCACGATGTACTGGAGCCAGGGACAAATGCTCAAGATCGCGGATATCAGCGAACCCTCCGCTCCCGTCGTTTTGGGCCAGGTGTCCCTGCCAAGGATGGCCAAGGAGATCAGGGTTCGGGACGGCACGCTTTATGCCGCCTGCGGCGATGCCGGAGTGCTGATTCTGGATGTTATCCATGCGGACCAACCTTCCATTATCGGGCATTACCATGCCATGGATCACTCGGCGGTGGATGTGGAAATCATCGGCTGCCATCTGTTCGTGGTGGATGAATGGCACCAAGTGCTGATACTTGATGTTTCCGACCCTCAGGTGCCATTCCGTGCAGGGGCGCTTACGATAGCATGTCCTTATCCCGAGCGCATCACCATCCAGGGTTCCACCTTATATGTCGTCGCCTATCATGGAGTGTATTGCTTTGATTTGGCCAATCCTGTCACCCCTCGCCTCACGCGAGTTATTGACCAATATTGCGCGGATGTGGCGGTTTCGGGATCTTGGATGTTTCTTTTGGCCGAGCACACGATCATTCCCTTTCCAGAGGGCGAACCCCTTCTATTGCCGTACTCCTATGCAGATGTTGATTTTGCCTCCCGCCTCACCGTGAAGGGTCAGCGAGGGGCAGTGATGACTGAAATGGGAACCATCTTTCTCCTTGATTTGTCGGCTCCCACGGTTCCCCGGGTCATGGGTCGTTTTCGTCTGGACCTTCAAGACGACTGGCACGAGTCGACTGGAGGCCTTGTCTTGGCGGATGGCCTTCTCCTTGCGGCCCATAGCGCCACGGGCACCGGCATCTGGCAAATCGAGCCCGAGGGTCGTTTCGATTTTCAGACCGGGTGGCTTGCCGACCTGACCGATTTCACGGTATGGGATTCTTGGGGCGTTGGGGTGCGGAATGGAATATGGGAGGACAACCAACTTATTATCACAGACTTATCGGCGCCGAGCCCGATTGAAGCGGGAAGACTCGTTCTTCCCGGTCGGGGAGCCTCCCGGCTGAAGCTTTGCGGGACGCTGGCTTTTGTGATCATGGAAAAGGGAGGCCTATCGGTGGTGGATATCGCTGATCCCCGGAAGCCGGCATTGCTCTCCTCCTATTCATTTAGTGAGACAACGGCCGACATCCAGCTTTACGGGAATTATGCATATATTACCACCAAGCTATCTGTAGTTAAAGGACGGGGTCTTCATGTGCTGGATGTCTCCAACCCCGAAGAACCGCAGGAGATCCACTACGTCCCTGGCGATCATCTGAATCTCATCATTGATTCCGGCCGGCTGTACAGTTATTGCAATTGTAAAGTGACCGCTTTCGATCTATCCCTTCCCGCCTTTCCACAAGAGATCATGAATATCCCCTTGGGGAGTGGATATGATTGTCAAGCCCTTGCGATTAAGGATTTCATCGCCGCCGCTTCGTGGAGTTCCCACAATGAATGGGGCGTGGGGCTATGGGATATTCAGGATTTGTCCTCACCCCGGCTCCTCTCCCATGTGCCTGTAAGTCTGTCCATCAAAGATGTTTGGATGGATGGTGCTCATCTGTTTGTGGGGGAGTACCTCAGCGCAGAATGCGATCCGGTGTCATGCCCTCCGGCAGGCTACCTGTCCGCTTGGGACATCACCGACCCCCTGCGCCCTTCCATCGCTGCTTATGCAGATACTGGATCGGATATCCGGCGCCTTGGCGGGGACGGGGATCGTCTGTCCGTGCTCCATTGGGGAAAAGTGAGCCTTTATAACCGGGCATCCTTGCATCCGATGCCCCAACGTTGGTCGGAAGTCGGCCCTGAAGCGACCGACTTGTGGTCCCTCCAGCATCCATGGGCCTATTCAGGGGAATCAGGAGGTGTATTTAAGGTTATCAACATGAGCGATCCGATCCACCCGCGGACGGTATCGCGACTCAATTTATCTTCTCAGTCAAACGCGCGCATTACAAGCATCGAGCCATCCAGAGATCACGCATTTGTAGTCGTCGCCGAATTGGGCCTCTACTACATCTACTATGTTGGTCTTGCCGATCCCCTCCATCCCCTCGTGCTGGGGGTCCAGCCCATGCATAATGTTGCCGGTATTTCTTCCAGATCCCCCTATCTGTTCGCGACCACATCTTCCGGATCCCTCCAAGTCATTGATTGGGGCGATCCCGACGCGCCCGTCATCGTTGCACAAGTGCAGATGGAATGGGAAAGCATCGTCCCAGTAGCGGAGGGAGACGTGCTCGCGTTACGAGGTCAAAAGAGCATTGTATTCTGTGACATCTCCGATCCGCGGCATCCCCATGTGGGCGGATCCCTGCTGTTCCCGGAGGGAACGATTGATATAGCCTGGGCCAATACGATCGCTTTCATTGGCACTAATAAGGGTTTATGGAGTGCCAACATAGAGGATTCGAATCATCCCTTCATCATCGGATCGCTGTTCTTGAGAACCAAGGCATTTGCCGTCATGGACACCAAGCTGATTTCGGTTCGCCCTTCATCCACCTGGAATCTATACCATATTGCGGATGGTGGAGGCGTTGACGTTATCGAAGCAGCCGAACCCAGCGCTATGCGCCATGTGGGCTTCTATCCTGCCCATGAGGGCGTGGATGTCCTCATCGGACCGGATTATATTTTCCTGACCTCTGATCGCTCCAATGCGTGGATTTTTGACGCGACCAGCTGCGAGGAGGCTTCTGGCCTGCCTCCCATACCCCGTTTTTCATGGAATCCTTCCAAGATTATTCTGGGTGAACCCATAGAATTCAATGCCTGGAATGAGGGAAACGCGGCCTTGGAGTGGGAGTGGGAATTCGGCGATGGATCGGGATCCGAGGAAGTCAACCCGATTCATCGGTTCTATCGCAGCGGGCTTTTCCGAATTTCCCTCAAGGCAAGAAATGCAATGGGGGAAGGAACCATAGTATTATGGATAGAAGTACGCGAGACGGGCGCTTGGCCGAATGCCAGCCATGCGGATGGCGCGCTTTATGTACTGCCGGTAGCCGCGCGTGCTTCTGGTGCGAATGGCACCGACTGGGCAACTGATCTGATCCTGCATAACCCGACGGCCAACGGGGCCAGAATTCTCCTTTATCGTCTGATTTCTCCGTATGACTGTTCCAGGACAAGCCCACAGGAATGGTATTTGGAAGGGCAAAGGACCGAGCGATATGCCGATTACGGGGGCCGCTGGGATTACGGCAGGCCTTGGTTGGGTGCTTTGCTGATGGCATCCGATACGATGATCAACGCATGGGCGAGGATCTACAACAAGATCAATTCCGGGGGAAGCTATGGTGAGCGTATCGCTTTGGTGCCGATGGAGGAAGCCCTTGCGGCCGGGGAGACGGCATTCATGACGGGCTTGGAGTGCAGGGGTGGAGAAAGGATCAATGTCGGGGTGGCGAACTTGAGCTCCGACTTGATAGAAGTAAGAATAACCCTGAAATATGCGGACGGAAGGGAGCATGGTGCAATGATGTTGAAAGTGCCGCCCTACAGTCATGGACAGAGAGAGGCATACAAACATTGTGTCCTTGCGTGGGCTGGATCCGGATTGTTTGCCGAAGTGACATCGGAGACTCCAGGAGCCCGGTATTTCGCCTATGCATCGGTCGTTGACCCCTATACCGGCGATCCATCGTACATTCCGGCAATCCGATGACGGCATCTGAGGGTGTCCCAACGCAGGACTCTGCCATGCACGAAAGGAGGCCCTAAGGGCATGATCGGCCAACGCGAAGATCTCAAGGGTGAACGGGTCCTGGTGACGGGGGGGGCGGGCTTCGTGGGGTCCAACTGCGTGGACCGCCTCCTCGCGGAGGGGGCCGCGGTCGTGGTCCTGGACGACTTTTTCACCGGCCACGCGGACAACCTGCCCGACCGCCATCCCAACCTCGAAGTCGTCCGCGGGAGCGTGGCCGACTTTTCGCTCGTGAAGCAGGTGATGGAGGGGGCCACCGCCATCCTCCACCTGGCCGCGCGCAACATCATCGTCTCCACCAGGAATCCCCGGGAGGACTACGAGGTGAACATCGGGGGGACCCTCAACCTCCTCATGGCCATGCGGGAGGCGCCGGGGGCGAGGCGGCTGGTCTACACCTCCTCCGTCTCGGTCTACGGCAACCCCCGCTACCTCCCCATCAACGAGGACGACCCTCCCAACCTTCTGAGCCCCTACTCCGTTTCCAAGTTCGCCGGGGAGAATTATTGCAAGGCCTTCTACGAAAGCTACGGCCTCTCCACCACCGTGGTGCGCTATTCCAACGTGTACGGGACCAAGCAGCGCCCCGACAACCCCTACTGCGGGGTGGTGGCCAAGTTCTTCGAGGCGGCGATGGCGGGGAGGGCCCTGTGCGTCCACGGTGACGGGGAGCAGACCCGCGACTACACCTTCGTCGGAGACGCCGTGGAGGCCACCCTCCTGGCGGCCTTCTCCCCCAAGGCGGAGGGGCAGACCTACAATGTCGGAACGGGGCGCGAGGTCACCGTCAACGCCCTCGCGGAGCTGGTCCTGAAGGTGACGGGGCGGGAGGGGGCCGTGGAGCGGATCGACCGGCGCGACATCGACAACATCCGCCGCCGCGTGGTGAACATCGAAAAGGTGCGGCGCGAACTGCGGTGGATCCCCTCGCTCACGCTGGAGGAGGGCCTGCGGCGCACCCACGCCTGGATGGAGGGGGGCGCCGCGTAGATGGGGGACTCGGCGCCACGCCGGCGCGTCCTCTGCGCAGCCCCGGCCTTCAACGAGGGGGAACGGATCGCCCGGGTCGTGCGGGAGGCGCCGAGGGACTGGGTGGATGAAGTGCTCGTGGTGGACGACGGCTCGACCGACGGCACCGCCGGGTTCGCCCGGGAGGCGGGGGCCGTGGTGATCGGGCACGGCCGCAACCGCGGCGTGGGGGCGGCCATCCGCACCGCCATCGGTCACGCCCGGGAGAACGGTTTCGCCGTCATCGTCATCACCTCCGGGGGCGGCAAAACGCCGGGGCGCCAGATCCCGTCCCTCGTGAAACCCATTCTCGACGGCGAGGCGGACTTCGTCCAGGGCTCCCGCTACCTCGCGGGAGGGCGCCTCGAGGGGGCGCCTTGGCACCGGCGGCTCGGGACCTGGGGTTATTCGTTGCTCTTTTCCCTCTTCCTGGGGCGCCGCGTGACCGATGCCTCGTCGGGATTCCGCGCCTTCCGCCTCTCCATCCTCGACGGCCCCCGCTTCCGCCTCGACCAGCCGTGGCTCGACTCCTACGAACTGGAGCCCTACCTCCTCTTCCAGGCCGTCCGCTCCGGCGTGCGCTACCGCGAGGCGCCGGTCTCCATCATCTACCCGCCCAAAGCCGACGGTCTGCCCTACACCAAGATGAGGCCGTTCACCGGCTGGTGGCGCATCTTCCGGCCGGTGGTGTATCTCCGGCTGGGCCTCAAGCGCTGATCGGGGTCTTCCGTGAATTTGGGGGGGCGGCCCGCCGGCCCGCCCCTATGACAGGAGCGAGATCAGGACGCCGGCGGCCACGGCGGTGCCGATGACCCCCGCCACGTTGGGGCCCATGGCGTGCATCAGGAGGTAGTTCTGCGGGTTCTCCCTCTGCCCGACGATGTGGGCGACGCGTGCGGCCATGGGGACGGCGGAGACCCCCGCCGCCCCGATGAGGGGGTTGATCTTGTCCTTCGTGAAGAGGTTCATGACCTTGGCCAGCATCAACCCGGAAGCCGTGGCGAAGGCGAAGGCCAGAGCGCCCATGACGATGATGCCCAGCGTCTTGAGGTCGAGGAAGGCCGCGTCCATGGTCATCCCCACCGAGAGCCCCAGGAGGATGGTGATGAGGTTGACCAGTTCGTTTTGCGCCGTCTTGACGAGGCGCTCCACGATGCCGATCTCGCGGATGAGGTTGCCGAACATGAGCATGAGGATGAGGGGGGAGGCGGGGGGGACCAGCATGGAGCAGATCACCGCCACCAGGATGGGGAAGAGGACCTTCTCCCGCTTCGACACGGTCCGCAGCTCCCGCATCTGGATCCTCCGCTCCCGCTTCGTCGTGAGGAGTTTCATGATGGGGGGCTGGATGAGGGGCACCAGGGCCATGTAGGAGTAGGCCGCCACGGCGATGGGGCCCAGGAGGTGGGGGGCCAGCTTGATGGAGGTGAAAATGGCGGTGGGACCGTCGGCGCCCCCGATGATGCCGATGGAGGCGGCCTCCCGTGTGGTGAACCCCAGGAGGGTGGCCCCCAGGACGGAGCCGAAGATTCCGAACTGGGCCGCCGCGCCCAGGAGGAGGGTGCGGGGGGCGGCGATGAGGGGACCGAAATCGGTCATGGCCCCGACGCCCATGAAAATGAGGGGGGGGAAGATCTCCAGCTCCACCCCCTGGTAGATGTACCAGAAGACCCCGCCCACCTGGCCCGGCTGGGGTGCCCCCATGAGCCAGGTGTGGGTCAGCGGAATGTTGACCGCCAGCGCCCCGAATCCGATGGGGACCAGGAGGAGGGGCTCGAACTGCTTGACGATGGCCAGGTAGAGGAGGACGAGGGCCACGCCCAGCATGACGGCGTTCTCCCAGGCGATGTGGGCGAAGCCCGTGGAGGCCAGGAAGGTGCCGAGGTTGTCGAGGAGCCCGGACACGGATTTCGGTCCCTCAGGCCAGGGTGGCCAGTTTCTGCCCCACCTTGACGGCGTCGCCCACGGCGCACTCCACCGTCTGCACCACGCCGGCGCGCGGCGCGTTGATGTAGGTGTCCATCTTCATGGCGTCCAGGACCAGGAGGGGCTCGTTCTCCTTGACGGAGGCCCCCGGCTGGACCAGGACCTTGGTGACCGTCCCCACGATGGGGGCGAAGACGGCGTTGCCTCCGGCCGCGGCCGCGGGGCGGCGGGGGGAGGGGGCGGGGGAGGGAGGCGCGGAGGGGTACGGCGCGGCGGGGGGAGGGATGAACGGGGCCTGGACCGGGCCGGCGCCCGGGTACCGGGGCTCGTCGTCCTCCAGGACCTCCACCGTCACTTCGTACACCTTGTCGTTGAGCGTCACGCGCAGTTTCTTCATGGCGGTTCTCCTTACCGATTCCCCGCTCCCCGGTCGTGGGAATGCATGATGTCGAGCCGGCCGAGGCGGGACCAGGCTTCCATGTTCTCGTCGTGGATCATCCGGATGTGATGGACCTCCACCCGGCGGGCCAGGGCGGCCGACGCCGCGGCCACGATGGCGGCCGCCTCCTCTTCCGAGGGGCCTTCGGCGGGGGGCGGGGCGGCGGGGTGGCGGGATGGCCTGCGGGCGAGGCGGTCGAGGGCGCTGATGGCGGTGGTGCACGCCTGCAGGAGGAGGAGGGCGGAAAACACCACCCCCATGCCGATGGCCATGAGATAGAGGGCGGCTTCGAAGTTGTGCGCCATGGGCGTCCTACAGGGGGATGTTCCCGTGCTTCTTCGGCGGCCGGGTCTCCCGCTTGGCCTTGAGGGCGTTTAACGCCAGGATGAGGAGGCGGCGGGTGTCCTTGGGTTCGATCACCTCGTCCACGTGGCCGCGGCTGGCGGCGATGTAGGGGTTGGCGAATTCCCGGCGGTATTCCTCCACCTTTTCCCGGTGCAGGGCCTTGGGGTCGTCCGCCGCCTCGATCTCCTTCTTGAAGACGATGTTGGCGGCCCCTTCCGCGCCCATGACGGCGATCTCGGCCGTGGGCCAGGCATAGACGCGATCGGCCCCCATGTCCTTCGAGCACATGGCCAGGTAGGCGCCGCCGTAGGCCTTGCGGAGGATGACGGTCAATTTGGGGACGGTGCAGGAGGAGTAACTGAAGAGCATCTTGGCGCCGTGGCGGATGATGCCGCCGTACTCCTGGTCCACGCCCGGAAGGAACCCCGGGACGTCCACCAGGTTGACCAGGGGGATGTTGAAGGTGTTGCAGAACCGGATGAACCGCGCCCCCTTGTCGGAGGCGTTGATGTCGAGGACGCCGGCGAGGACCTGGGGCTGATTGGCCACCACCCCCACCGTCATGCCGCCGAGGCGGGCGAAGCCGGTGAGGAGGTTGGGGGCCCACTCGCGCTGGATCTCGAAAAAATCGCCCTGGTCGGCCAGGTGGGCGACGACCTGCCGCATGTCGTAGGGGGCGCGGGGGTCCTCGGGGATGAGGTCGTTGACGCGGGGATCGCCCTCCACCACGAGGTCGTCGAGGGGAACGGCGGGGGGGTCGGAGAGGTTGTTGGAGGGGAGGAAGGAAAGGAGCCGCCGGACGATGGCCAGGGCCTCCGCGTCGCCGTCGGCGATGAAGTGGATATTGCCGCTGATGCGGGCGTGGGTGTCCGCTCCGCCGAGCCGTTCCCCGGTGATCTCCTCGCCGGTGGCCGCTTTGATGACGTTGGGGCCGGCGATGAACATCTGGCTCGTCCCCCGGACCATGATGACGAAGTCGGTCATGGCCGGGCTGTAGGCCGCCCCGCCGGCACACGGCCCGGCGATGATGGAGATCTGGGGCACCACTCCGGAGAGGAGGGTGTTGGCGTAGAAGATGCGGCCGTAGCCGGAGAGGGAGTCCACCCCCTCCTGGATGCGGGCGCCGCCGCTGTCGTTGATGCCGACGACGGGGGCGCCGCATTTGAGGGCGTCGTTCATGGCGGCGACGATCTTCTTTGCGTGCATCTCCCCGACGGACCCCCCGGCGCAGGTGAAGTCCTGGGAAAAAGCGAAAACGAGCCGGCCGCCCACCATCCCCGAGCCCGTCACCACCCCCTCGGCCGGGATCGACTGTTTCTCCATCCCGAACTGGGTGCACCGGTGGGTCACGAAGGTGAGGTTTTCGTTGAAGGTGTCGGCGTCGAAAAGGACCTGGAGCCGCTCCCGCGCCGTCAATTTCCCCGCGGCGTGCTGCTTGGCGATCCGGTCGGGGCCGCCCCCCTGCCGGGCCCTCTCCCGGCGGTCCAGCAGGTCTTGTATCGCATCGCGGCGTTCGCGGCTCATGGGGTTTCCCTCCTCATGGCGCCGGATCAGCCTTGCGCAGGCGTCGCGATGGCGGTCGAGAGGCGCTTGTCGATCTCGTCCGGGTGCAGGCTGACGCTGGAGGCGGCCAGGTTCCACTCCCCGTCGGACCGGACATAGATGTCCATCACGCGCAGTTTGCTCTCGAAGTACATTCCCTGCGGGGTCTGTCCCGACACGCGGGCGATGTAGGTGACCACGGCGGTCTCCCCGTAAAAGGCCACGGAGTCGTCGCTGATCTCGAAGAATTTCCAGTCCTGGTGCTGGAGAAGTCTCTCCGCCTCCCGCAGGTACTGCTCCCGGTCGTGGATGGTGGCGCGGGAACGGACCGTGAACCCCTTCCATTCGGGTCGGTGGGTTCGACGGATCGTCTCCATGTCCTTGTCGATGTAGGCTCGGAAGATCGAATCAATGTGCTTGAGGATCGTTAAGCGGTCCTGTTCCCGGCTCGGGTCGTTGATCGGCATGGCGGGGCCCCCCTGGTGGTGGATTCCGGATATTATACACCTTTTGTGAATTGTTTCGCTTGACGGACCGTTCGACCCAGCCCGACCGTTTCCGGTACAATAAGAGTCGTGAGAACCTCCGCGCTCCTCCTGGTGCTCCTGCTGCCCGCCCTTCTGTCGGGGGACGGCGGGAGGGATATCCTCCTGATCACCCTCGACACGACCCGGGCCGACCGCCTCACCTGCTACGGACACACGCGGGAAACCACGCCGGTCCTCGACGCCCTGGCGGGGTCGGGGGTGCGGTTTGCGAGGGCCTACACTCCGGTCCCCATCACGCTGCCGTCCCACGCCGTCCTGCTGACGGGGTTTCTGCCCAAGGACTCCGGGGTGCGTGACAATCTCTCCGACCGGTTGCCGCAAACGATCCCCACGGTGGCCGGACGGATGAAGGCCGCCGGATACTCCACCGCCGCCTGCGTCAGCGCCTTCGTCCTGGACCGCCGGTTCGGCCTGGACCGGGGGTTCGACCGTTACGACGACCGGATGACCCTCGACGCGGGCGGGGGGGAGAAGCCCAACGAGCGGCCCGCCGACGCCACGGCAGCCGCGGCGCTCGCGCTGATCCGCGCGGCGCCGAAGGACCGGCCGCTGTTCTTGTGGGTCCACTTCTTCGATCCCCACCATCCCTACCGGGCGCACCCCGATGCGCCCGCCGGAATGGACCCCTACGACGGCGAGGTGCGGTTCATGGACCGGGGCGTCGGGACGGTGGTCCGCGCGTGGGAGGAAGCGGGGCGCTCGGGCCTGGTCGTCGCCGTGGGGGACCATGGCGAGATGCTGGGTGACCACGGGGAGGAGACCCACGGCGTTTTCCTTTACGAGGCGGCGGTGCGGGTGCCGCTTTTGATCCGCTTCCGAGGCGGCCCCGGGGGGGTGGTGGAGCGGGCCCCCGTTTCGACGGCCGATGTGGCGGCGACCCTCCTGGCGTTCGCCGGGGCGCCGTCCGAGGGTCTTTGGGGGCGTTCGCTTCTGGAGGCGGGGAAACCGGGTTTTGGGGCGCCGCACCCGGCCCTCTATTTCGAATCGTTCCTCCCCGCCAACAGTTTTGGGTGGACGGCCCCGTTCGGGATTCTCAAGGACGGGTGGAAATACATCCACCTGCCCCGGCCCGAACTCTATGATTTGGAAGACGATCCCGCCGAAGCGCGTGACCGGTCTGGCCGCGATCGCCGGCGGGCGAGGGAGCTGCTGTCCCTTTTGAAGCGGGAGTACACCACGGCGTATGTCCCGCCCGGCGGGCCGGCCGACCCGGAGGCCCTCAAGCGCCTCCAGTCGCTCGGCTACAAGGGGGGGAGCGTCGGCGGGGCGGGTCGCGATCCCAAGGACCTCGTGTGGGTGGTGGCCGCCATGGACCGCGGGGAGCGTCTGGAGCGCGAGGGGAGGGGGAACGAGGCCGAGCCGCTCTACCGGAGGATCCTGGACGCAAACCCGGAGAACTACACGATCCTGGTGAAGATGGGGACCCTCCTGCAGGGTTCCGGACGGCGGAACGAGGCGAAGAAGCATTTCGCCTCGGCGCGGGACCTCAATCCCGCCTTCACGCACGCCCATTTCAACCTCGCCTCCATGGCCCTGGAAGACGGTGACATCCGGGGCGCCGAGGCGGGGTTCCGGCGGGTGGTGGCCCTCGATCCGGACCACGGGGATGCCCGCCTCCATCTCGCGCGCCTCGCCATCGGCGCGCAGCGCTTCGCCGAAGCGGAAGCGCAGTTGAAGGCGGTGGAGGCCCTCGATCCGGAGGAGCCCAACCTTTCGTTCCTGCGGGGGCTGATGGCCGCCGGGCGCGGAGACATGAAAAGCGCGGCCTCGGGATTCGAGGAGGCCCTGCGCCGGCGGCCCGACTATGGCGACGCCGCGTTGAACCTGGCCGCGGCCCGCTTCGCCCTCGGGGAGATCGATCCCGCCGTCAGGGCATACCGCCGGGCCATCGAACTCGACCCAGGGCGGCCCGAGGCCTATCTCCAGCTTGGGGCCATCCTCCTCAATTTCAAGGACGATGCCCCTGGGGCCGCCGCCCAGTTCCGGGCCTTCCTTGGGCGCTTCCCCGAACACCCGGAGGCCTCCAATGCGCGGGAGATGGTGGAAGAACTGACCCGCGCCGGCTATTGAGATGACCCCGTCATTGGCCGCGGCCCTGCGGTCCGTCCCCCTCATTCTGACCGAGGGGGCCGTCATCGAGCGCCTCCGCCGGGAACCGGGGGGATGGCTGGACCCCGTCGCCGCGAACGCCCCCCTCCTCTACGATCCTGCCGGCCGCCGCGCACTGGAGCGCATCTATGGAGAATACCTCGCCGCCGCACGGGAGGCGGGCCTGCCGCTCCTCCTCCTCACCCCCACCTGGCGGGCCAACCCCGAACGCCTGCGGGCGGCCGGCTTGGAGGGTCGTCCCGTTCAGGCCGACGCATTCCGGTTTCTCGACGCCTTGAGGCGGAAGGAGGGATCGGCGGCGTTCATCGGAGGTCTGATGGGGTGCCGCGGCGACGCCTACGATCCCCGGGAGACCTTGCCGGAGGACGAGGCGGAGGCGTTTCACGCGCCCCAAGCGGCGGCCCTGGCGGGGGCGGGGGTGGACCTGCTCTATGGTGCCACCCTCCCGGCCCTTCCGGAGGCGGCGGGGATGGCCCGCGCCATGGGGGCCACCGGCCTGCCGTTCATCCTCGGGTTCCCCCTCCGTCCCGATGGGACCCTTCTGGACGGCGTTCCCATGCGGGAAGCCGCCGCCCGGATCGACGCGTCCGCACACCCGGCGCCCCTGGGCTACATGGGGCACTGCGTCCACCCTGCAACCTTCGATGCAGCGATGGGGGCCGCCTTCGGGTGCCCGGGAGGGGGGACAGGCCGATGGATCGGCCTCCAGGCCAACGCTTCGCCCCTCGATCCGGAGGAACTGGACGGCGCGGCGGTCCTTCACGGCGACTCTCCCGACGATCTGGCCCATGTCATCGCCGCCGTTGTCCGCCGGTGGGACCTGCGGATCGGGGGCGGCTGCTGCGGCACCGATGCGCGCCTGACGGCGGCGCTGGGGAAGATGCTGGCGGCAAGATAGTTTGGGAAGGCCGGACGGCCGGGAGGATCAAAAGGGAGCCCGCTCTGTTTGACACCGGCGGGCAGGCACTGTACACTTGCCGGTATCCCATGAAAAGGAGGGCTGTCATGCCCGATCGCATCCAGGAACTCTTGGCCCAGGGTGATTACACCGGTCTGATGGAGACGCTGCGGACCGCCAACTCCTCCGAGGTGGAACGGTTGGTCCAAGCCCTGCGGGAAGCCGGGGACGACGCCCTGAAAGGCCTGGGGCTGGCCGTCGCCGGCGCGGAGGGCTGGAAGCGGGAGCAGTCCGCCAAGGCCCTGGCCGGCGTGCAGGGGGATGAGGTAGCGAAGCTCCTCGAGGGTCTGATCAAAGACGCCGACCCGGCAGTCCGGAGGGAGGCCCTGCTCGCCACGGGGGCGGGTCGGGACCCCCGGGCCCTTCCCCGGGTCGCAGCAGCGCTGAAGGACGGGGACGACCGGGTGCGCGAGTGCGCCGCCCGGGCCCTGGGGGACCTCAAAGACGCCGGCGCGCTCGACGCCTTGGTCGAGGCCCTCGCCGACGACGAGCGGAATGTCAGGGAGGCGGCGGTGCGGGCCCTGGGTGAGATCGCGGACCGGCGGGCCGCCCCAGCGGTGGCGGCATGCCTGGCCGATACCGAGGACACCGTGCGGGAGAGCGCGGCCCGCGTCCTGGGTTGGATGAAGGACCGCTCGGCCGTGGGGGCCCTGGTGAAGGCCACGCGCGACGGCAATCGGTACGTCAGGGAGGCGGCGGTACGGGCCCTGGCGGAAATCGGGGGCCCGGAGGCGGCCGGGACGCTGAGGGAGCTCGAAAAGGACTCCGATTGGGGCATCCGGGACCTGGCCCACCGGGAATTGATGTTCCTGCGGGAAGGCGACCAGGGGCGGGGAGCCGAACCGATCCTCGAAGAGCCGGATCTCAAATCGGCCAGGGCCGCCGCCGTTCGGGAAATCCCGGAGCGGGACGAAAGCGCCGGTTCGGAGCCGCCGGCGGCGGACGAGGCACGCCCAGCCGCCGATGCCCGTCGTCTGGCCGATCGGTTGCGCTCGGCGGCCAAGGCCGCGGACGGGAAAAAGGGGAAGAAAGGGGGGAAAAAGGGGGGCGGGAAGGAGGGCGGGAAGGAGGGGAAAAAGGGGAAAAAGAAGGGCGGAAAATCGTAGCGCCGAGGCGAAATATTTGACATTGCGCCGATGAATTCTTATACTGTGGGGCCCATTCCCCCATATCCGAGGGGATCCGGCACCTAATCGAGATTCGGGAGACATGATGACCGCAGAGCGTCCGGTCCCGCATGCGCCGGGGCCGTTATTTCTGATCGGGGGGGGCGAAGACCGGAAAGGCGATCGCGCCCTCCTCCGGTGGGTGGTCCAAGCCGCCCGCGGGCGGAGCGTGGCCGTCATCACCACCGCGTCCGATTATCCCGTCGAACTGGGCAAGGACTACGATCGGGCCTTCCGGGCCCTCGGAGCGGCCGATCCCCGCATTCTGGACATCCGACGGCGGGAGGAGGCGGAGGGGGGGGCGGCCGTGGAGGCGGTGGAGAAGGCCGGGGCCGTCTTTTTCACCGGGGGCGACCAGGTGCGGCTGGTCGAGATCTTTCAGGACACCGCCCTTTTGAAGGAGATCCGGCGGAGGCACCGGGAGGGGGCCGTCGTGGCAGGGTCCAGCGCCGGGGCGGCCGCCGCCGGAGCCGTGACGATCTTCGACGGGGAGCGGAGCGGCCTGGTGAAGGGGGCGGTGTCGAACCGGGCGGCCCTGGGATTCCTTCCCGGGGCCATCGTGGACACCCACTTCATGGAACGGGGGCGCATCGCCCGGCTGGCTCAGGCGCTCGGCGCCGGGCTGGGCAGGGTGGGGCTGGGAGTGGCTGAGGACACCGCCGTCCTGGTCCACCCGGACGGGACGCTGGAAGTTCTGGGCTCCGGAGTGGTCGCGGTGTTGCGGGCCGGCGGCGACCTCGCCACCGACTACGGCGACCGCCCCGCCGGGGCGCTGGTGTCGGTCGACGGCCTCCGGCTTTCGTTCTTCGCCCCGGGGCGCCGGTTCCGTCTCGATCCCGCCGGGGCGGCCCGGCCCCCCGACCGGACGGGCCGGTCGGGGCTGGGCCGGCTCTTCAAGTTCCTGGAACCCTGGCACGAATACAACGATACCATGACGAGGAGGTCATAATGGCACGCATCGAAGCAGGGGATTTCAAGGCCTTTACGGGGGCCAATCTATACCTGGACCGCCCGGCCGTCCGGTTCACCCTCCGGGTGGACCCCCGGGTCCGCCGCGCGGACCGCATCCGGGAGGCCGCCACCACGGCGTTCCCGTCGCTGGCCGATTCAGGCCCCGACCTGCCGGAGTTGTTCGTCCGGGCCCTGGTGGAGGTCCTCAAGATGGACATCAACCTCTCCGTCGGGCGGTTCGTCCTGGAGCCGGGCGGCGAAGAGAGCGTCATCGCCGTGGAATCGCTGGACGAGCGGATCACCGTGGACTGCGCCGAGACCGTGGCCGACTGGTTCAACGCCCTTGAGGAGGCCCGCCCCTTCGACTTCGCCGCCGAGTTCACGCGCCTTCAGCAGAAGTTCGACAAGACCCTCCTCGGCGGTCCCACCCTCTATTCGCTCTACGAGGGGGCCCTCAAGCGGGGCATCCCCGTCCAGTATCTGAAGGCCGAGAACCAGTTCCAATGGGGCTATGGCCTCAAGCAGATCCGCGGCCGCTCCACCACCGTTTCCACCGACGGCATCAAGGACACCGAGTTCACCATGTTCAAGGACATGGTCGCCGACTTCCTCCAGGACCGCGGTTTCCCCACCCCCAAGGGGCGCACCTTCTATCGCGAGGAGGAGGTGGTGGCGGAGGCGGCCCGGTTGGGCTGGCCCGTCGTGGTCAAGCCGGTGGCGGGGCACAAGGGGCACGGCGTCACCACCAACATCCGCTCGGAGGCGGAGGTGCGCAAGGCCTTCCGCGTCGCCCTCGAGAGCATCGAGGAGGGGGGGTTCGACGGCGTCATCGTCCAGCAGCAGATCGAGGGGACCGACCACAGGCTCCTCGCCGTGAAGGGCAGGTTCGTCGCCGCCCTCCAGCGCGTTCCCGCCTACGTGGACGGGGACGGGAAGCGGACCATCGGGGAACTGATCAAGATCGAGAACGACACCCCCGCCCGGCTGGACAACGCCCGGTCGCCGCTGTGCAAGATCAAGGTGGACGACGATCTGCTGGACTTCCTCGACAAGCAGGGCCTGGCCCTCAACTCCGTCCCCGGCAACGGCCAGCGGGTCACCCTCCGCCGGGTGGCCAACATCAGCGCCGGCGGCGTTTCCATCAATGTCACCGGCAAGATCCACCCCGCCAACATCCGCCTCGTGGAGGACATCGCCTCCAACTTCAACGTCACCTGCATGGGGATCGACGTCCTGGCGCGGGACATCGCCCGCCCCTGGACCGAGGGGGACTTCGGCATCATCGAGATCAACGCCGGCCCCGGCGTCTTCATGCACCTGGCCCCCGCCCTGGGCGGTTCGGTGGACGTTCCGGCCGCCATCTGGGCGGCCCACTTCCCCGCGCCCAGGGGCGAGCGCATCCCCATCGTGGCGGGCCACAACCTCACGCGGAAGTTCTGCGCCGCCCTCATCGAGCGGGCCCGCAAGGCCCGTCCCGGTCTCTTCGCCGGCTCCCTCACGAAGGAGGGGGTCTCGTTCGACGGCCGGGTGCTGTGCAACCATCCCCGGCACGACGAGAACGTCCGCATCCTCCTGCGCCATCCCCGGCTGGGGTTCGCCGTCCTGTCCCATCCGGGGGCGGCGCTTAAGGAGTTCGGCATGGTCCACCAGGGGGCCGACATCGTCATCATGGACCATCCCGACGCGGCTGAGGCCACCCTCCAGCGGGACCTGCTCGAGGACGGCCATCTCATCGTGGTGGAGAAGGGAAAGGTGACGATCAAGCGGAAGGGGGCCGCATCGAGGAGCGTGGCCTATGCCGGCGCCGCCGGGAGAGAGGCCGCCCTGCTGAAGGTCCTGGAGCCCCTTCTCAAGGTCCTGGTCGCCAAGTATGATTAAGGTCCGCAAGGCCCTTCGGCCCGACCCCGTCCTGGTCCTCTTCAAGGAGTGCCGGGTCTTCGCGCCGGAAGACCTCGGGAGGCGGGACGTGCTGATCGGGGGGGGGCGCGTGCTGGCGGTCGAGGAGAGGATCAAGCCCGGCGGCGGCCTCCCGGTCACCGAGGTCCCCGCCGCGGGGCTGACCATGATCCCCGGCCTCGTCGACGGCCATGTCCACATCGCGGGGGCGGGGGGGGAGGGGGGGCCGGAAACCCGCACCCCCGAAGTGCCCCTCTCCATGCTCCGCGACGGCGCCATCACCACCGTGGTGGGGTCGCTCGGCACCGACGGGTTCGCGCGCGGAGTGGAGGGGGTGCTGATGAAAGCCAAGGGGCTCCGGCGCGAGGGGATGAGCGCCTACATTCTGACCGGCGCCTATCAGGTCCCCACGCCGACCCTCCTCGGCGACGTCGGGCGCGACATCGCCCTGATCGAGGAGGTGATCGGGGCCGGGGAGATCGCCATCGCCGACCACCGCTCCTCCTGTCCCACCGTCACGGAACTCGTCCGCCTCGCGGAGCACGCCCGCGTCGGCGGGATGCTGGGGGGCAAGGCCGGCATCACCCTCCTCCACATGGGGGACGCCCACCGCCCCTTCGCCCTCATCTACGCCGCCGTGGAGATGAGCGAATTGAAGCCGGCCCAGTTCCTCCCCACCCACTGCAACCGCAACTCCTACATCTTCGAGGACGCCAAGGCCTACGGCAAGGAGGGCAATGTGGACATCACCACCTCCGCCTACCCCTTCTACCCCGAGTACGAGGTAAAGCCCTCGGCCGCCCTCCGCCTCCTTCTGGAGGCCGGAGTCCCCCTCGAACACATCACCTTCTCCTCCGACGGCGGCGGCTCCCTGCCGCTGTTCGACGAGGAGGGGACCCTCCTGAAGCTGACCAGCGGCGAGCCGCGCACCCTCCTGCTGGAGGTGCTGGACGCCGTGAGGAAGGAACGGATCCCCATGGAGCAGGCGCTGAAGGTGGCCACCAGCAACCCGGCCGGCATCTTCAAGTTGAAAGGGAAGGGGCGCATCGCCCCGGGGATGGACGCCGACCTGGCCCTCCTCGACGCCGACGACCGGGTCCGCCACCTCCTCGCCGGCGGTCTCTTCTTCGTGCAGGACGGAAAACCGGCAAGGAAGGGGATGTTCGAGTAGGGTTCCTCCCCGGATCACGAGGGAAATAAAAGGGCCTCCCGTGCGGGAGGCC